>NZ_JBSHAW010000005.1:0-234400 GCF_053611685.1 Streptomyces sp. NPDC054786 | reverse complement strand
TCAACCCCGGGCCGGGCATGTGCTCCCCCCCGCCTGGGGGCTACACCCCCCCTCACCGTGGGCCGCCGCCGCCCGCCCCGCCGTCGGGGCACAACGGTTCACTGGCAGCAGACCTGTGCCGCCGGCTGGTGCCCGTGGCCGGCCGTAAGCCGGCCACAGGCACCAGCGCAGCGCGGCCCGGCCGATGACAGGCAGTTCAGCGGGCAGCGAGGGCGGTCGGCGTGTCCCCGGCGCGGCGGTAGTAGTCGAATTGGGTCACTCCGTTGTAGCCGTAGCTCTCGGGGTGGAGTTCGTGCAGCGCGACGCCGGAACGGGGAAGCGGGCCGAGGATGTCCGACAGCAGCTCACCGGCCCTGGCGATGAAGGCAGCCTTCTCCGCGGCGCTGTTCGTGCCCAGGGTGAGGCTGGCCTCCACGTGCGCGTCGCGGGCACCGCTCAGCGGCCTGCCGTCGACGAAGTAGCTGCCGGCCGGGACCAGGTTGAGGTGAACGATGGTCCTCGCGCTGGACTTGTGCAGGACCGAGACCGCCAGCCGGGTCAGACCCTCGGCAAGGGCGCACTGGACGTCGGCCGGGAGGTCGGGGTCGGGGACGGTGACGCGGAAGTACGGCATGGCTCTCCTCGGCAAGTGCTCGGTGTGCGTCCGCCGGAGTCGGCGGCACGGATCAAGCGTCGCCAACCTGGCACCATGGATCCAACGCATAGCTGTCATAGACACATGAGGCCCTCGCATGACCGTGAACATTCCGCAGCTGAGGGCTTTCCTCGCCGTCGTCGACGCGGGCGGTTTCAGTGCGGCCGCCGCAGAACTGGGCATGAGCCAGTCAGCGGTGTCGCACGCCGTCGCCTCCCTGGAACGCGAGCTGGCCGCCCCGCTGCTGGTCCGCGCCACCCCGGCCCGGACCACGGCACTCGGCGAGCGGGTCCTGCCGCACGCCCGCATCGCGCTGTCGGCGGCCCGGTCCGTGGAGCGGATCGCGGTCGATGCCACCGAGACGATGACCGGCACCGTGCGGCTGGCCGCCACACCCACGGTCTGCCAGGGGCTGATCCCCGGTCTGCTCCGGCACTGGCGCGAGGACCAGCCGCGGATCACGGTGCGGGTCTTCGAGGGTGACAGCGCCGAAGTTTCGGGCTGGCTGGAGGACGGGACGGCCGAGGGCGCCGTCCTGATCGACCCGCCACCCGGCCCCGGCATCCAACTCGCGGTGGACTGCTACCGGGCCTTGCTGCCCCGGGACCACCCCTTGGCGGACGAGCCATCCGTCGACATCCGAGATCTGGAGGACGACCAGTTCCTGATCTCACCCAACGGCTGCGAAGCCCGCATCCGTACGATCCACGGCCTGGCCGGGCTGCGGTTCACCCCCACTCACCGGGTACGGGACCTGGCGACTCTGATCAGCATGGTGCAGGCCGGTATCGGCGTGACCATCCTGTCCGAGGTCTCGCGTGCTCTGATCCCCCCTGATCTGGTCCTGCTGCCGCTGGAACCCCAGACGTCGCGCCGTCTCGTACTGACCGGACCGCAGAGCCGCCCCTGGCACCCGGCGATCCGCACCTTGGCGGAGTCGGCCGCCGGCCATCTGGCCCGAACCGTTTCCCGGTCGTCCATGTCAGAGGAGGGACTGGCTCCGCCGTCGCAGCAGCACACGCCATGAACCGCACCAGGAGGGGCGGGGGCCGTCGCTGTGACGGCGGGGGTCACAGCGGGCGGAGCCTTTCGGGGCGGGCCCGGCCCGGCGGTTCGACTTCGAGATATCGGCGCCGGCGTGGTCCGCGGTACTCCAACGCTTCCCACCCCAGCCGTCGCAACGCGACGACGCAGCGCCGCAGCTCCTCCTGCTCGGCGTAGGCGGCGCCGCTTCCCGCAGGCCCCAGCCACTCGACCCGCGCCACTCCATGCGTGTCGGCCGCACACACGCGGTACCCGGTCGCCACCCGCTGACCATCCCCGTCGACTGCCGAGGGGGCAATCCCGGCAGCCTCCAGGGCCAGAGCAACGGCGCGTACCACTTGGTTGCGCTCCCATTCCGCCGGCACCGCAAGCGGATCGACGGCTCCTGCGTTCATCATCCGCCGGATCTGCAGCAACCCGTTGAACGCTGCCTGGACCGCGGTGTCCCTCGTCGGGTCCGTCTCCACCGGCGGGCAACCGTCGCCGTCGGCCACCTCGAAGCCCGCGCCGTCGGCGTTCACCCGGTCTCCTTTCCGCTGCGTGGCATGGTGCCAGTCTGCCGGGCTCGGGCGACCACGGTTCGTCGTTCCGAGACCGTTCCCGCGGGAACCGGGAGCAGGAAAGGAGCAGGGATTCCTCGCAGTCTTCGGCGGGCTGCGGTCAGGCACTGCCCGCTCACGACGTCCCCGTCCTCCGTAGGACGGCCGGCCGACGTGACCGACGGGGTCACTCCTCGCCCCGAACTCCTGACTCAGGTCATCAGGCGCGGCGGAGCCGGGCGGCAAGGGCGTGCCCGAGGAGGACGTAAAGCACGGCGGGCAGCCCGTAATTCAGCACGGTCCGCACCCAGTCCGGATCCATGGTGAACAGGTCGTGCGACCATCCGGCCAGCCAGCCGGCGGCCGCTCGCACCCAACTGACCAGGTCGTTGGCGCGGTTTGCGTCGAGGAGGGAGAACAGGATCCACAGGCCGAGGATCACCGCGGTGAGGTCCGCGATGACGACGATGACTTTCGCTGCTTCGCTTCTGCCGTTACGGACGTGTCTGGACATGACAAACACGTTGCCGCTTTCGGCCCGTCGAAACCCGGCCTCAAGGCCAAGCGTGGGGCCGGTACCGGCGGCGGCTACACCGGCACGTGCCCCGACTCGGCCGGCGCCCGGCTTCCCACCCCGGCCCGAAGAGCCGAAGCTGCGACTCCGGCCAGGACCGTTGCCCCGGGCTGCGGGCACGAGACCACCTTCCCGTTCGTGCAGGAGACCGCCTTCCCGTTCGTGCAGGAGACCGCCTTCCCGTTCGTGCAGGAGACCGTCTCCCGTTCGTGCCGGGCACGAGCGACACGGGAGCCCGCAGCATCCCCGGGTTCGCTCACCGGACCGGCGCCGTCATCCCCTGGGCGTCACCGGCCGGCTGTCTCCCCCAGGCTGTTGCTGATGGTCTCCAGCTGGGCCCGGATGGTCGACAGCTCGCGCAACGCCTCCCGGCTGTAGAGCGTCTGCGCGATCTGCGTCAGCGCCGCCGCCTTCGCCCCAGGGTCCGTGATCTTGGCAGCCAGTTCCCTGGCGTCGTTGAGCAACTCGCGGGTCTCTTCGCTCCAGTGCTGTCCGGACATGCCACTGCTCCCTGACGTCGCGGATCTTCTGCGACAGCTCTTCCCAGCCCTGGGCTTGCGGAATCGCACGGGCCGCGCCCGCCTGTTGCGGCGCGCGTGTGAGCGTCGTGCGATTTCTCCGAGTGCCCGCACGGGCCACGGCCGCAGAACGCTCAGTAGGCGGGGAACGCCCAGCCTCCGGGGTAGAAGGGTTCCCGATGTCCGCGGAAGGCGCTCGTTGCGCGTGCCAGGGCACCCGGCCGCAGTTCCTTGACCCGGCCCGCGGCCGCGAGGGAGGCCAGAGTCGTACCGCCGAGGAAAGCCGCGCCCAGCTCGGTCGAGGTCAGCTGGAGGTCGGCGGGATCGTCCGTGCGCTCGCACGCGACCGTTTCGTCGTCGGCGTGCAGCCGGTAGCGCCCGGTGTTCCACGGGCAGAAGCTGTCTTCCACATCCAGGACGAGGTTCAACGGCGTCGAGTAGCGGCGCCCTGCCAGCGCCCGGTCGACGTCGACCAGACGCACCCACAGGCGGTCCACCGGCGTGGAGCGCGCCGCACGGGGATCGGTCAGCAGATGCGGCAGCGGTTCGTCGACCGCCGCCTCGTACTCGATCCAGGGCACGAGGTCGATGCCGGCGAGGAACCGCCAGAGTGCGGCGTAGGCCCGGCGGCAGGTCGTCGCGCACTCCACGACCTGCACCGCGCTCTTGTCGTTGCCGAAGATGTCGAGTTCGCTCTTGATCCGGTAAAGCGCGTACCCGGTGACATGGCCGCTCGGATCCCGGTGCACGGCGAAGCGCAGCGACGTCGCGCCGCCGCGCGCCCGCGGCTCGTCGAACAGGCGGCTGTTCCAGGAGCCGTCGGTTCGGCCGGGCCAGCCGACCGCGCCGGTGCGAACCTGGTCGTAGACCTTCTCGATCAACGGACGGGCTTCATCGCGGCCCAGGAGCCCGATGGTTCCGTCGCCGAATTCGGTCCCGGGTCGGAAGGTCATGGAGCGCTTCTCGCACTGGAGCCGGGCCCCGCGCGTGGCGGGTCCATATCCGAAGCGGCCGTAGATGGCGGCTTCGGCAGGGCGGAGCACAGCGACCGGCTCACCGCCGGAATCGTGCAGGTCGGTGAGCTGTTTGCGCATCATCGCGGTGAGGATGCCGCGGCGCCGGTGGGTGGGGGCCACGCCGACCCAGGTGACGCCCGCGACCGGGAGCACGGCGCCGGGAACGGCCAGGGAGCGGGTGTAGGCCGCGGTGCCGGCGACGGGGGTGCTGCCGTCGAAGGCGGCGATCGTGCGATCCAGTTCAATCGTGGCTCGTTCGGTGGCCAGTTCCTCGTCGGACCGGTCCTCGCCGTAGGTGTTGGAGACCATGCGGGCCCACGGCACGAACTCGTCATCGGTGAGGGTGCGGAGAGGGTGGGGATCAGTCACCGGACCTGTGTAGCGGACAACGCAACGCCGCGCGATCGAATAAACCGTTCCCGAGCCCGAGTTGGCGGTCTGCGAGATCACCAGGGAGCCCGCCATGGCCTCCTTCTCACGTCGCCTGCGGGTGCATCCGCTCCCTGGTCGGGTCGGTCCTGGGGGGACGCCTCCCCGTCGCCGACGGCCCGAGGCGGAGTGCTGTACAAGCACACGCCTGTACTGCTGCTGGACGAACCGACGGCGAGCATGGATCCCAAGGCGGAGGATGTGCTGCGTGACCACCTCCGCTGAACCGGCGCCGCGAGGGCCCGGGCGATGCGTGCGGCGCCGCGCGGTCCCCGTGGCGGCACCGGAACCTCCGTCGCGGCAACTGCCCCGCGCGCCGCCCGGCCAGTCCCCCCGACCGGTGACCCGATGAACCGGTCCCAACTCCCCAGCCGGCGGGCACGGCCACGATGCTCATCAACGACAACGACGAGTACCTGCTGCACCTGCCCGACACCTTCTCCTGATCCTCACTCACCTATCCGGTACCTCCGCAGCTGAAGGGTTTCCGCCATGGGACACGCGACGCAAGACGAATGGGATACCCACTACGGAGCAGGCCGTTCCTTCCGGCCGCTCGGCGACACCGAACACCTCCTCTTTCGTGACCTTGCCCCCGCCCCGCCTGGCGGTGGCCATGCCCTGGACGTGGGCTGCGGCGTGGGCGAACTCGCTCGCCACCTCGCAGCCCTCGGCTACACCGTCGATGCCGTCGACTACGCCCCTTCAGCCATCACCACCGCCACGCAGATGCCGATTGCGGCCGGCACGGGAAGATTTGTGCAGTGCGACATCGAGCGGGACTCCCTCGACGGCCTGCACAGCTCGTACGACCTGATCGTGTTCCGGCTGAGTTACACCTTCCTCCACGACCGCACGCGAGTGATGCACCGGCTGCGCGAACGGCTGAGCCCCGGCGGCGCGGTGGTGGTGATCACGCCGGTCGTGGACGAAGTGCCCGCGGAGCGGCGCGATATTGCACTCGACGAGGAGGAGATCCGTCTGCTGTCTGCCGGATGGCGCACGGTCGAACGACGTGATGCCGAAGGGCTGGCGATCATCGTGCTGCGCGACCCTGAATCGAGCGCGGTGGCGTTCGGCGGCAAGGGGCACCCGTCCCCGCACGCGCTGACCGGCGCGGGCGTCGTGGTGACGGACGATGCGGGCCGTGTGCTGCTGGGCAGGTCCGTGCGGGGGGGTGTGGGAGTTGCCCGGTGGCAAGAACGACGGCGACGAGTCGTTCGTCGAGGCCGCCGTGCGCGAACTCGAAGAAGAGACCGGCCTGCAGGCCGAGGCGGCCGACGCGTGCCTGCTGGCGATCTTGATGGACACCGCCCATGGCATTCCGCGGGTGACCGGCGCCGTGCGCGTCGTCGCCTTCCACGGCGAGCCGGCCGTGCGGGAGCCGAAGCTCGTCCACCGCTGGGAATGGCATGACGTGGCCGACCTGCCGACGCTGGCATCCGGGCTGTTCACGCCCAGTGCCCATGTGCTGGATGTCGTCTGGCCCGGACTACTGCCCGGCCTGCCACCCGTCCACCGCCACCGCCTCGTACAGCCACCGCGGCCGGACGATCCGGCCCGGGCGCGGGCAGCGGATCGGCTGCGCCACGGCTGACGCACCGGCTGCCTGACGGGCCGCTGCTCGCACCGCCACAGACCTCGAACGCTCACCGAGCGGCTGAGCAGGGGCGAGACTCAGGGTCCGGCATGGAACGCCGAGACGGACACCGCCGTTGCTCAGTCCGTGTCCTTCGCTCACGGGCCCGCGCTGGTCCGGACAACACACCTAGTGCGCCACGTCCGTGGTGCGGTGTCCCTGCCGTCCCTGCCGTCCCAGGCGCAACCGGGCGCGCAGCTTGTCCACCAGTGGGTACTTCTCCCGCTGCTCGCGGGCCTGGCGGTTCAGCTCCTCCACGAGCCGCTCGGAGCGCTTCGCCACGTCCATCTCATCCAGGATCCGATCGATCTCGGCCAGCAGCGCGCCGTGCAGCTGCCATTGCCGCGGATGCTCCTGCACACCGTCGAGAAGCAGATGCGCGACGATCTCGCGGCTCTCGCGGCTCGCGGCGAGCTCCTGGGCGAGCCGCTCCTCGGCCTCCTCCGCATTGGCAGTGACCTGCGTGGTGATCAGGACCGCGAAACTCTCGACCGCGCGGGCCATATGGCCGAACAGCTCCCGCAGGGCGGTGGCCAGGGCCGGCGAGAAGAGCGGCTCATCGGTCCGCGCCTTGGCGAGGTCGGTCAGTGTGCGGCACGCCGTGCGGAGCACCACCGCGGAGATCTCCAAGGTGTCCAGGCCGGTACGCAGGACGACACGGGAGAGCAGGCCCTCCTTGACGCGAGGATTGAGCCGGAGACTGTCTTCCGCCTGTCGGAGCGACTCGTCCACCTGCACGATGTCGTGATCCAGCTGCCGCGCCTCGTGCAACCGGGCTGCCGCCTCCGCCACGGGTGTGTGGCCCGTCACCTCCTCGCCGAGGCTCAGCAGCAACCGGCTCATCCGGGCAGCCAGGCCTTCGATGGCCTCACTGGCGGGCTGCACCCACAGGGGTGGCACGAACAGCATGTTGAAGAGCAGTCCGACGACCGCCCCGATCAGCGTCTCCAACACCCGGTCCCAGGCCGTCGCGGCCACTCGCGTCGTCGTCACCCCGAGCACCAGCATCGCGCTGATCGCCACCTCGGGCACGAACTCACCGGCCCGGACGAAGCGCCCGATGACCAGCGACGCGAGGATGATCAGCCCCAGGCTCCACCAGGTCAGACCCACCAGGGAGCTGAAGCCGATGGCGATGAGGACGCCCACCACGACGGCGTTCACCCTGCGCACACTGGTGGTGAGGGTGGTGTACAGGGTGACCTGGACGACGAGCAGGGCGGTCAGGGGTGCGGTCAGCGGCGCCGGTTCGCTGCTCAGCAGCAGGGCGACGACATAGGAAATCACGGCAGCCACCGTCGAGCGGAGCGTCTGGGCGACGACGGGTTCGCTGTGCCATCGGACGAGATCCAGCAAGGGATCGGTAACTTCGCGCACCCTGCGTCCCTTTCCCCCATCCGCCCCGGAGGCAACATCGATCGCCGTGAATGACCCGCACACCTCACCGGCACCCGGTGCGTACGGCCTACCGGGGCGCTTCACGCGCAGCGCACAGACCGGCAGGCCCGAGCTGCTCGTGGGATGCTCCCCCGCCCGCGGTCACTGCCGGGTTCCGTCGCCTGGGCCCTCTTCGCGCCGTGGGTCGCGACGCCTGCTGGACCTCACTCAGGCCCCCGACACGGCCCACAGCAGGAGAAGGCACCTCTTCCCTCTCCTACGGAAGAGGTGCCGGCAGGGGGCCGTATATCCCTGCCCTTCCTGTCAACTCTCGTCGTCCTCCGCCAGGCGCTCGCCCTCCGCCTGGGACGGCTGGGTGCGGGTCGTCGCAGGGTGGCGCTGCTCGGTCGGATCCCGATCCTCCTCCAGCCTCTCGCCCTCGGCCTGCGACGGAGTCGGGTACTCCTCGTTCTGCCTCATGGCCGCCTCCGTAGTCGGTACGAGTCCATACAAAGTGAGCGTAACGCCTGGCCCGGTCTGCGGCCCGGGGTGCGGATCCGGCTCCATGGTGACGGTGACGTCGGCCGGGGCGTGGGGTGTCAGGCCACGGTGACCACCACCGAATGCCAACCGGAGGCGCCATCGGGAAGGGGCCGGGCGCGCTTGCCGGTCCGGGTGTAGCCGGTGCGGTCGGTGGCCCGCCGGGGTGGCCTGGGCGCAGCACAAGGGCATCGACCGCGTCGAGGTGCGCGTAGACGGCGGCGCACGGGGATCCGGGACACGCGGCCGGTCGAGACCGGGCGCAACGGACGCAAACTCCGCAACGGACACAGCCACGCGCTCAGCCACGAGGGCGCTCCCTACGCCTCGTACCGTGCGGGTGACTGTCTGTCGTCGCGTGCTCATGACCGGTATTCGGAACCCGCCCAGGAGCGGATTGGTCGATCGCTCCAGAAAGTTTTTTGCGGATTCAGCGGCCGACGGCGCAGGTACTCATCCGGGCCCCGTCATCGATCAGCTGGTTGCCATCCCGGCGAGCTGCCGGGCGAGCGTGTCGACCGGCTGGAAGGTGGCGCCGAGCAGCGCCACGTGCTTCCAGTGCAAGGTGCCGCCGGGTCCGATGAGGAACACCGCCCGGCGCAGTCCGATGCCGGGGGCGGCGACACCGAAGGTGCGGGCGACCCGGCGATCGGTGTCGGCGAGCAGGGGCATCCGCAGGTCGTACTTGCGTGCAAACCGCTCGTGGCTGTCCACATCTTGAGGGCTGATACCCCACACTTCCGCGTTCTGGTCCCGGAACTGCTCAAGGCCGCTGGAGTAGGAACACAGCTGCTTGGTGCACACACTGGTGTCGTCGCCCGGATAGAACGCCAGGACGAGCGGGCGGCCGCGCTGAAGGGAAAGGGTGTAGTCGCGACGCTCGAAGCGGTCGCCCGTAAGCACACCACCGGGCAGAGTGAAGTCGGGTACCGGCGAGCCGATTTGGGGTGCGGACGCCATCTGAGTGTCCAATCCACCAGGGGAACGAGAAGGTCTGTGAGGAGTGTGCACGTACGCGGTTTCCCATGCTCCGGCGCCCTATACGAGAAAGCGGTGCAGCCGGCCCGGCGAGGGAGCAGCGCGGCTTTCAGGGCGCCCTCATCCGGTGCATTCGTCACCTGGTGTATTCGTCGCCGGTCGAGGTGTGGATGGGTCGGGCAGTGGGCCTGCCGTCGGTGGGCGCGGGCAGCCACGGGCAGCCACAGCCCGGCCGCGCATGGCGGCGCATGGCGGCGCATGGCCTGGCGCCCGTGGTCGTCGGCGCGCGTCTCGGCACGGGGACCGAGCACCTGAGTGATCGCTCCGACACCTGGGCTCCTCTTGGCAGGCTGCTGCGCGATGGCGTCAGCGGACCCGCGCCTCCTCCGGCGGAAGCGGTGATCGAAATTCGAGTGGTCCAGTCCACCGTTTGACAGGGTGCCGCCGCGTGGGAGGGTAGAAGTGATGATTGTGGCGCCGCGGCCGGGCCAGGGCGCCCCAGGACGTGGGCTGGACTACTTCGTCCTCCCTCCCAACGACGGCACCAGCTGACCCTGCTCGGTCGTACCCCTGCGACAAGCGTCCGTGAGGGGTCCCCGTGCAGATGCCCCAGGGGCCGGTCAGGGTGTGGGCTGCGTGCGGTGAGTAGGCAACATGGCTTTCAGCGAAGGAACGGCGGGCGGCCTGATCTGTGAGCACCTCAATCAGGTGGAGCCGGTCAGCCCGGACAGCCCTGACAGCTGCCCGGAGTGTGTCGCACAGGGCGACCAGTGGGTGCACCTGCGCGAGTGCCAGAGCTGCGGACACATCGGCTGCTGCGACTCTTCCAAGAACAAGCACGCCACGGCCCATCACGACGCCACCGGCCACCCGCTCATCCGATCCTACGAGCCCGGCGAGGCCTGGTGGTGGTGTTACGAGGACCAGGTCGTCTTCGAGGTCGAGGGCGTGGGCCCCATACGGTCGGCGTAATCCCAGGTCCCGCACCTACCCGGGCGCCCGACGCCGCTGACCGGCGGCTCCGGGCGCCCGCACGGAGGCAGCAACGCCCTCGCAGAAAGAGGGCCGGGTTGTTCACCGAAAACCCTCCATCGAGAAGCGGAAGGTACTCACGACCCAGCTCCCGGCATAGCCGAACCGGACCTCACCGACGCTCGGCGCCCCGTGCGGAGGCGTCATCGGAAGACACGAAGAAGAAGCCCCCGGCCGCACGGGGGTGTCGGCCGGGGACATCAAGCCGTGTGCCCCGCGCAGCTCGGCACAAACGCGGTGGCGTGATCGAATCCCCCCTGTTCAACGGGGAGTTGGTGCTGTTCCGGGGTCAGCCGGATGTGTGACGCAGGACCAGGCAGACGAAGCCCCAGGTGTCCCGGTAGACGCGTAGCCATTCGGAGCGTCGAGTGGCGGCTGTCTCCAGCAGCTGCGAGCTGTCCGGGTCGGCGGGGTGGTCCAGGGCCCATGAGGCCAGTGAGCCCCAGCACGACCACTCGTAGTCGTCCAGCTCACTGCGGGTGCTGACATGGCCGTGCACAGGAGTCCACCCGTCCGCGGTGACACGGTCCATCGTGGTTGCCAGGTCGGCGAAGTCCCCGAGCATCTCGACGGCCTCCGGCGCGGGCTCGCGGTCCCAGAAGCCGTCACCGATCAGCACATGACCCCCAGGAGCCAGGTGCTTGCGTGCCGCAGCCAGGGTGGGCAGCAGCCCGCCGAAGGCGTGCGCGGCCCCGACGCTGAGCACCAGGTCGAACGGGCGCGGTGCGGAGAAGCTTGCGGTTTCCTGGTGGTGGAGTACGAGGCGCTCCTGGACGTCGAGGCGGGCCGCGGCCTGCTGGGCCTGTGCCAGCGCCACTTCGGAGATGTCGACCCCCTCGGCGTGCACCTCAGGGTGCATGGCCAGGGCGCGCAGCAGCCATTCCCCTCCCCCACAACCGAGATCGAGTACCCGCTCGTTGCCGCGCGGAAGGCCGCGCTCCAGCAGTCGGCGTACCGAATCGTCGTCGAGCGGGGACTTGATCGGGTGGTCGGCATGGGCGAGTGCCGAGATCTGTTCACGGTTCACCGGCGCAGCTTGACAGCGCCGGATGCCGCACGCACATGAATTTCCTCCACGGCGACATGGCCTACGCCTGCCCGACAGGCCGCGAGCGTGGAGCGACGGGAACCGCTGCGCAACCCGCTGGACCACGCCGGCCGCTCAGCCGGTGAAAACCCTCGCGAACTCGTTGGCGGCCTTCCCGATGCTGGAACAGGTCGCTGCTGCCTTGGAGTTCGGGCCTCCCGGGCAGGCCTTGTCCCGGGTGACCGACCACATCGACAACCGGCCGAGCCCCTTCTTCTCAGCGAACCTCTTGAGCTCGGCCGCGTCGTCGGGCCGGAAGACCTCGACCTTGACGTCGTTCACGCCGATCATCGGCGTGACCGCGACCGTCTTCCAGGCCTCGGCCTCGGTGCGGATGCCCAGCGCCGCCTTGACCTGCTTCTGGGTGGCGGTGGCGGCGGCGATGGCGTATTTGCCCATGTCACCGTGGTAGTAGGTGCCGTAGTCCATGGCCATGATGTTCACGGAGGAGATCCGGGCACCATGCTTCTTGGCGTTCTCCAGCACCGCGACGGCGTGCCGGTTCAGACCGGAGGGGAGCACCGGGAGAGTGAAGGAGACATCCAGTTTCTTGCGCTGCTGGAGCCGGGCGATCGCCTGCGCACGAAGGTTGTTGGCCTTGGTGTCCGTCAGGGCGGGACCCTCGATGTCGAAGTCGACCTTCGTCAGGTGGTAGGCGTCGATGACCTTGCTGTACGCATTCACCAGCTTGTCCACCGAGCCGCAGACCCTGGCCAGTTCGTTACCGCTCTGTCCGCCGAAGGAGATCCGCACATCGCCGCCCTTGGCGCGCAGCGCGTCCGCCTGCCGCGCCACCGGGTTGTCGCGGAGCGCCTGCCTGCCGCCCCACTTGGGTACGCAGCCGCCTCCAGGGGAGACGAAGGCGAGGTTGTAGTCCTTCACGCCGGTCTCCTCGGCACCCTTGAGAAGGTCGTAGGGGGGCCTGAGCGAGGTGTCCACGTACGGCGAGAAAGCGGTGGATTTCTCCGCGGGGGCATGGCTGCCTTTCCGCGGCGAGGGCTCCACTGGACCCGGGCGCTTGGGCTGCTCCTGCTCCTCCGTCGAGCAGCCGGCGAGCAACAACGCCGCAATCACCGCCGCCCCTGCCGCGGTGGCGGTCGGCGTCAGCTTGCGGTTCCTCCGCGAAGCATGCACTGCTGCGTTGTTCGTCATCGTCGGGCTGCCTCCATCGGTGGGGGTGGGCAGTTTGCGTTCGGACCTGCCGCGAGGAAGCGACAAAGCTGGGGATTCAATTTGAGGGCCGGCTCCGGAAGACGTCGGGCGGCGGCAGGTGAACGGGCGGGCGCCGGGGGCGGCGGAAGGCCCGTCCGACGGATACGGATACGTCACGTGGTCATCCGTTGAGGGTACGTGATCCGACGGATCGGGCATGGTCCCGCCCCCAGGTACGGCAAGTGCAACGGGTGCCCGCCCCGTCCCCCACGCGTCCGACCGCATCAGTGAAGCGGGAGTCTCACACCCAGGCCCTTCCTGCCGCTGCGTAGCGGCGGGCCGAGGGAGGGCACGGGGAGCAGCGGAAGGCGCACGCCGCACCCCGCACGCATCCGAGCATGGTCAGAACCTCCCCCACGCAGGGCTGTGTTGGCCGGGACCACATCGGCTCGCTCCGTACGGCAACGACGGGAGCGGCTTCCACACGCCTGCGATGGTGCGGTGCAGCCCGCTCAGGGAGACGTCCGCCCGGACCGGACCGCGCTCACGCTCATGGTGTCCCGGACTCGGGCACAGTGGGACCAGAGCCCTGAGCAGGGATACGGGCATCGGCCCACCCCTGCACTGCCGGCTCTTCCAGCGAGTGGACCCACCAGTCGGCCAATGCGGTCTCCTGGTCGCTGGGCCGGGGGCCGACTCCGAGTACCCGCATGCCTGCACCTGCGGCGGCTTGGATGCCGCAGTGGGAGTCCTCGACGGCCAGCGTGTCACCGGGTTCCACTCCGCAGAGCTGGGCGGCGGTGAGATAGACGTCCGGATGGGGTTTGGGTCTCGTCGTGGCATTGGGCACCACGATGTGGCTGAAGCAATCCCGGAGCCCGGCCATACCGAGGCACGACTCGACGACTTCCAGCGGGCAGTTGCTGGCCACCGCCAGCGGCGCGAACTGCACGGTCGAATACACCAGTTCCGGCGCCCCGGGCATGGTGGTGGGGTCCGCGGCGACGAGGTCACGGAAACGTTCGAGCAGCGATTCCGTCATGTCTCCGGTCAGTTCCGGGCGGCCGGCCACATCGGCCATCAAGCGCCCGCATTCGGTGTAGTGCAGTCCCCGGGCCTTTTCCGCGAATGCGGCCGAGGGGGTGAATCCGTAGCTGTGCAGCACCATGTCACGGGCGTCCTGCCAGTGGCGTTCGGTGTCCATCAGCGTGCCGTCGCAGTCGAAGACGACGGCGGCGGGGGTCCAGGAAAGGATGCTGTCTGCGGTCATCCGAGAATCCGTTCTGACGGGCCCGGAGGCGCCGCTGTGACCGGTCGCGAGAGGGGCGGATCAGCGTCGGTTTCACGGACGCTCGGCACCGGGCCGAGGAATTTCCGGCAGAGGGCAGCGCTCATGGAGAGGAGTTGCTCCCGCGCCATGCCAGAAAATAACGATCGTTACGTTACGGACGGCAACACAGGGTGGTCAACAGATTCATAAATATCCATATTTTGTGCTCTACATATAACCGAGAGTGCCCCAAGCCGTTTCCTTGCCGTCCTGGCGGATGCGGAATACGCACGTCGAGCGGTGCCGAGTGCACAGCACACGTGCGGGTGGGGCCAGTTCGGTGAACCGCGAGGCCTTCAGCCAACCGAAAAGGGGCCGGCTCAGCCTGCCCTGACTGCGGTAGGAGGCGGCCTGGCGGGCGGCCTCCAACAGCACCATGCCGGGTACGTGATCGGTGGGGTGGTCGAAGAAGAACGGGTGCAGCGGGTCGGCCGGCGACACCAACAGCCCACCCTCGTCGAGAGCGAGGACCACGTCATGCGGGTGGTTCACGGTCAGCCGGGCGGCCGGCGGGCGGTACCCGTCATCCAAAGGGCGGGCCGGGGCGGCATCGGCCGTGCTTCCGGCGCGCAGCGCGGTGAAGCGCGCGCCGTCCAGGAATCGCACGCCCCCGCCACCGCAGCCGAAGATCACCCCGCGGGTGGCGAAGGTGACGTTCAGTCGCAGACCGACGACGGACCCGTCCGGCGCCCGCCGTAGGGCGCTCACCCGTGCGCAGCAGGTGACCTCGGTCGCTCCGGGGCGGGCCGGCGACTCGTCGGCGGGGCTGAGACGGAAGTACAGGTCGGTGATGACCGCGTGGAACGCCTCCGGAACGGCATAGAACCGCAGGGGAATACAGAGGCCGAGCTGACGCAGCGTCTCCACCAGGATCAGCGGGCTGTGCCGCTGTGACCCGTCGCGCGGGAACGTCGTATGCGCACGTGGCCATGACGCCGCTGCCAGGAAGACGTGCGCGGTATCGGTCGGCCGTACATCGGTGAGGAGGACCTCTGCCACCGAGGTCCGGTGCACCAGCTCCCGCTCGACCGTGCGCGACCAGCTGAGCGGCTCACTCTTTCCGGCGGCATCGGCTGTTGGCGTGCTCATACGACCAGGGAATACCGAGAACCGTACGTGCGCACCCCTGAATTGCGGGGCGCGCGGAGCGGTAGGTTGCCATCCGGCGGAACGAGAACGATATCTGAGGTGTATGTGCAGATCCGGGCGGAGACGACGCGCAGGTCCCTTCTTGAAGCGGCAGCAACCTTGTTCGACGAGAGAGGGTACGCCGGTACCAGCATCAGCGACATCAGTGCGCATTCCGGTCGCACCAGCGGTGCCATTTATTTCCACTACGCCAGCAAGGAGAAGCTCGCCCTCGCCATTGTCGAGGAGCATTTCGCCACTTGGCCGCACTTGATCGGCCGATACCAGCAGCCCGGCCTGCCCGCCTTGGAGAAACTCATCGGGCTGAGCTTCGACGTGGCCCGGGCTTTTCGTGACGACATCATCGTCCGGGCCGGTGCCCGCCTTTGGGCCGAACGCAAAGCCATCGACACGCAGCTCCCCGCACCATTCCTCGGCTGGATCGAAGCGGTCACGCAGTTGCTCGAAGAAGCCGCCCGTAACGGGGAAGTCGCTGCCGATGTGCCGCCTGCCGCCACCGCCCACGGCATCGTCTGCGCCTTCTTCGGTCTGCACACCGTCTCCGACGCCTTGGACGGCCGCCGGCACATCGAGGAGCGCCTGCATGACCTGTGGCATCTGCTGCTCCGCGGTCTGCAGGCCGAGGCGGATCCGGCCGCACTGCTCGATCGCGTGCGCCGACCCGTGCGCGACAACAGCGACAACAGGCAGGCCCCCGGACCGGCGTAGCTGGATCGTGTGGTCGACCGATGCCGAATCTTCGCAAACGGCGCTGCAACGTCCGTCCAACCTTGCTGCACGTCCGGCAGTTGCGCCTACAGCCGTTGCCTGGACGGCGAGCTTGGGGGTAAGCCTTTCGCATGACTGATCGTTGGTTTGCCGAGTCGGAACCCCAGCACCGCGCGTTTTACCGGAGCCTCGGCAACGGCCGCTATGAGAGCAGCCCCGCCACCGCGGGACCATGGAGTCCCAAGGCCCAACACGCCGGTCCGCCCTCGGCACTGCTGGGCAGGGCGTTGGAGCGCCACGCCGCCCGGCAGGGCTTTCGCATTGCCCGCATCACACTGGAGCTACCACGCCCGGTACCCGTCGATGACCTGCAGGTCGAGGTGCGCACTGTCCACTCCGGTGGGCGAACGGAGTTGGTCGAGGGCGAGCTCACCGCCAACGGAAAGCCTGTGATGCTGGCGCGGGCGTGGCGGGTCGCGGCCAGCCCGGCTGACACTCCGCAGCTACGGCCCGAAGCCGACCCGCCGCCGCTGCCTCGATCGCAGGCGCCACAGACCATGACCGGCGCGCATATGGACGGCTATATCGCCGCAATGGAATGGCGGTTCGAACAGGGGAAAGGCTTTGACACACCGGGCCCTGGCACGGTCTGGGCCCGCCAGCGCATTCCGTTGGTGGCTGACGAGCCGGACACGCCGCTGACCCGGGCACTCACCCTGGCCGACAGCAGTTGGGCGGTCGCCTTCGAGCTCGACCACCATCAACAGTTCGTCATCAACACCGATGTGACGGTGTCCTTGCACCGCGAGCCGGTCGGTGAGTGGCTCTGCATGCGGTCGTCGACCGCGGCCAGCCCCCACGGTTCGGGGCTGGCACTCGGGCAATTCGATGACGCGGCCGGCGACTGCGGCCGCATTCTGCAGACCCTGCTGGTCGCCGAGCGCTGACCGGAGAGACCCCTGTGGTGGGGGACGCCGGCAGACGGGGCTGCTGGTCAGCGGGTCGGCGCCGGAAGGTAGCCTGCATCGGTCAATTCGCGTTGCCCTTCATTCGTGTCGTCAACCACGGGGGATATCAGGCATGTCCGCACCGCCGCCCTATCAGAACCAGCCGCCGCAGCAGCAGCCGTACGGGTACCCGCAGCAGCAGTCGTTCGGGCATCCGCAGCAGCAGTCGTATGGGCATCCGCAGCAACCCCACGGGCCACAGGGACCGCAGCGGCCGCCGCAGCAGAGCAGCCCGTTGCGGGGGCTGATCACCGCCGTCATCGTCCTGGCGGTCTTCGGCGGCGGGGCCTGGTACGTGTGGAACTACAACACCGATCCCCATGGCGGCAAGGCCAAGGCGGAGGCCTCACAGGCCGCGCGGGCCGAGGAGAACAAGAAGTACAACCCGGAGGTCGGGGACTGCGTCAAGGTCCAGGACCCCAAGGGGGAACCGCTGCCGGTGATCGTCGACTGTGGCTCGGCCGAGGCCCAGTACAAGACCGGCGACAAGCTCATCGGTGCCGACAAGCGGTGCGGATCGGGATTCGATTACGGCATTCAGGTCTCGAGCCGCCGCGGCGCTGACTACACGCTGTGCTTCACCAAGGTCTGACCGTCGGTTCGCACTCCGGCCGTTTGCCCGTAGGAACGGGTGGCGGCCGGAGCCGGTCAGGCCCACGGGCAGCCGGCTTCGAGCCACCCCGGGACCCCGTTGGATGCGGTGTCGAGGCATGCGGACCGCTGCCGTACGGCTCGCCTCCGGCTCAGTTTTCGTTGGGGTCGGAGCCGCCGAGCGGTGCGGTGAGTGACAGTCGGCGCACTCCCGGAAGGTGGCCGTCGAGTTCACCCGGTTCGAAGCGGCACATGCCCACCGCATGCCAGAACTCGCCCGCGATATCGCCCTCGTACTTGTAGCCGCCCGTTGGTGAGAGCGCGGCCCAGCCGCCCGGTACACCGATCAAGGTGGCCTGCAGGGACGGCTCGCCCTGCGCGGGCACGCTCCACAGCCGGACCGTGCCGTCCTCGCCGCCGCTGGCGAGCAGCGAGCCGTCCGGGCTGAAGGCGGTCGACAGGATCCGCCCCGTGTGCCCGGTCAGTTGGCCGGTCTCCTGCCCGTCACGCGGATCCCACAGCCGTACGATCCGGTCGTCGCCGGCCGTGGCCAGCAACGGGCGGCTCGGGTGCACGGCGGCGGTCCACAGCCGGCCGGAGTGTCCGCGGAGCAGGTGCTGAGGCCTGCCGTCGGCCCAGATGATCGCGTCTCCGTCCCAGGACGCGCTGGCCAGCCAGGAGTCGCCGGGCCCGAAGGCCACCGTGTACACCCGGTCACGGTGCGCGTCGAGTTCGGCGGTCAGGCGGCTTTCCCGGAGGTCCCATATGCGGACGACCCGGTCGTCGCAGCCGGTCGCCAGCCGCGCGTCGTCGGCGCTGAACGCGATCGACCGCACCCGGCCCCGGTGCTGGGCGAGCGTCGTCACATGCGTGCCCGTGCTGCGGTACCACAGGCGGACCGTGTCGTCGTCGTTCGCCGTGGCGAGCAGCTCGCCGTCGCCGCTGAACGCCTCGGCCCACACATGGTCGGTCTCGACGTCGATCTCCCGCTGGTACTCGCCCGTGGCGGCGTTCCACAGGTACACGTCGCCGTCGTTGCTGGAGGTGCCGAGGACTGCTCCGCCGGCCCCGGCGGGGCTGAAGACGGCCGACACCAGGCGGCCGCTGTGGCCGCTGAGCTCGCGGAGGCGGCGGCCGGTCGCGGGTTCCCACAGCCGTACGACGCCGTCGTTGCTGCTGGCCGCCAGGTATGAGCCGTCGGCGCTGAAGGTCAGGGTGCCGATGCGGCGGCCGTGACCGCGCAGGATGCGCCGGCCCTGGCCACTGGCGGTGTCCCACAGCCGCACCACGCCGTCGTTGCCGGCCGTCACCAGCAACGAGCCGGACTCGGTGCCGCTGAGGCCGCCGCGCGGCCGGAACCGGCAGGTCCAGACGGATCCACGGTGGTCGGCGGGCTGCTGGCGCAGTGGGGAAACGGACCAGCCGGGGGCATCTCCGGGACGGCCCCGGCCGTCGGTCCCGGTGCCGGCCGCCTGCACCCGCCACAGCCGGACGACGCCGTCGCTGTCACCCGCCGCCAGCAGCGTGCCGTCCGTGTCGAACACCACCTGATACACGGCGCCGCTGCCCCGGCCGGGCTGCCCGGCCGGGATCCCGGCCACCGGGTCCCACAACCGCACCTGTCCGTCGGTGTCGCCGCTGGCCAGCAGCCTCCCGCTCGGGTGGAAGTCCAGGGTATAGACGCGCCCGGTGTGGCCGGTGAACTCGTGCCGCAGCCGGCCCGAGGCCACGTCCCACACCCGTACCGTGCCGCCGTGATCGCCGCCCCTGTCACCAGTGGCCAGCAGCGACCCGTCCGGGCTGAACTGCGTCCGGTTGCAGACGCCTTCGTGACCGGGCAACTCAATGCGCAGTTGCCCGGTGCGGGTGTCCCACAGCCGTACGCCCGCGGCCCCGTCGCCGGTGGCCAGGGTGCGCCCGTCGGGGCTGAACACCGCGGTGTAGACCGGGGCCGTGTGCCCGAGCAGCTCGTGCCGCCGGGTGCCGGAGGCCGCGTCCCACAGGGTGACGGTGCCCTCCGCGTCGCCGGTGGCGAGCAGTGTGCCGTCCGCGTCGAGGGAGACCGGCCACACCCCGCTCGGGTGGATGTCCAGCCGGTGCAGGCAGGCGCCGGAGACGGCATCCCACAGCCGCACGGTGCCGTCCGCCCCGCCCGTGGCGAGCAGGTCCTGGCGGAACTTCACGGCGTAGACGCGGCCGACGTGGCCCTGAAGGGTGCGCAGGGCCGTACCGCTGGCGGCGTCGCACACCAGGACGCCGCCGTCCTCGCTGCCCACGGCGAGCAGTTCACCGTCGGTGCTGTACGAGACCGGCTCGGGCAGCCGGACGGATTGCATGCCGAAGCCGTAGGGGACGCCGACCGCGGAGGGCCGGAAGCCCGCGTCGACCGGCATGCCGGGGGCGAGGGCGGCGGCGCGCAGTTCGGGGCGGCGCAGGGCTTCTTCGTCGGTGGTCGCGTCGATCAGCGCGGCCCGGTTCCAGCGGCTGCCCTCGGTCCGCACGCCGCGCAGGTCGGCGCGGATCAGCCGGGCCCGGCGCAGGTCGGCGCCGCGCAGGTCGGCGCCGGTGAGGTCGGCGTGGTCGAGCCGGGCGCCGACCAGGCGGGCGTCGCGCAGCACGGCTCCGGAGAGGTTGGCGCCGACCAGCTGGGTGTCGGTGAGGTCGGCGCGGGTGAGGTCGACGCCGGAGAAGTCGCGATGGGAGAGGTCCTCGCCGGCGAGGGCGGCGCCGCGCAGGTCGGTGTGGGCGGGCACCCGGAGCCGGGCGAGGACCTTGACCGCGTTGGCCCGGGCGACCTCGTCGGCCTGCCCGCGCCGCCCCTCCCCCTCGCCGTCCTCGTCCGGGCCGTCCAGGGTCCGCTCGGCCCACTCCTGGCAGGTGCGGTGGTCGGCAAGGTCGCAGAGGAACTCGACGGTGAGCTGGCTCAGCGGGCGGCGCGCCAGCAGCTCGTACTCGCCGCGGGCGAGCCGGGTCGCGGCCTCGCGGGCCACCAGCCACTCCACGATGGAGCTGTGGATGAACTGGAACAGCCCCTCGTCGCTGCGCACCAGCAGACTGCCGGAGCCGATCGCGTGGGCGGCCTCCCGCGCGGAGAGCCTGATGTCCGCCAGGCCCGTCAACGTACCGGCGACGTCGGTGAGTTCGTCGAGACTCAGGGTGCTCTGGCCGCTGGACCACAGCCGCAGAGCGAGCGTGGTGACCGCGTCCCACCGCTGGTCCAGATCCATCCCGGGAGCCGCGCCGGCGCCGCCCTGGCCGCGCCGCTCCTCGTACTGCAGCCAGGAGGTGAGCACTTCCTCGTACAGTCCGGCGGCGCTGAGCGCGCGCCCGGCCCCGGCGACGGCGCGCAGCCGGTCGTGGTCGAGGTCGGCGACGAAGCTGAGCAGTCGCGGGTTACGGCACAGGGCCAGCAGGTCGGGGATGCCTTCGAGGAGTCGCACCCGGCGGTCGGCGGCCTGCTGGTCGCCGTAGCGGTTGGCCAGGTAGGTGCGGATCTGCTGGGGCGTGAATTCCTGGAGGGCGAGGACGCGGCGCTGCGGAAGCAGCCCGACGCGCTCGCCGAGGGCGGTGAGCACCTGCGCCTGGGACTTGAAGTGCTGGTTGCGACTGCTGACGACGACCTTGGCGTGGTCCACGACGGCGTCGAGGAGGACTTGCAGCCGGTCGGTGGCCCGCTCGTAGCTGACCCGGTTCGCCAGCTCGTCGAAGCCGTCGAAGAGCAGCACGATCCGGCCCTGCTGGAACATGTAGCGGAAGGCGCGGAGGTTGACGGAGTCGACACCGTGGTTCGCCAGGTGGGCGGCGACGAGGCCGTCCAGTGAATACGCCCGGTCCAGGGTGTTCAGCTCGATGAACAGCGGGATGAGGTGCGGCATCTCCTCGGGGATACGGCGGGCGAGCTCGCGCAGCGCGAAGGTTTTGCCGTGTCCGAAGTCCCCCAGGAGCAGCAGGAACCGGCCGTGGTCGGCGTCGAGCAGCCGCAGCATGTCGTCGACCAGCCCGTCGCGCTCCTCGCCGCCCGGGCGTTCGACCTCCCGGTAGCGCTGCGGGAGGTAGAGGTCGGGCCGGTAGCGGAGGTCGGTGCGCAGCCGCTCGGTCTGGGCGGTGACGTAGTCGCGCAGGTCCAGCAGCCCCTGGAACTCGGTGAAACTGCGGACGCGGACGCCCCGGCGGCGGGCCCGCTCCCGCAGTTCGCGGGCCGGTGCGGGCCCGTCGTGGACGAGTTCGGTGTCGGGTTCGGTGTCGGAGGCGTGGACGTGGTCGAGGAAGCCGTCGATGTCCTCGGCGGAGGGGGTGCCGTGGCAGACCCCGACCCGCTGCTGCCGGACGAAACCGGACTCGTTCCAGGTGACCAGGAGTTGGGGCGGACTGCCGGCGATGCGCCGCAGCTGGGCACCGTCGTGGCGGGTGCGGCAGACCTCGGCGACGCGGGCCACCAGTTCGTCGAGCGGGTCGTCGAGGGCGCGGGCCTCCCGGCCGGGCTCCACGTCCGGCGCGCCGGGCCCAGCGGTCTCCGGCCTGCCCTCCTCAGGCGCACTGCCGCCGGCATCGGGCTGCGGGCGCGGCGGTCCGAAGACCCGCTGGGCGCGCCGCCAGTCGGCCTCGACGTGCTCCGGGTCCGTGTCGGGGCGCTCCCGCCAGCGGGTGAGGCCGTCGCGGGTGATCCGCAGCAGTTGGTGGCGGGCGGGGCCAGCCGCACCGTAGACGGGCAGCTCACCCGCGGTGAAGGGGAGGGACGGAGTGGTGGTGGCCGCCGCGGAGGCGGAGCGTCCGTCTCCGGCGGGGCCGTGCAGCAGGAGGTGCAGGCGGGGCGCGGTGAGCCGGGCGAGGGCGGCGGTGTCGCGGAGCGGGCCGGGGCCGTGCGCGGAGCCGGGGCGGCGGCCCCCGTCCTCGATGACCGGGTGCCGCAGGGCGCCGAGGCGCAGCCAGCCCTCCTGCTCGTACGGACGCAGGGCCTGGGCGAACCAGGCGGCCTGCTCGGGGCCGAGCCAGCCGTACTGGTCGTCGGGCCGGTGGCTGTACGCCATGGAGGAGTTGAGGCCCGCGATGACCGTGCGCAGTTCCGGGACGGGGAACAGGCTCCAGGGCTGGTCGCTGTCGAAGACGACGTCGAGGCCCTGGTAGAGCTCGTGGAACAGCCGGGCGTAGTGCCGCCACTTGGGCCAGTAGGGCGGCCTGGGCTGCATCTCGTCGGCTTCGCAGGTGTTGAAGTACGCGCGGCAGGCGGCCTGGCTGACGTCCTGACCGCCGGGCACCACGGCGAGACGGTGGGGTTCGAGGCCGAGCAGGGACCGCAGGCCGGTGAGAAAGCTCAGGGCCTGGTCGGTTTCGCGGGGGCTGCCCGAGGCGGTGAGGTCGCCGGTGACGACGAGGAGGTCGGGGGCGGGGGCGCCGGCGTCGGTGAGCTCGACGAGGTCGCCCCAGATGGCTGCCTGGAGTGCGGCCGGGTCCTGGCCACGGCCGAAGGCGGGCCCCGCCAGGTGCAGCACGGTGACGGCCTCCCGGGTGTGCTGCGCTCCCGGCTCCTGGGGGTACTGCGGCGGAAGGGCCGGGCGGCGACGCCCTGCCCAGCCGGGGCGGCCCAGCGGCCTGCCGTCCCCGGACTGCGGCCGCGGAATCCCGGCCGGGGTGGCGGCTCCGGTGGGCCCGCCGGGGTAGCCGGGGCGGCTGGTGGGCCGGGCCCGCCCGTCGAGCGCCTGGCCCACCCGGGTGAGCAGCAGCTCGCGGGCGGCGGCGGTGTCGGTGACGCCGACCAGGTCGACGTAGGTGATGGTGGCGAGCAGGCCCTCGATGGGGATGTCCTCGACCCGGACGGTCAGCAGTCTCCGTTCCGGGGCGTCGGGGTCGGCTCGCAGCGCGGCCTGCCACTCCATGCGCCCGTAGCGGGAGCGTTCATAGTTGCTGGAGAGCACGGCGATGACGGCGGCGGATTCGCTGACGCCACGGTCCATGAAGTCCACGAAGTTGGTGCCCGGGACGAAGTCCCAGGCCTGGACGACCGTCCGGTAGCCCGCCTCCTCCAGCGTCCAGGCGATCCATGAGGCCCACCGCTCGTCGGCCGGTGAGTAGCTGATGAAGAAGTCTAACGGGCCGGTTTCCGGGCGGGTTTCGGGTTCTCCGAATTCCTGGCGAGCCACCATGCCCGCCATCCTATGATCCATCGTCAACCGGCTGCCCAGCGTTTACTCTTTTCCGTGTGCGCGCCATACAACGTCTGCATCCACTGGACTGGTTGGCCGTAGGGCTGCTCGCCTGCGGTCTGCTGTTCACGGCGACGGGCCTGCTTCCCACGGAATCGGCCGGCCAAGCGATGATCCGGATCGGTCCCCTCCTCGCCTTCCTCGGCACGGTCATCGTGCTCGCCGAGCTCACCAGCGAGGCGGAGGTCTTCGACGTCGTCGCCTCGGGCGTGGCCCGCGCCGGGCGGGGCGGCTATGGACGGCTGTTCGTGCTGTGCGTGGCCTTCGCCTCGATCACCACGATCACCCTGAATCTGGACACCACGGCGGTACTGCTGACCCCGGTGATGCTGGCGCTCGCGTCCCGGGTGGGGATTGCCGCGGTGCCGCTGGCGATGACGACGGTGTGGCTGGCCAATACGGCCAGTCTGCTGCTGCCGGTGTCCAACCTGACGAACCTGCTGGCCGCGAACCGCGTGGCACTGCGCCCCACGCAGATGGCCGCCACGATGTGGGCGCCCCAACTGGCGGCCATCGCCGTGACGATGGGCTGCCTGTGGCTGTTCTTCTGGCGCCGCGGGCGGCGCGGGGCGGAGACCTACACGCCCCCGGACCTGCATCGCCCCGGGGATCCGGTGCTGTTCCGGGTGTGCGCCGTGGTCTGTGTGGGATTTCTGCTGGCCATACTGATCGCGGATGTGCCGCTGTGGTCGGCGTCCGCGACGGCGGCGGCGGTCGTGGTGGTGGCCTTCGCCGTCCGCCGCCCGGCCAGCCTGCGGCTGTCGCTGGTCCCCTGGCGGCTGCTCGTCATGGTGCCGGGGCTGTTTCTGGTGGTGGAGACGGTCAACGCCAACGGGCTGCACGAACTCCTGACCTCGGCGGTGGGAACGGACGGGGGCGCCGTGGGCATGTTCCGGGCCTCGGCGGTCGGCGCCGGCCTGTCGAACGTCCTCAACAACCTGCCCGTCTACCTGGCAGGCGAGTCGGCCGTGCCCCTGGCGAACCACCAGCAGCTGCTGTCACTGCTCATCGGCACCAACGTGGGCCCGGTGGTGACTCCGTGGGCGTCGCTGGCGACACTGCTGTGGTTCGAGCGCTGCCAGGCACAGGGCGTACGGGTGCCGCTGCGGAGCTTCATGGCGACGGGCGCGGTGCTCGCGGTGGGCGCGGTGCTGGCATCCACGGCGGCGCTCGTGGCGACGGGGTGAGCGGGCGCGGCACGCTCCTGGTGACAGGCTGAGCAACCGGCCCGCGGCGCGGCCTGCACCCGCCCCCAGCGCCCGGAGCCCGACAACAGGCGCGACGGACCAGGACGTTTGACGGCACCCCTTAGCGAACGCGGTCGACGGCCTCGCTCCGGCTGACCAGGTCGAGCAGGTACGGGATGTCCTCCGGCCGACCGGCGACAAAGCTGCGGTCGGTGTCGGGCCCGGCGATGGACCCCTGGAACGGGCCGCCGTCCAGGGACCGGATCTCCATCCCCGCCTCCGCGGCGAGCAGCGCACCGGCGGGGAAGTCAATGGCCTCGGCCCGGTAGCCGACGAACCCGTCGATGTCGCCACGGGCGAGCATCGACCAGGTCAGCAGCGGCGCCCACAGCTGCAGCAGGCGGCGGGAGCGGACCTCCAGAGCCGATTTGAGGGTGCGCGCGGCCGGGTCGTCGCGGGCGACGGCGTGCCCCTGGGTCCAGGCGAGCAGCGGCCCGGAAGCTGCGAGCGGGCCGGTGGGGCCTGTCATCCGCCCGTGCGGGCCGTACGCCCCGCAGCCGGTCAGGGCCGACCAGGTCCGGTCGGTGACCGGGTCGTGGATGACGCCGACCACCGGCTCGTCGTCGACACACAGGGCGACGCCGACGACGTAGGCGGGCAGCCCGATGACGACGTTGTTGCTCCCGTCGAGCGGGTCGACCAGCCACATCCTGCGCGGACCCGGCGCGGACCCGCCGTCGCCGTCCAGGATTCCCGACTCCTCGGCCAGGATCCGGTCGTGCGGGAAGTGTTCGTGGATGCGCTGCACGACGAGCCGCTCGGCCAGCAGATCAAGGTCGGTGACCACATCGCCCTGGTCGCCCTTCGGCTGGATGCCGTACTCGTCCTGGAAGCGCGAGCGCACCAGTGCGCCGGCCTCCCGTACGGTGGCGACGGCCAGCTGCTGCTCGGCCGCGAACGGCGCTGTCGCGAACGCCTCTGGTGCGAACGGCCCTGCAGTGGACGGTCCTGGAGCGTCCTGCGGGACGGCCGGGTCATTCCGGGTGATGCCCATGGATCCTCCTGAGGGCGGACCGCGCCGTCCGGGCGGTCTGTGCGGCGTCGCATGTCTGTCGTACCACCCGGTGCCCCGTGCCATCCACCGGTCCGAGGGACAGGTCGGTGTGCCGAGGGAGCGAACGGCCGAGCACGAGGGTGGCCGCGGCGCTCCCGCTCGGAACGACCGTGCTGTGGAACGCACCTGCCGGCAGGCGGTAGACCTGCCCGCGGGCGCTGGTCTGCTCGGGGCCTGGCTCGCAGCGGACCAGGCGCGAAGTCGGCCGGATCTCGTCCACCCCGGAGGGGTTGCTGTGCACCTGGAAGACGCGGTGGGTGGGCTCCGCGGGATCCCGGCGCACCCCGATCCGCAGGTTCCCGACCTCGCCGTAGAGCACGAAGCTGGTCAACTCCCAGCTGTGGCAGTGCATGGGCGAGGTGGTGAGTTCCACGGGGTCGCTCGCGCCGGGCTCGAAGACATGCACACAGACACCTTCGTCCCCGTCGCGCAGCACCGGCAGGCAGAAGAAGCCGAGCGGATGGTGTACGGCGCGCAGGGCACGCCGCCCCGAGGCGACATCCTCCAGCGCGGCGACGGCCGCGCCGAAGAGTGTGTCGGTCCCTCCGCCCCGCCCAATGGTCCGTTCGAGCACGCGATAGTCCATGGGCTGTCGCCTTCGGCCGCTCACCTGACCTCCCGCTGGATGCGGTCTTCGGGCCGGAGGGAGCTGCGGGCCCCTTCGAGGATGACCCGGTGGTACCGGCGCAGGCCCTCATACGAAGCGCGCACGCACCCGACCCCATCTTCCTTACCGACAGCGCCCCTTGGCGCGGTTCGGACGGGCGCGGTTCGGACGGGCGCGGTTCGGACAGGCGTCGGCAGGCGGACTTCGTCGCCGGCGCCGTCCGGTCCGAGCCGCTTGAGGAAGCCCGGGACCGGACCGGTGCCGGGCTGGGTGTGGCGGACTTCGCGGTGACTGGTGGCGGGTAGCGGAGCGCGGGCCTGCGCCCCTCGCAGACCTGCTCGGCCGGCGGGCACCTCCCGGACCGGCTGAAGCGAGGAAATGCCTCGGGCCGTGCCGGTGGAGCTGGTGTCGGTCGGCAAGGGTCCTCCCTTCCGCAGTCGGCCATGGAGCAGGAAACCCGGAGGGAGGTCAACTCCGGTACGGGTTCTCCGCATGCAGCGCCTTGTCGATGATCTCGCCGACGTCCGTGTCGGTGACGGTGGAGGGGAGCGCGAGGTCCAGCCTCTCGAAGAGCTGGCGCGCCTCGTCCACCGTGGGCTCGTCGCTGAGCGGCGCCGCGTGGTGCAGGTTGAGGGCGACCGCCTGTTCCCGGGCCTGGTGCAGCTCGGTGAGGTAGTAGTCGTACAGCGGACGCCCACGGTCCACGAGGAGGTTGACCCGGCGCAGATCGTCCTGCGTGATGATCAGGCACGAGTCGGTCAGGTCGAACCGGAGGGTCGGGACCACGGAGGACAGATGGACGTCGATCTCCAGGACGTCCAGCCGCTGCTTGTGCCAGCAGGCGGCCAGGACGGTGGCATACGACTCCTTGCGGGTGCGCTCGGCGCTCCAGGTCCGCCGCTGTGCCGTGTCCGCCTGCCCGCCGTCGAACGTCCGCCGGAAGCGGGCGTACGCCTCACATGCCCGTGCGTCCGCCGGATTGACGATGTCGATCTTCATCGTGAGGGAGCGGCGCTGCTCCTGCGCCTTCCGTACGCACTCGGGGAGCGTGACAGCGCGCAGATACGTGCCGGTGCCGCCCTTGAACACCCAGCGGTCGGTGTTCTGGCGGGCCTCGTCCAGCGCCCGCCGGACCTCGGTTCCGGACAGCGACCGCACCATGGCGAGGTCCTCCAGCGCCTTCTGTGTGCCGGTCGTCGCCTCGCGGATGTCGGCGACCCGCCGCCGTCGCTCGGTGAGCGACCCGAAGACCAGCGCGGCCAGCACCAGAAGGGTCGCACCGGAGGTGACATTGTCCGAGACGGCGTCGCTGAAGATGTCCATCAGGCCGACGACCATGGCGCCGGAAATGGCCACGACCCCGTCGAAGTGCCTGATGACCCAGGCCACAGCGGCCTCGATCCGATTTCCTGAAGACCGTTCTGACACCTGTCCTGAAGGTGTGTTTCTGCGCGCCACGTGGCCCAACTCCTCCCCCGGGTAAGGCAATCGTAGGAGGTGCACCGTGTGGCCCGCCAGCAATTGTGATCACTGAGGGGGGCATCTGCGCCACGGGCGGCGGCGACAGGGGCCAGGGGCGGGGCGCTTGAGTGGTGGTGTTGACGTGAGGCTGGGCATCGCGACTCGCCCTGTCGTGACTGTGGCGATGTCGGGCACCACTCGGCCACGTGGCGGCCGGGGTGAGGTAACGCGGGGGTGACTCATGGCCCGCCCGGGAGGTAAGGAGCGAGGAGCCGCGGGATGCTCCACGGGATGCCTCGGTGCGGACGGGAACGCGGCCGGCAGGCCGGGGCCGTGGCGCGGCCGCCTCCCACGGCCCGATCCCCTCCGGGGCATGCCCCGGAGGGGACGGGCTTCAGCGGGATTCGTTGAGCACCATGGCCGAACCGCCACCACGGCGCTTGGGTTCGGCCACCGCCCTGACCTTGCCCTGCGGCAGGAACTCCAGGGCTGCCACCGCTCCGATCTCCGGTGACGGGGTGAAGGCCTTCGGGGCCAGGACGAACCGGTGGCCCATGCCTTCCAGCTTCTTGCGTTCGGGCGAGTCGAGGAAGGCCGGTTCGGCTTCCGTCGCCGTCTGGTTCCGCTGCGAGAGACGCGGTGCGGCGACCGCCGCCGGTAGCGACATACCGAGGTCAAGACGGTTGACCAGGGTCTGCAGCACCGTGGTGATGATCGTGGCGCCGCCCGGAGAACCGACAGCCATCATCGGCTTGCCGTCCCGCAGGACGATCGTCGGCGACATGCTGCTGCGCGGACGCTTGCCGGGGCCCGGCAGGTTCGGGTCCGGCGTCCCCTTGGTGATCGGAGCGAAGTCGAAGTCGGTCAGCTCATTGTTGAGGAGGAATCCGCGTCCGGGCACGGTGATGGCCGAGCCACCGGTCTGCTCGATCGTCAGGGTGTAGGAGACGACATTGCCCCAGCGGTCCGAGGCCACCAGATGAGTGGTCGACGGCCCTTCGTGCGGTTGCTTGTTGCCGCTCTTCCGGTCACAACCCGAACCCGGATGGCGGGGGTCGGCGGGAGCCAGCGGACTGGTCAGCGCCTTGTCGGAACGGATCAGACAGGCCCGGTCCTTGGCGAACTCCTTGGAGAGCAGCGGCTTGGTGGGGACATCCGAGAACGCCGGGTCGCCCACCCAGCGGTTGCGATCGGCGAAGGAGATCCGGCTGGCTTCCAGGTAGTGATGAAGGGCCTGGGTCTTGTCGGCCTTGGAGAGGTGGAAATTGTCCAGGATGTTGAGCGCCTCCCCCACCGTGGTACCACCGGCCGACGACGGCCCCATGGAGTAGACGTCCATGCCGTGGTACGTGGTCCGGGTCGGTTCCCTGCGTTTGGCCGTGTAGTCGGCCAGATCGGCCGTCTTCATGAGGCCGGGGCGGGCCTTGTGCTGGGAGCCGGGAGCTATCGGCGGCTTCCGGACGGTCCGCACCACGTCGCGCCCCACCGCGCCGTGGTAGAGCGCGTCGACGCCTTCACGGGCGAGCTGCCGATAGGTCCGGGCGAGATCAGGATTGCGGAAGCGTGAGCCGACCACCGGGAGTTTGCCCTTGGGCAGGAACAGGTCGGTGGTGGACTTGAAGTCGCGGAACCGCTTCTCGTTCATGGCCGTCTGGGCCCGGAACTCGTCGTTGACCACAAAGCCGTCGTCGGCGATCCGGGTGGCCGGGCGCAGGGCCTTCGCCAGGGAGACCGTGCCCCAGTCCTTGAGCGCCTTCTGCCATGTCGCCGGAGTGCCCGGGACGCCGACGGACAGGCCCGAGTTGATCGCGTCCTCGGTGGCGAGGGGCTTGCCGGTCGAAGGGTCGAGGAAGGAGTCCGAGCGCATGCTGTGCGGAGCGGTCTCCCGGCCGTCGATGGTGCGCACCTTCTTGGCCTTGGCGTCGTAGAAGACCATGTAGCCGCCACCCCCCACCCCTGCCGAGTAGGGCTCAACCACACCGAGCGCGGAGGCGGTTGCCACCGCCGCGTCCACCGCGTTGCCTCCCTTGCGCAACACCTCCAGCCCTGCCCGGGAGGCGTACGGGTTGACACTGGAGACCGCGCCACCGCTGCCGGTGGCCACGGCCTTCTTCGCGGGTGGCTGCTCCTTGGAGTCGGCGGCCGATGCGGCGCCGTTGACCTGGCATGAGGTGGTCAGCAGGGAAAGACTGAGCGCAGCCGCTGACGCGGCGACGACAGCGGCACGACGGACAGCCATAGGGCCTCCACGACTTCACTGTGATGTTTGCGAGGGATTCCCGAAACCCTGGCACCGCTCGACCGGAGGATCAACGTTGAGCTGCAAGGTTTGCGCGAGATCTGAGGTTTCCCTCCAGTAACCCGTCCGGAGGTCCGAGGTACCGAAAGCGGTTCCGAGGGCACGGCGGCGCCCCGCGCACCCGGCGGGAGGCGAAGGGGAGGCAGCTGCGGCTCGGATCACCGACCGGCGTCGGAAACCGGAGTCCCCGGCTGGACGGGGGAGGCCAGCCGGGGACTACAGGGCGTGTGCCCCGCGTATCGCAGCCAAAACGCGCGGGCGCGGGCGCCGGCGAATGTTCGCGCCCGCACGGGTCGACGGACGCACGTCCCGCCTGAAGGTCACGATCCGTGCCCCGGCCGGCAAGGAAAGGCCGGTCAGGTGGCGTGCCACCCCGACCACCGGCCCACCGCGATTTCCACCACAGGTCCGGCCGGCGGGCGGTCGGCGTACTGCCCGTACTTCCGGGCCAGCAGGCCCGCATACTGTGCCGACGCCGCCGATTCCTCAGCCGGTGGCAGCACCACGGCCGTGCCATCCGCCCGCGCCCACCACAAACGGTCCCAGTCCTCGTCGTAGCCGTCGACGAGGAGGCACACCTCGGGATGGGCACGGATATTGGCCAGCCGCTTCAACCGGACCGACTGCTTCGGCTTGTGGTCCACGGCGAAGACCACGGTGTCACCGGTGAGGGCGAAGACCGCGGGGACCAGGTGCGGGCGTCCGGTGCCGTCGACGGTCGCGAGCCGGGCGATCCGGGCCAGGGCGAAGCGCTCCCGGGCCTGACCACTCGTCATCCTCGGCACTGCGAGCCCCTACGGCTCACCGGAAGCGCTGCGCGACGTCGGCGAGCTCGTCCAGATACGACAGCGTCTCGGCCTCCGGCATCGTGGGCAGGTAGAACAACAGCCGCTCCACACCGAGACCTGTGTACTGCTCGATGATCTCCGGATCCTTCGCCACCGCGTAGACGGTCACCGGCACGTCCCGACCCGCGATGCTGCGCATGCGGTCGATCTTCGGGCCCAGCTCCTCGGGCGGCAGGCTATTGGCCAGCCAGGCGTCACCGAAGGCAGCCACCCGCTGGAAGGCTGCCTCCCCGCCACCCACGTAGATGGGCGGGTGCGGGCGCTGCACCGGCTTCGGCCAGGAGTAGACCGGGTCGAAGTCGACGAACTCACCGTGGAACTCGGCCCTGTCCTTCGTCCACAGCTCGCGCATGGCCCGCAGCCGCTCGTCGGCGAGACGGCCCCGGGTGCGCGGGTCCGTCCCGTGGTTCTCCATCTCTTCCTCGTTCCAGCCGACCCCGATGCCGAAGACGGCCCGCCCACCGGAGACAAGGTCCAAGGAAGCCACCTCCTTGGCCGTGATGATCGGGTCGCGCTGGGCCACCAGTGCGATGCCGGTGCCCAGCAGGATCCGCTCGGTCACCGCGGCGGCCGCGCTGAGCGCGACGAATGGGTCGAGGGTGCGGTAGTAGATCTCCGGCAGATCACCGCCGCCCGGGTACGGCGAGCGGCGGTCCACCGGGATGTGGGTGTGCTCGGCGATGAGCAAGGAGTCGAGTCCTCGCTGCTCGACCGCGCGCCCGAGTGGGGCGGGCGCGATGCCCTGGTCGGTGATGAAGGTTGACACACCGAATTTCACAACGGCTCCCTCAGATTGCAGTTTCTCGGAGGTGCAGGGTCAGCGAGCACGCGGGGCGCAAACCCGCGGCCCCTAGCAGGTACCCCGATCACCCCCGGCACAACTACCCGTGCGGCCGACGGAGCGACCACCCGGCAAATGCACAGAGCGCGCGGCACCTTCCGCCTGACGAAACAACAGATCCGGTCCGCCGACCGTCTTACCCGTCAGCGCAGCACGCCCACTGCCCCCTGCAGACGGGAGGTCGAGGGCATCGCACGGGCACGGAGACTCCGCCGCCAACCAGCACTTATTGGATAAAATTAAGGCTAAATTCAAGGGTAAATTATGCTAGCCTCGGGGCGGAGGTGAAGCATGCCCAGCGAGGAAGAGCTGTTCGCCGCGGTCGACGCACTGCTGGAAGGCGAACCGCAGCTGCCGTCACCGGCGGAGCGGGCCCGACTCCGGGATGCGGCCGGTGTCACGCAGGCCCGGCTGGCCCAGGTGCTGCGCACGACGCCGCAGACGGTGAAGAACTGGGAGCACGGCCGCAGCGAGCCCCGACCGCCCCGACTGCAGGCGTATCAGCGGCTGCTGGAGGGCTGGGCCGCACAGCACCCGGCGCCGGCGTCGGAACAGCCGGCCTCGCCCGCCCCGCCCGCCCCGGCCGCCCCGGCCTCCGCGGCAGAAGCCCCCATCCCCGTACCCGCGGCGGCGCCCGCCACCAGGCCGTCGACGGCGAGGCGCCCGGCCGCGAAGCAGGCCGTGGCGAAGAAGCCGGCCCCGGCCGAGGCCGACCCGCGCTTCGCCCACGGCCCACTCGCGGTACTGGACGGGGACGGATCGGCGTACTGCGTCGGTGGCCTGGTACTGGACTGTCCGGCCAAAACCCTCCCCGCGCTGGTCGACTGGGCCCTGACCGAAGCGCAGCTGGGCGCTGCCAGGCTCCACCGCAACGGCAAGGACGCCGACCCGCTGATCGTCCTCACCGACGCCGCCGCCGAACGACTCGGGCTCCCGGCCGTCCTGGAGGACCGGCGCGGCCTGCGGCTCCCGGAGGACCACAAGGTCCTCAAGCAACTGGCCAAGGCCAAGTGGAAGCTGACCAAGCGCGGGTTCGGCCCCTGGGCCCGGGTCTACCGTCCCGCCGAGCGCGGCAAGCGGCAGTGCGTGCAGTTCGCGATCCTGCCCTGGGGCGCCCTCGACACTCGTTCCTGGGGCGACACGGGCCAGCTGCCACCGGCCGACGTCGCCGCGGTCCTCGGCACGTATGCCACCCGTGTCCTGACCCCGCGTGGCTCCACGGCCGTCTGCGGCCTGGAGCTGATGAGCGCGCTGCGCCCGCCGACCCGAGCGGTCAAGGACGCGGCCACCGGCTCCTGGGTGTCCGGGCCGAACCCGGGCTCGCTGACCGAGCCGGTCGACCCCGCGCCGCCCGAGGCTCCCGCCGAGCACCCGCTCGTCGCCGCCCACTACCCCCGCCACCACGTGCGCACCCCGGACCAGGTCATCGACGAGGAGGCGTACGACTGGTTCCGCCCCCTCACCGATGAGGAGTGCACCCAGGGCTACACCCACGCGGTCGGCATCGACGTCAATATGGCCTTTGCCGCCGCCGCCAACCGTCTCGTCATCGGCACCGGCCCGGCAACCCATGTGCGGAACCCGGCGTTCGAGCCGAAGCTGCCCGGTTCCTGGCTCGTCGACCTCTCCCACATCGAGACCGACCCACGCCTGCCAAATCCCTTCACTCCCAAGGGGATCCGGCCGACCGGCCCTGCCTGGTACGCGACATCGACCGTCGCCTACGCGGTGGAGCTCGGCTACGACGTGGCGCCGGCCGAGGCGTACGTCCGGTACGAGCACGCCGCCTACTTCGACGCCTGGTACACCCACCTGCGCAACGCCTATATCGCCACCATGGCCGACCTGGGCGTCACCACCGGCATGACCGACGAGGACTTCCTCGCCGCGATGGACCGCCACAAGAGCGTCGACCCGGGACAGGCGGCCGTCCTGTCGGCCATCAAGTCGACCGTCAAGGGCGGCATCGGCAAGCTACGGGAACGCCCGCAGAGCATCGCCTACAAATTCGGTGAGCCCTGGCCCGCCCTCTCCCGCCCCACCTGGAGCCCGCACGCCAGGGCAGAGCTGATCGGCAAGGTGCGCACCAACGAGCACCGCAAACTCATGGCATGGGCGAGGGCCGGTCTCTACCCCGTGGCAATCCTGTCCGACTGCGCCGTCTACCTGTCCCACGGCCCCGGCCCGCTGGACTTCATGCCCCGCACCGCCGAGGGCAAGCCGCTGCCCGGAGGGTTCCGCCTCGGCGTCAGCCCCGGCATGGTCAAGCACGAAGGCACCCGGGACTTCCTGTGGCTCGCCCAGACGATCGAGGACGACCGGATCAACCCGGCCCGCCACATCAAGGGCGACGACGCCCCCGACAGCGGAGAGTAGGGGCACACGATGGGTATCCTCGGCGACAGCCTCGACAAGGCCGCGGCGAACACCGTCACCCGCCCGATCCCGAAATCCGCCGGCGCCCAGGTACGGTTCCTGGTCAAGCAGGAGAGGGGATCCACCAGGGCAGTCGCGCAGCTCCTGGGCGTCTCCCAGCGCACCATCGAGCGCTACCTCAAGGCTCAGATCAAACGGCCCCGCAAGGACCTCGCGGCCCGCATAGAGCGCGAGGTTCGCAAGCGGTGGCAGCCCCGGGTACGCGACAAGGCGAAGAAGAACGCGGCCCGTACCGGCGGCATCGTCATCGAGACGCGGGCCCGGTTCGGGTTCACCGCCGCGCCCGGCACCACCGATGACGGCCGGATCCGCCTCATCACCCAACACCTCCCGCCCGCCTACGCGGCCCGCCTCTTCGAGGCCCAGGCGTCGGGTGCCACCGAACAGCAGCTGCAGCACATCGCCGCCGAAGGCCTGCAGGAGATCTACTTCAAGGATCACGGGCGCCGTGCCGACGGGCTCCTGGTGGAGTTCACCGACATCGACTACGTCGAGCTGGACTTCTGACGCTCCCGAGGAAGGGCGCACGTTGAGCACCCACGCACCTGGACCGAAGCACGACAGTTGTTGCCACCAAGGCAGGCCTTTGTCACCGTCCGCGGATGTCGGGCAGCGAGCAGGCGGCGGGATCGAGCAGGTGCGCTCACATTCTCCCTGCCCAATGCGGCATGGCCGACAGGGACGATCGAGTGACTACGCATCAAGAACGGCAGCGATGGCTTCGATCTCCACCAACTGGTCGTTGTAGCCGAGCACGGTGACGCCCATCAGTGTGCTGGGGACATCGTGGTCGCCGAAGGAGTCCCGGACCATTTCCCAGCTGGTCACCAGGTCCTCTCTCCGGGTGGAGGCAACGAGAACCCGTGTGCTGATGACGTCCTGCAACGACGCACCGGCGGCGGCGAGGGCAACCTGCAGGTTCTCCACAGCCTTTGCCGCCTGGCCCGCATAATCCCCGATCGCCGCTGTGGAGCCGTCCTCGTTGAGCGGACACGCGCCGGCGAGGAAGATGAGCCGAGCCTCGGCAGGCGCCGCGGCTGCGTAGGCATACTCGGCAACGTCGGACAGCGCGTCGGAGCGAATCAACGTGATGACACGGCCCATAGCGATCTTCGGTCCCTTCCAGTCAGGATGAAGCGGCCATCCTGGCAGGGGTGCCTCGATCCCCGCCTCCTCTTTTCGTCGGGCGACAGTGAGTGCTTTGCGGCTCTGCCGCTGGCCCATCCAGTGACGCATCCGGCTGCTTGATGCATTCCTCGCCGAACGGGAGAGCTGAACGGCGTCATGAGTAGGCGGCACCTCCACCCTTGAAGTTCCCCGGGCCCGGCGCCAACCCAACTGGAAGCACCGGCTGGAGAGCCGACCACAACCGCAGTCATCGCAAGGTCCGGGCCAGGGTCGCGCACGTGTTCTCGCGGATGGAGAACTGGAAGGTCCTGCAGGACTGCCGACGCAGGGGCGACGGCGTGTTCCGGTCCGCCAGTGCCATCGCCCGAATGCACAACCTCGCCATGCGTGGATAGATGCCAGTGCACTTTACCGACCACAAGAGCTCGCGTACCGGCTCTGAGCTGCGACGATTCATAGACTACATCTCCGCGACGGCGAGTTGAGGCCGTTGCTGTCGCTCGCCCTGGTGCACCCGAGGGCGGGGAGGGCGACAGGCTCAGGTTGTTGATCCGGCTTCGGTTGGCTATTTAATGTGGTCGAGGAAGCCGAGCACCCGGTGGGTGGCCTGCGTTGCAGCGTGCTCGTCGTGCGACGGCAGGCTGCTGTCGGTGAACAGGTGCCTGTCGCCGGAGTAGAGGAACAGCTCAGCATCCGCCGCCGTCTCGACGAGCGCGCGGGCCGCGTCCACATCGCCCTCACCGGAGAAGAACGGGTCTGAGTCCATGCCGTGGACCTGGACCGGGACGCCCTGGGGCCAGGCACCGCCGAACTCCGAGACCGGGACGCATGCCTCGATCAACACCGCGCCCTTCGTGCCCGGGCGGGTCTGGGCCAGCTTCTGCGCCGGCAGGACGCCGAGTGAGAACCCGAGGTAGACGAGCTCCGCAGGTAGCCCCTCGGCGACGGCGGTTCCGCGCGCGATGACCGTGCCGAACCCGATCCTCTCGGCGTAGTCGATGCCCTCCTCGAGGCTGTCGAATACCTGCCCCTCGAACAGATCCGGGGCATGGACGGTGTGTCCGGCCCGTCGCAGCTGCTCGGCGAACTCGCGGACGCCAGCGGTCAGTCCGTGCCCGTGGTGGAAAACCAGCACCTCAGCCATGTCGCTCCCCTCGTGCTGCGGTGCCCGGGCGGCGCCGCAGCACGAGTATGACCCGCAGCACTGACAACCGCGGGTCCCCGGCACGGCAGGATCAGGTTGTTGATCCAGGATCAGCGATCTGTGCTTCGAGGTCGGCCATGCGGCGGTCCTGGAAGCGCAGGTTGGAGCGGGCGACCTTGAGCTGCTCGTCGAGGGTGCGGATATCGGCGGTGACCCGGCGGAGCCTTTGTCTGAGGGTGGTGTTCTCGCCTTGCAGGTCAGGTCCATTCGCCAATGACGAGACACCCTTTAGGCAGTTTCTTTTGGATCATCGTTCGACTCAGAGGATGATGACGCGACATGGCGATCTCCACGAGCTCTTCGGGCGTGTAGCTCTCCTGCCTGCTCAGCGCCGGCTCGTCGTGGGTGTGGTTGAAGATTCCGCTGGTGTGGTCGAGGAGCTGTCGGACAGTGATCGTGTTGCCGTCGTGCCCGTTCCCGGTGAGCACGCCCGGCAGCCATCGCTCCACCGTGTCCCCAGGGCCAGTTGTCCCTCGGCCACGAGTTGCAGGACCACTGTGGCGGTGAAGGTCTTGGTGATGCTGCCGATCCAGAACCGGTCCTCGTGCCCGCGCGCCCGACGTGTCCGAGTGTCGGCAACCCCCGCCGTGCCGAACCACTGCCCGCCACCGTCACGAACCTCAGCAAGAATTCCTGGTACTTCCCCTTCCCGCACCGCTAGGTCGAGCACACGCTGGGCGGCGTCGTGGTTCCTGCGGGTGTCACCGCGGAGGACCGCAGGGACATCGAGGCGGGACTGGCCGAGGACTTGCCGTACGCCGCAATCGCCCGACGGCTGGGACGGCCGACTTCGACCGTCAGCAGGGAGGTTGCCCGCAACGGCGGGCCCGGCGGCTACCGTGCGGAACACGCCGACCGGGCGAAGCGCCTGGCAGCGACGCCACCGGCCGCCTCGGCCCGCGACGCCACCGGCTGCCGACGCCGAGGCCACGCACGGACGAGACCCCGCCGCCGTCCACGCCTACGTGGACAGATTCGCGACCATGATGATCGGGACCGGATTGCCCCGCACGGCCGCCAGCGTGCTGGCCTGCCTCGTAACTGCCCCCTCTGGGGCGCGGACTGCTGCGGAACTCGCCCAACGGCTGCGGGTCACCCGTGTTAGCCGCACGTTAGCGGAGCGGCAGCCTCACGACAGTGGCCCCGATCAGAGTGGGTGACGTACCGAGAGACAACGACACCGACTGCCCCGGGGGACCCGAAATGAGCTCCAGCACCACTGTCCGCACCGCTCGTCGCCGCACGCTGCGCGTTGCCGCCGCGGCCCTGACCGCAGTCGCCGGCCTCACCCTGACCGCCTGCTCCGGCTCGGACGTCGTCGGCGCCAAGCCCGCGGACAAGGTGGACACGGGCACGGCCGCCGCCGAGTCCGGCGGCGCGGGCTCCTCCGCCGCAGCGCAGGGCTCCGATGCCCAGGCGGGCCCCGGTGCCAAGGCCGACACCAAGGCCGACACCAAGGCGGGCGCCGCGGGCAAGCAGTCGGGCAGCGCGCAAGCCGCTGACGGTGCCAGGGCGGGCTCAGGCGTCCAGCGCTGCCACACCTCCGGTCTGAAGGCGTCGTTCGCCATGGGCGACGATGCGGCCCCGGACCCGAACGCGGGCGGCTCGACGACCACCAGCGTCGTGCTGACCAACAAGGGGAGCCGCACCTGCGTGATCGGCGGCTTCCCGGGCGTGGACCTCAAGTCCGAGAACGGCGGTCAGAGCTGGTCGCTGCGACGCTCGTCGGCCAAGCACGGCTCGATCACCCTGAAGCCCGGGGACAGCACCGACTTCACGATCAACCTCGGCATGGCCAAAAAGAACGAAGGGCACTTCTGGATGCCCGCCTTCGCGACCGTCACCCCGCCGAACGAGACCACCGCGCTGACCCTGAAGTGGCCCTGGGGCCCGCTCGTCGACCAGACCGGCGCCACCCACCCGGCCACCTTCGTCAACCCCATCGGCTGACCACCGCGGCGCTGCCCCGGACATGAGTCAAGAAAAGAACACCTCTGAGCGGAACCAGCTCACCACGTCAAAGACAAGCAACGAGATCACTATGAAGTCATGGCGTACTCGTATCGGTGTCGGTCTCGCTGTCGGTGCCGCGGCGGTCGCCATTCCACTGACCGCCACCACCGCCTCCGCCGCCCCGCCCCCGGCGACGGCTGGGTCCCCATCGGCGCCGAAAGATACCCCTCGAAGGCGGCGTGCGAAGCATCGGAACTCCCGCAAGCCCAGGAGAACGGCTACCACGAAGCGTGGTGCGACGACAACAACCCCATCCCCACACCCAGCTGAAAGATCCACCCAACGTGCCGGTCATTCGACCCACCGGACAAGCCCTAGGGTGACGTTGTCGAGTCGGGCGGCTGGAGGGGACCATCGTGGATCCGGAGATCACAGCGTTGGCAGGCACCGCAGGAACCACACTCGTCACCCTGCTGGCAACCGACACCTGGCACAGCGTCCGGGACAGGATGGTCGCGCTGTGGCGGCGCGCGCGGCCTGACAGGGCGGCGGCCGTCGGCACCGAACTCGACGTGACCCGCGAAGAGTTGCTCGGTGCCCAGGCGGCGGGCGACGGGCAGGCCAAGCCGAGATCGGGGCGGAGTGGCAGGGCCGGATCCGCCGGCTGCTCGCCACCCACCCGGAACTCGCCGACGAACTGCGCACGCTGCTTGCCGAACTCTCCCCGGACAGCGCTGCGACGCCCACCGTCACGCAACACGCCACCGCCTCCGGCCAGGCCCGCGTCTACCAAGCCGGTCGCGACATGCGCATCGACGGGGTCGAGGGCACATGAGCGAGGACGCCTCGCCGCGTGCTGCCGTCTTCCGGCAAGGGCCGACCGGATCGCGCCGGCCGGCGAGGGCCGGCGGCCGTCCGCGCGCTGATCGACTCACTGCAGGTTGTTGACCGCGACTACGGGGCCTACCGAGCCGTCTTCGGCGCGCTGGAGTTCTGGAGTGCTGAAGTGCTTCCCGGCGATGGACCTCGCACGGGGCGGGTCCTTGGCGGCGGCGGGGCTCGTCAGCGTCCCGTCGGGCAACAGCGGCCAGGTCCTCCTGCTGCTGCTCGCCGGCGGCGATGACGAGGCGGTGTGCGACTTCAACTCCGCCTGCAGCCGTATGAAGCTGTCCGTCAGGGACCAGCTGTCGGCTGCGCTCATCGCCGAGTACGAGCGGGACGACTGGCTCGACGGCGAGCCTTGCGGACGGCTGCCCGTCGGCTGACCTCCTCGCTTTACGCAGCCGTTTCCCCGAGATCGCACCGTCCCCCGTGGGCCGCCCGTTCAAGACGAGGCTCGTCCACATCTTCCCCCGCCACCGCATCGACGGACACGATGCCCGGCAGTACCCGATGCCCTCAGCGCAGCCTTCGACGAATGCCCGCCCCCGGCACGGAATGGCGGGGAGCCGGAACATGGCGGTGCGCCGCAGGTGCAGGAACCTGCGGCGCACCGTGTGGCCGGCGAGGCGACGTCACCTCTCACCGACCCGCTAGGGCTGGTCAGTGGCGGTGACCGTGGCCCCAGCTTTCGGTGTCAACGATCCTGCGGTGATCGTTGCTCAGGACCGCGGTGCCCCGGTGGTTGTCCCAGACGTAGTCACGACGGTCCTGGAAGACGTCCCAGCGGTTGTTACGACCGATACCTGTGTGGACACGAACCTGGCGGTGGCCGTCCAGACGGAAGTTGCCGAAGCGGTAGGTGTGGCCGGCGCGGTCCGACAGGGTCCAGCCACGCAGGTTGACCGGCATACGGCCGGTGTTCTTCACCGTCACGTACTCGGCGTTCAGGCTCCGGTTGGAGTGGTCGTCCCGCCCGGGGCTGTCGTACTGGATCGCACCGAGCACCACTGCGGAGCGGTGACGCGGAGCCGGAGCATGACCGTGGCCGGCCGCGGCCGCCGGGAGGACGGCGGTGGCCGCCAGAGCCGCGGAGCCGAGGACCGCGGCGGCAATACGCGAAGTGTTACGGAGCACGAAAACCCCCTGGATACGGCACCCACAACCGGGTGCCGGAAACCGGATACCCGGCCGGTTTGACCGGGCACCCACACAGTGACGCCTCGTCACACCTTGACGGAAGAAATCCGGTTTGGTGTTACAAAACACAGACATATACACAACCACACCACGCCAGGCGCACACTCCCCCGCGCCCACCACCACAAACGCAACACCTCGTACACGCATCCAGACGCCGCAAGGGTTACTGGCGGTGTACTGCTCGTGGCTGTCGCGAGCCTGCGCCGACGACGTGCCGGATCCGCGGACGGCAGGGGCTCGGAGCGCCCCAAAAATCCCATCGCTGTACCGGCTTGTGGACCGGACGGCCTGCGGCAGGGCGCCGCGCTCCGCACTCCCCGACAACTCGGCGGCCGGTCGGAGCTGGACTTGCCTCACGCGGTCACCGAATGAGCCCGGGCAGCTGCCGTCCGGGCAACAGCCGCGATCGCGCGCTTCGGCCCTCGATCACGCGCCTCGGTGCCCTCACCGGCACACCAACTACTCAAGGGGCAGTGGGGTAGCCGCCGGTCTTCGCCGCCGCGGTACGGGTCCGGTACTCGTTCGAGCTGACGGGCACGGATCGCGTGGCGACGGCGTCCGGCGCTCGGCGTCCGGCGTCCGGCGTCCGGCGTCCCACGATCGCCTCACGGACCGTGGCGTCCCAGCAGCTCAGCGCCCACAGCGTCCCGCGAGATCCCCAGCCGGCCGGTGACTGTGTTCCGTCGGCGGCCCCGATGGACATGATCGGTGCGGCGAGACGGGAGGCCCCGCAGAGCCAGTAACGGCCGTCCTGTCGACGGACCGCCCGTACGGCGCAGCCCCCTACCGGGGAGTGGAGCCCACCGCCCCTCGCCTCGAACTGTCATCACGAAGGGAACCCGGCTATGTCCACCCATCTGTCCGCTCGGCGCGGCCTCGTCGCCGTTCTGGCCGCGGTTGCAATCGCCGCGCCCGTCTTCACCGCCGAAACCGCGGCCGCCAGCGGTTCGAAGCTGACGCATGCGCAAGCCGCGAGCAAGTTGCGGGCGGCCGGTATCACCTGGACCTCCAGCGGTCACTGCTCGAACCGCAACAACCGGCGATGCACCTCGTTCACCCGCATCAACTCCGGCACCGTCAAGGGGATCATCACCTTCAAGCGGGCCAGCCGGTGCGCGGTCACCCTCACCGGCGGCACCGAGACCGGCCATGCATCAGGCCGGTACAGCCACTGGAACGGCTACAAGGTGGACATCTCTCCCACCGGTTGCGTCACGAACTACATCAAGCACACGTTCCGGTACGCCGGCAAGCGCGGGGACGGAGCGCCCATGTACAAGTCCTCCGCAGGCAACATCTACGCCCGGGAAAGCAGCCACTGGGACATCACCTACAAGTGACGGGGAGAGAGGAAACCACCATGCGCACCGTCCTACGTCTCGCGGTCACCGCAGCAGCCTCCCTGCTGTTGACCATGTCCGGGGCCGTCCCCGGGAACGCGGCTCCCGCCGCGGTCGCAGCGCACTGCACCGGCAGCGGTTGCACCGGGAAGAGCCCCGTGAGCACCGGCTGCGACCACCATGCCCGCACTGTCCGCCGCAGCGCCGAGATCGGTCCCCTGATTGAGCTGCGCTACAGCGCGGCCTGCCGGGCAGCGTGGGTCCGGGTCACCCACGCACGGGGCGGTGACCGTATCGAGGCGCGGAACAAGGGCGGTGCCTGTCGGCACAGGTCCTGTTACGCGAAAACGGTGGCAACCGGCCGGTCCTCCGCGTACACCGCCATGGTCAACGACAAGGGGATCAAGGCCTGGGGCTGTCTACACCGGCGGAACGGCAACATCGTGTGCACGGAAGCGTACTGACCGGCTGCCGGGGGTGGGGGCGCGAGTCCGCGTCCCCACCCGCATGCGCGCCCCCGGCCCTTCTCGTTAGGGGCGCGCCAGGACTTGTCCCGTAATCGCTGGTCAGTGCAGGCTTGGCGGCTGAGAGACGAACGAGCAGGGCGTCCGGCGTCTCAGAGATCACTCACGGGACAGCCCCCAATCGGATGCCAGAACACGATCAAGCGCCGTCCGGCCCGCGAGTTCCCATGTCGGCCGGCCGCCGGGGAGGCCCCGCTCCCAGGCCTGACCGATGCCGATGAGGGAAACTGCGCGCAGGGCAGCCCACCCTCGCGCCCGCTGGATCATTGCCTCGTCCGCAGTTGCGTACGCGTCGAGGAATCGTGCAGCCGCGCCTGCGGGAAGGAGCAGCCAGGCGGCCGCGAGATCCGTCGCCGGACACGGGGGGGTCGGCACCGGGAGCGGAAGCCGCGGGGCCAGGATGGGCAGTCACTGCTGCTCGTTGCGGAGAAGAGACGGGGCGCGTGGCGTGCGCGGCAGACGCACGGCCAACTCGTCCCCGAGGCGCCACAGTTGATTGTCCCAGCCGACGGCCACGCGACGCAGACCCGGTCCTGCAAGATCCGGATGCTGCTCACGCAACAGGGATCGCGCCCCATGTCTCATCGATGTCGACGTTGGCCATGGATGAGACCCACTTCCTGTGGCGTCGCGGCAGCCACCACGATCTCACTCATGAGCGCGGTTACGGGACACCCCTTAGGTTTGCGCGCGACATAGACTCCCCTATACCGGCTCGTCCGCCGTCCCCGTCCCCGTCCGCAGAAAGGTGTCGCCGTGCCCGAGCAGCCCGTGTCCCTCCCCGCCCAGAGGCCGTGCCAGGCGCCGCGGGCTGATCCGCGTTGATCCGAAAAACACGGCTCAGGCCCCAAGCCCACTGCCTCACCGATCCACCCGTAAAAGGACAATTCCACCCGTGAAGAAGAGCGCGATAGCCGGCGGCTGCATACTCGGCCTTCTCGTGATTGCCGGCGCCTACCAAGGCAGCGCCGCCACCAGCGACCCGCTGACCCTCGCCGAATACGAGAAGCTCAAGGCCGGCAGCAGCGAGAAAACCTTGTTCGCCTATGCCAGCACCTGCCAACAGGACAGCGAAAAGGTCGCCGACAGCTATCCCCTCACCTGGACGTGCTACGGCGCCGACGGAAGCAGCAGCGCGGTGTTTTTCTATTCCGAGGGTGTGCTGTTCAGCAAGGCACAAAGCGGGCTCACTTAGACACATCTTGATCGGCCACGGCTCGCGCATCCCGCCGATCCGCTTGCGTACGAGCCCCGGCACCGCCGCCCGGCCAAGCTACGCGCGGACAACGGGCGACGGCTTCGAGCACCTCCCCGGCTGGGTGCGGTGCCGGCAGATCGTGCCGCGCATCGCCCGCCGTGACTCAAGGCCTCTGGCCGCCGGCGCTCTGCTCTGCTACCGCCAGTACACCCAGGCGGCGTCTCAGGGTGCAGCGGATCTGCCGCTGGTCTCGCGAAGCTCAGCCATCGCAAGCACCGCCTCCTCGCGCACTCCGGCGTCAGGATGAGTAAGGAACGGCTCGACAGCTCGCAGTGCACGCTTGTCATGAGTTGCCGACAGGCTGCACAGCACATACTCCAGCAGCAGAGGCTCAAAGGAGTCGATATTGGCCGCCAGCGGCGCGAGGGCCGTGTAGGGGAGCTCGTACTGAACTCCGGCCTCGGACACCGCGTGCAGGGCGGACTCCCGCACCGCGTAGTCCATGTCGGACACCGCCCACTGGACCAGCCATCTGACGACTCGCTCGGCGTCAGCCTGCGTCAAGTAGGCCGATCCCAGGAGATCGCCAAGGCTGTCAGCCCAGACCTCTCGCTGACGTGCATCAGCGCCGGCCGGCGTCGTCCATGCCGTTTCAAGCTGTTCCATCAGCTGTCGGTACATACCGGGCGAACGACCGACAGCAACATGACCGCCGCCCACAGGGACCCCCCGCCCGCAGCAGGACGACCCGCACCGCGACATGCGAGTGCAGCCGCTGCTCTTCATCCTCGGACTCATCACGGCGAGCGTGCTGGGTGTGATCTACCTCAGCTACCGGCACACCTCGTCCGGCCGTTCCTCGCGGGACCGGCGGTGCCGTCGCCGCGGTCCTGGCCCCCTGGCGCTCGCAGGCTACGAAGGGCGGTGAAACCACCGGCACGCGGCGGTCACTTGCCCGGTGTCTCCGCCAGCCGGAAGGGACCCGCGGCGCCGGGGCCGAACATCACCGGCAAGTTGCGCCCCAGCGGCACCACCACGAGCGGCTCTTCGCGGTACTCCCTGAGAAAGTTCTCCAGGGGCTCCCAGATGAGGCTCCGGTACCCCGACTCGCTTCGTTGGGGTTCGAAGGAGAGGGTCAGTGCAGAGTCCATTACGGTGACGCTCACGGCGTCCACTTCCAGCCACTCTCCACCGATCCAGGCTTCGAGCCTCACATATGACATGACGCAAGAGTGCCTTGCACCTCACACCAGCCGCAAACCAGCCCCGCCGGGATGCGTCCGGCTGTGGGCGAGAGTGGTGCAGGTCCGTGGGTTCGGTGTGCGAGGGAGGAACTGCCCGGTTCACCGTGCCCCGCTCGGCCGCATGCTGGTGCCCACGGCCGCAGCGGCCGGTGCCGGCGCCCAGCGCCCGGCGCGAGGCCCTGGTCCCCCTGATCCGTCGAGTCACCACGTCATCCGACGGACCAGTCCCGGACACGCCGCGGCCAGGCCATCTCCTTTCGCGGCCTTCTCGTCCGGATGCGGAGGGGCGAAGCGTCCAGGGCGCAGAAGAGCGACCTTGCTGTGCTCAAGACGCGTGAGGGAAGGGGCGGGCTCAAGCAGGCTTGGCTGATGTTCCGCCATCCGTCAGGGGCGGACGGAACCGGGCCGGTGCGGGGACGAACTCCACCGCCGTCACGTGCTCTCGTGAACTGCGGTCCAGCAAGACCACCGATATCGCTTCCCGCACCGGGTCAGCGGCCGGGGTAGCCGGTTGTGCGGACTGCTTCGGGAGCCTGACGGTATGCGTGGAAGCAGTGTCAGTGTCGTCTGCGGCAGCCCGTGGGCCGCCCGGCTGTGCCGCACCGGGTCCGGACAACGCACCGAGCAACCGGTCGAGGCCTCTGCGATGTCGGACGAAGGCGCGCCGCGGGGCCCATCTGCCCCGCGCTTTCTGGCCCGACAACGCCTCGGCCACCCCTACGTCCAGCAGTACCAGGTGCAGTTCACGTCCCTGACGTCCGGCGCTTCTGGCCAGCCACCGGCGCATCCACGGCCGGCCACCGCAATCGTGGACCAGCAACGGCTCCCCGTCGCGTACCGCCGTACGCAACCACCGGAAGTACTTCCACCGCGCCCAAGGCCGGTACACCGCGTACGGCAACCGGGCGGGCATCGCCGCCTCACAGGCGACATGAACGATGCGCGGGTCAACAACGGAGGCCGCCGTGGACCAACGCCGCAGCAAGGTGCTCTTACCGCTCCCCGGCAATCCGGAGACCACCACCACCGCTCCGGCGGGATACGACAACACAGCCGGAACATCCCCCGGGCCCCGCAGATCCACCAGTCCGTGCGGCCGCAACCCCCACCCCTCATGTGCAGCAACGGACTTCTCCGTTGCACCCGACCAGACCGACTTACCCACTACCCGTCCTTTGACCGCACTGAATTCCCCCACCGCCGCAACGTGCGATCTTCACACAGTGCACCAGGACTTCAAAGCCGGGACGGTTCGTAGCAGTTGCTGCTTGACCGCTGTGCCGGGCGCCCGTCCGTGCCCGGCGCCCCCTTGCCGGCCCAGCGAGCCGACTCGTGGGGTGTCGTGCTTGTGGTGCTGCGCCTGGGGCTGTCGTGCTGCGGGTCGTCGTGACGGGGCGGCAGGACTGCTGTCGTCGAGAGTCGAGAGGGGACTCGTTCAGCGCCCCGGGGAGGTTGAGGGCGGGGCCGGAGTCGGGTTGGCGCGCAGTACGCCGTACACGGACCAGGCCACGGAGACCAGTGGTACGGCGACGACCGCGCCGGGCACGCCCGCCGTGACGCTGCCGCAGATGACCGCGAGCGCCACCACCACCGGATGCAGACGGACGGCCCGGCTCATCACGAGGGGGTGCAGCACATGGCCTTCGATCTGGCCGATGGCCACGATCAGCAGCACGACGACCGCGGCCACCAGCGGCCCCTTCGCGGCCAGTGCCACCACGGCGGCCACGGCCAGCGCCACGGGCGAACCCACCAACGGGATGAATGCGGCGAAGAACTCCAGCACGGCCAGTGGAACGGCGAGGGGTACCCCCAGGACGAAGAGCCCTACTCCGACCAGAACCGCGTTGATCGCGGCAACCACCACGATCCCGCGGGTGTAGCCGGTGAAGGTCACCCATGCGGCACGCCCCGCGAGACGTAGCGGATGGCGCCCGCGACCCGGCAGCTGACCGCCGAACCAATTCCACATCCGGTCGCCCGAATGCAGGAAGAAAACCGAACAGAACAGTGCCAGCACCCCCACCGTCAGCACTTCCAACAGCTGGCCCACGCCGCTCAGGGCGGTGTTGATCAGACTCGCACGATGGCTCGACACGAACCGCGACACCCGCGCCTGCAGGTCCGAGAGCGTCCCCGCACGCAGACGGAACGGTGGGCCCTGGAGCCAGCGCTCGATCCTGGCCACACCGCCGACGAACTCCCGGCGCAGCCCTTCCCACTCACCGGCGACATTCGCCCCGATCAGGCTCAGGACACCGAAGAGCAGCACGATGCCGATCAGCAGACCGGCCGCGACCGCCACAGACCGCGGCATCCAGCGGTTCAGCAGGCCGACCAACGGCCCCAGAAGGGCCGTCAGCACCAAGGCCAGGAACACCGCCAGCATCACCAGCTGGAACCGCCCCAGCGCGGCAAAGATCGCGTAGACGGCCGCACCCACAATGATCAGACGCCATCCGTACGCCGCCGCCACCCGCAGCGACGGAGAGACCTCGACGGCTTCCCCCGGTCGGCAATCCGGCGTGCCCCCCACCGGCCGGCGCAGGCCTACGGCTCGCGCCCCGCGGGCCGGACGCTGCATGCTGTTCCTGCGCCGCCGCGCCTCGACCCCGTGGGCGGCGAGGGAACGGCCACGCTCCCTGCCGGATCGGTTCCGCACTTGGCCGCCACCACCTCCCACCCCTCCCGTGCCCAGGGCCGGAAGAGGGACGCCTGCCGCGCGAGGGACGGGCTCCCGGCCTTCGCGCATACCCCAACGTGGTATCACCTCGAAGGGGCCTTCGAACGTGTACGGGCCCGCATTCCCCCAAAGGCACGCGGCAAGGGAAGGGCTGCGGGCGGCTGATACCGCGGACACGGGTGCTCCGCCTGCACACCCCCTACGACGCCGAGGGATGTGTGACGTACGAGCCGAGGCATGTGTTGGCCCTGGTCAGGCCGTCCGCTCCGGGGTTCGGGCCGAGGCCTCAAGCTGGGAGGGGAGGTCGCCTCCTCCCCCGCTGTCGGAGCGGTCGCAGAAAACTTGCCGGCCGGTCGTGGCCCGGTGTCGATCCGGGGCGAGGTCATTCGTATAGAGGGTGAGACGTCGGCGAAGCGCCGGCGGAACGCCCGGCCAAGGAGGCACACCATGACGCACTACCTGCTCAGCATCTACCAGCCCGACGGGGACGGGACCCCGCCGCCGCCGGAATTCCTGGAGCCGATCATGCGGGACGTCGAGGCCCTGAATGCCGAGCTCAGAGCGGCCGGTGCCTGGGTGTTCGCCGGGGGCCTGCATGCGCCGAGCACGTCCACCGTGGTGCGGCTCAAGGACAACGAGATGCTCACGACCGACGGGCCGTACATCGAGGGCAAGGAGCACCTCGGTGGCTTCACCGTCATCCAGGCGCCCGACCTCGACGCCGCGCTCGCGTGGGGCCGCAAGCTCGCCCGCGCCACCACGCTTCCCATCGAGGTCAGGCCGTTTCAGCACGAGTCCTGTGGGTGACGTCCCGCATGCCGAAGGCGACCGCATCCGACATCTCCGGTGTGTTCCGCGAGGAGTACGGGCGTGCGGTCGCCGTCCTGGTCCGCGTCTTCGGCGACATCGACGTCGCCGAGGAAGCGGTCCAGGACGCGTTCACCACGGCGGCTGAGCGGTGGCCGTCCGCCGGGCTGCCCCCGAGCCCGGCCGGATGGATCATCACCACCGCCCGCAATCGGGCGGTCGACCGCCTCCGCCGGGAGGCGTCCCGTGAGGACCGGCAGGCCCAGGCCGCACTGCTGCACGCCGGGGACGCACCGGCCGAGGAGGGACCCGTGCGCGACGACCGGCTACGCCTGATCTTCACCTGCTGCCACCCCGCGCTCGCCCCCGCAGCCCAGGTCGCCCTGACACTCCGGCTCCTCGGCGGGCTCACCACCGCGGAGATCGCCCATGCCTTCCTGGTCGCCGAGCCGACCATGGCGCAGCGGATCGTCCGGGCCAAGGGCAAGATCCGCGACGCACAGATCCCGTATCGGATCCCTACCGACGCCGACCTCCCCGACCGTCTCCGGGCCGTGCTGGCCGTCGTCTACCTCATCTTCAACGAGGGCTACACGGCCAGCTCGGGTGAGGCGCTGGTCCGCGACGACCTCTGCCGGGAGGCGATCCGCCTCGGACGGCTGCTCGCCGAGCTCATGCCCGACGAGCCCGAGGCCGTGGGGCTGCTCGCCCTCATGCTGCTGACCGCATCGCGCCGCGCCGCCCGCACCGGCCCGGACGGCAACCTCGTGCTGCTGGCCGACCAGGACCGCAGTCGCTGGGACCGCGGTCTCATCGCCGAAGGCCACGCCCTCGTCCGGCGGTGCCTGCGCCGCAATCAGCCGGGCCCGTACCAGATCCAGGCGGCGATCAATGCCGTTCACAGCGACGCCCCGACCGCGGCGGCCACCGACTGGCGGCAGATCCTGCAGCTGTACGACCAGTTGCTCTCCCTCGACCCGAGCCCCGTCGTGGCCCTCAACCGCGCGGTCGCGGTGGCCGAGGTCGAGGGGCCGGAGGAGGCACTCACCCTCGTCGACGGCCTCGAATTCGACCGGTACCACGTGTTCCACGCCATCCGTGCCGACCTGCTCCGTCGCCTCGACCGCCACGCGGAGGCTGCCGTGGCGTACGAGAAGGCGCTCGCCCGCACCGAGAACGCGGCCGAGCGCGACTTCCTGCAGCGCAGTCGTCACGCGCTCCCCCGGCATGGCCGAGACGGGCGGTGAACGAAGCAGCCCGGCTGCACAGCCAGGCCCGGGGCAACCCGACAGCGCACCGGGTCCTGCGCCGACCGGACTGACTTCGGCGGCGGTGACCACATGGTGCCGCAGGCAGAAGAGCCGCTGGGCGGCGTAGAGGTGAGGCGTGGCCGCTACGCCGATGCGGCGGCGAGTGACGGGAGGGAGGTGGGCGGCGCGGGGGTGGTGGCGTCCAGCTGAATCTGGCATTCGTCCGCATCGTGGTGGGCGAGAACGGCGCTGAGGGCCTCGTCTGCCTGACCGTGCGGCTGGGTGTCCGGCAGAACGGTGATCGAAAGATGTCGCAGGAGTTCGGTATGTGCCGCCAGGACCTGACGGGTGCGGGTATCGGTGTGGTCGGTGAGCAGGAGGCGGGCCGCGGTGTTGGCGGCGCGCAGCCGGGGCTGCTGGATGCGGCGATGGGTGCGGGGAAGGGCGCGCCAGGCGGTGTTGGCCACGGTCACCAGCCGCCAGATCTCGTTGTCGGCGGGCTCGGTGTCGTAGAACCGCAGGCCGTAGCGGTTCACCAGCCAGTAGGAGGCGGCCAGGATGAGAGCGGTGGCGGCGTCGAAGGCCAGCCAGAGCCCCACCAGAGGGGGCCGGCCGCAGGCCGCTCGAACCGCCAGGGCTGCCGCGGCTCCGCCGGCTCCGAACAGCAGCGCCGCGGCGAGCAGCAGGAGGAGGGCGGCCGGAAGGGCGCCGATCCCGTTGTCGCTGTCAAGGCGCGCCATGCCCTTCCAATGGGGCGCCAGATAGCGGGCGTAGTAGGCCGGTTTGGGGGCGGGCTCGATCAGGGCGATGCGTCCGGCCCAGCTGACGCTCTTCGGTCTGTTCATACTCTTGGTGGCCGAGACAGGGCTGCTACAGGGAATCACGTGAGCGACAACGAGCCGTGAGGGAAAACGCGACAGGCGGGGCGGAGGTTTAGACGGCAGATTCCTCCCACCGGCCGGGCGCGCGACGCATCGGGCGGAATGCGCCGGTGGTACAGCCGGCCGATCATCTGACACATCATCACCGCGCAACGCGCTCCGGGCGGGCTCCCGTTTCCCGCCGGGCGCCCCGCCCCGCTCCCCCTTCTCAGGGCCGCTGCCCCGGTGCAGGCGCCTCTCGCGTTCGTGACTCGCGGACGGGAGCTACGGCGCGTCGCGTTCCTGCTGGCGGTACTCCTCGGGGATCGGCTGCTCGAACCAGACGACCTTGCCCGTGCTCAGCCGTGTCGCTCCCCAGCGCTGGGCGAGCCGGTCGACCAGGAACAGGCCACGTCCGCCCTCGTCACCCGCCTGAGCGCGCCGCATCCGGGGCACCTGCGGTGAATCGTCGCCCACCTCGCAGCGGAGCACATCGGTGCGGAGCAGCCGCAGGGCGATCGGCCGGGAGGCGTAGCGCACCGCGTTCGTCACCACCTCACTGACCAGGAGCTCGGTCGTTTCGAGCATCGGGTCCAGGCCCCAGCGGTGCAGCGCTCTGCGGGTGAGTTTCCGGGCCCGGCCGGCCGTTTGGGGCTGGGGGTTGAGGAACCAGTACGCGACATTGAGCGACGGAAAACCGTCGAACCGGGCGGCGAGCAAGGCGACGTCGTCGTCCCGGGCGTCCTGGTCCAGGATGGTCAGCACCGCGTCGCAGAGCATTTCCAGCGGCGGGGAGGTGACCGCGGCGGCCGCGGCTTGCAGGCGGGCGCACAGCAGCTCCACTCCTGTCCAGACATCCCTGGTACGGGACTCGACGAGGCCGTCGGTGTACAGGAGCAGGGTCGCTCCCCTGGGCGCGGGCATTTCCACGGATTCGAAGGGGACGCCGCCCACGCCGATCGGCGCGCCGGGCGGGACCTGAAGCACTTCCCCCGACCCGTCCGGGTGCAGCAGTACCGGGGGCAGATGGCCCGCGTCGGCCATCAGCAGCCGCTGCGATATGGGGTCGTAGATGGCGTAGAGGCAGGTCGCCATGTGCTCGCTGCCGAGGCGCTGCGCCTGCTCGTCGAGGTGGTGCAGGACCTCTTCCGGCGGCAGGTCGAGCCCGGCGAGGGTCTGCACGGTGGTGCGCAGCTGGCCCATGATCGCGGCAGAGGTCATGGAGTGGCCCATGACGTCGCCGACCACCAGCGCGACGCGGTTGCCGGGCAGCGGGATCGCGTCGTACCAGTCGCCGCCCACCTGGGAGGTCTCGGCGGCCGGCAGGTACCGGCTCGCCAGCCGGACGCCGGTGGTCTCGGGGAGCGACGAGGGCAGCATCGTGAGCTGCAGGGCGTCGGCGAGCGAGGCTTCGTGCCCGTAGAGCATCGCTTTGTCGACGCCGAAGGCGGCGTGGGTGGCGAGCTGGGAGGCGACGAGGAGGTCGTCCGCCGTGAAGGCGAGCCGGTCGGCGCCACGCAGCAGGGCGACGGTTCCCATGACGTGGTGACGGCCGTACAGCGGGGCGATGATCAGCCGTCGGCCCGGTGAGGGTGTCGCCGGCATGCCCGCCACCGGCTCCAGCAGCTCGGTCATCGCGGGCGCGATCTCCGGGGCGTCGCCGAACACGGGCCGCCCGGCCAGCAGAAGCTCGGCGAACCGGCCGGTGACCGGCAGATGCACGAAGGCGGCGGCGCCTGGAGGCACGGCGGTGACCGAACCCTCCGGCCCCTGAGCGATGCTGTGCAGTCGCAGGACGAGAGGGTCGGCCGGTGGTCTCTCCCCGGTCGGCAGTGGATCACGCAGATGAACGAGAATCGCGTCGGCGAATGAGGGGATCACCGCCCGGCGCAGTTCCCGCAGGGTTTCGTCCAGGTCCATTCCCCGGGCGATCCGCCGGGTCGCGGCTTCGAGGTACCGAAGCCGGTCGGTCGGTGTCTCGGGGGCACGCTCCGCCTCGTCCCGGGCATCCTCCGCGGGGCGCTCGCCGCGGCCCGGAAGGATCAGGCCCTCCGGGGGCACGCCGTCGGAACGACCGCTTCCAGGTGACGGCGGTCGGGACCGCGTGGTGGCGCCCGGGTCCACGGGTGCGGCACTCACTGTCAGGTCGTGGGGAGCAGGACGGCCCCCGGACCCGGTGGGGAGCCTGCCGGGGCCTTGGCCTGGGGTGCGGGGCTCCATCACTCGTCTCGTCCGTCCGGTGGGTGCCAGGGACCGTGCGGGGCGGCCTCAGTCGCGTCGCGCACAGTTGAGAAACAGCTGTTCCTCGGGCGGCACGTCCGAGATCGCGGGGGCGTAGGTGTACGAGGTCTCCTCGACGATCTCGAAGTCCGCCTCCTCGATGACCTTGCGCAGGTCGTCGCGCAGGTAGCCGGACACCCGGATGGTGTCGCCGAGGAAGGGGATCGTGAAGTAGTCCACGTCGGCCTCCACCATCGAGAGGGTGAACAGGCCATCGGGGACCAGCAGGTCGTGGATCGTCCGTAGCGCACCGGGGATCTCGGTACGCGGCAGCATCAGCAGGGAGAAGAAGGCCGCGACCGCATCGAAGCGACCCAGGTCGTGCGAGCCGTCGGGCCCCAGGTCGGCGATGTCCAGCCGGTGGAACGTTGCACCGGGCACATACTCCCGGGCGAGATCCACCATCCCGCGGGACAGGTCGACGCCGAGGACCTCGAACCCCGCGTCCACCAGCTGCCGGGCGGTCGGCAGGCCGGTTCCGCAGCCCAGGTCGAGCACGCGGGAGCCGGCGGGCAGCGTCCTGATCAGCCACTCGGCGGCGGCGAGCTGCCCATTCTTGTACGGGAACGCCTCGTCATAGCGATCGCCGATCGCGTCGAAGGCCTCGGCCTGCCCCTCGCGGTCGGGCCGTGTGTCAGGGCCGGCCTCATCGCTCTCGTGACCGGTCTCCAGGAATCCTTCGCTCACGAATTACGCCTCTTCACGTGCGTCTATTCGATTACTTCCATCATGCACCCCTCCCGTCCGCCGTCGCCCCTCGCACGGCGGGCCGCCACGGTCCGTACGGAGCGCACACCGTGGCCAGGGCTGTCCGCTCGCCCGGCAGCCCGACCGTCGCGGGGGCGTCCGGGGGCGGTGCGCGCGGCGGCCGGACGCCCGCTCCGAGCGCGCCGCCGCCGGCCTCGCCGACACCTCATGGAACGTGCCGTCGGAACGTACGGACGTACGGACGCCGGGGCCTTGGCTCCGGAGAGGCAGAGCGAGGACGTCACGGGCCGGCATCCGGCCGTCCGGGACCGGATTCCGGTCGGACCGACGACGGCCCGTCGTCGAGGGCTTCGCCGCCTGCGCCCGCGGCCAACGCCCTGCCGCGTGCCCGTGGCGTGGCCACACCGTCGCCGAACGGCCCCTCGATCGTGTGCAGTTGAGCGCGGGCGGACGGTTTGCGGGGCCGCCGCCACGGATAGTCCCCCCGTACCCAGCCATACCGCGGCAAAGGCCACGGGGAAAGGAGGCCAGATGGCAACGGAACCGGTGGGGACCCTTGATCTGGCGGCGATGGGGGAGGATTTCGTCCGCGATCCGTACGAGGTGTATGCGCGGCTGCGCGAGCGAGGCCCGGTGCATCGCGTACGGCTTCCGGAGGGCACGGTCGTCTGGCTGGTCGTCGGCTATGCAGAGGTGCGCGCGACCCTCAGCGATCCCCGCCTGTCGAAGGAGTGGCGGCACGCCTCGTCCGCGCAGCGCCTGCAGCCGGTGTCCATCGGCGTGTCGATGCTCCGTTCCAACGCCCCGCAGCACACCCGCATCCGCGGACTGGTCGCACGGGCCTTCACCGCGCGTCGGATGGCGTCCCTCGCGCCACGCATCCAAGAGATGACCGACGAGCTCCTGGCGGCGATGCTCGCCGAACCCGAAGGCCGCGGAGACCTCGTCGAGGTACTGTCCTTCCCGCTCCCGATCACCGTCATCTGTGAGCTCCTGGGTGTGCCCTTCCTGGAGCGGGACATCTTCCGTACCTGGACCGACATCTTGATGGTCGGTGCCGCGACGCCGGAGACCAAGGAAGCCCTGACGGCCATGGCCGGCTACCTCGACGACCTGGTGAAGACGAAGCGCGCCCGCCCCGGCGACGATCTGCTCACCGATCTGATCGCGGTGAGCGACGAGGACGGCGACCGGCTCAGCCAGGACGAACTCCTGGGCATGGCCCAGCTGTTGCTGATCGCCGGCTATGAGACCACCGCCAACCTCATCTCCAACGGTGTCCTGGCGCTGCTCACCCATCCCGCTCAACTCGCCGCGCTGCGCGCCGATCTGTCACTGATCGACGGCGCGGTCGAGGAGATGCTGCGTTACGACGGGCCGCTGGAGACGTCCACGTTCCGTTTCACCGTCGAGCCGACCGAGATCGCGGGCACGGTGATCCCCGGCGGCGGCGAAGTGGTGCTCCCCGTGATCGGCGACTCGGGACGCGACCCCGTCCGATTCGACGATCCCGGCCGCTTCGACATCACCCGCGACGCCAGGGGCCATGTGGCCTTCGGCCACGGCATCCACTTCTGCCTGGGTGCCCCGCTCGCCCGGCTGGAGACACGGATCGCGGTGCGTACGCTCCTGGAGCGCTGCCCGAAGCTGGAGCTGGACGCCCACCCGGCCGATCTGTCCTGGCGGTTGGGCGCATTGTTCCGAGGCCCGCGGAGTCTTCCCGTCCGCTGGTCGTGAGGGACCTTTCGGGCAGGCTCCGCTGACCGGACGGCGGCGGAGGCCCATCAACTCCGCCACGTGCGCACGCCGGTGGCCGTATCCGAACGGTCCGGATACGGCCACCGGCGTCAGTGCGCCTGTTGCTCAGCGGGCTACTTGGTGAAGCCGATGCGCTCGTAGACCACGTCGGTCATGCCGAGGGCACCCATGTTGGCGAGGTTCTTCTTGATCGCCGCGATGTCGGGGCGCTGGTAGATCGGCAGGACTCCGGCGAGCTGCCACGCCTCGGCGTCGGCCTGGTTGGTCTGCTTGAGCGCACCGGCCGGGTCGGCGGCGTTGGAGCTGGCGGAGTTGAGGAGGTCGTCCAGCTTCTCGTTGCCGACGTTCGCGTCGTTGTTGCCGCCCTTGGCGCTGTAGACGTTGGTGGAACCGCTCGCGGGGAACGGCGTGCCGAGCAGGGTGTAGGGCGTGATGTCGAAGTCGCCCGGGGTGATGTACTTGTCGAAGAAGTCGTTGTACGGCACCGTCTGGACCTGCAGCTTGACGCCGACCTGCTGGTACATCTGGGTCAGCATCGACCCTTCGTTGGTGGCCGCCGGCATGCTCGCCGGGATGATGAACCGCAGCGACAGCTCCTTTCCGCCCTTCTTGCGGGTCTTGCCGCTGAGCTTCCAGCCGGCCTCGTCGAGCAGCTTTCCGGCCGCCTGGGGGTCGTACTTGCCGAGCTTGCCCGCGTTGTCCTGATAGCCCTTCTGGTTGGCGATCAGGAGGTGGTTGTCCATGGTGGAGGGCTTCCAGCCCAGGCCTTTGAGGTCCGACTTGGCGATCGTCGCGCGGTCGGTGGCCATGAAGAGCGCCTGGCGGACCTTCGGGTCCTTCAGCTTGCCGCTCCCGCCGTTGAAGGTGAGCTGACGGTAGTTGGGACCGCCCGCTTCACGAATCTCACCGGCCGACACCTTGGAGGCCTGCTTGTAGGCGGAGGCGTCGCCGCCCACGTCGAAGTAGTCGACCTCGCCGTTGGCGAAGGCGCCGGGCATCGAGGTGTTGTCCATCGCATGGAAGACGATCTTGTCCAGCTTGGGCTTGTCACCCCACCACTTCGGATCGGCCACCACGGTGACCGTCTTGGCGGACTTGTCGATGCTGCCCAGTTTGAAGGCGTTGCCGGTGACCGGGATCTTGTTGACGTAGGCGGTGTTGAAGGCCTTCGGGTCGGAGACGTACTTCGCCGGGTACAGCGGTTGGTTGGCCGACGCGTTGAACATGCTCTTCCAGTCCGCGAACGGCTTGGCGAAGGTCATGACGGCCTCGTCGTCGTCCTTGCCCTTCTTGACGTCCGCCACCTGGTCGAAGCCGACGGTGGAACCCACCTTGTACGCCTTGTCGTGACCGTCGAGGGCCTTCGTGTTGGCCGCGATGTCCTTCCAGGTGATCGGCGTGCCGTCGGACCACTTGGCCTTGGGGTTCAGATGCCAGGTGACGACCTGCTTGCCCTTGACGGTCGCGGACGAGGCGTCCAGCAGGAACGCCTTGTTGGGGTGCTGCACACCGTGCGCGTCCGAATGCCACAGGCTCGGCATGAGGGACTTCATCACCTCGGTGGGGCCGGCCTGCAGGCCGTCGACCTCCGCGATGTTCCACTGGGTGGCAAAGGTGCTGATGGCCCAGTTCATCGTCCCGCCCTGCTTGAGCTTCGCAGGGTCCGTCGCCTTGATGTTGACGGCGCTCGTCCCCTGCGGAGCCTTCTGCTGCGCGTCGTCGTCACTGTCCGAGCCGCCGCAGGCGGTCAGTGCCAGCGATGACACGGCGAGGGTCGCGACGAGGGCGAGTGGATATCGGGAGACCTTCACGGATGCCTCTTCCTGAGCTGTCGAAAATGTGCCGGCTACGGATGTGCGGAGCGGGCGGGCGGTCAGTGCGCTGTGGGCCGGACGACGTCGAGCGGCGTCGCGTAGTGGCAGGCCGCCTTGTGGTCCGTGCCGAGGACGACCGTGGCGGGGTCCTCGTCCCGGCAGCGCGCCTGCTCGGGGTCACCGAGCCCGGCGTACTTCGGGCAGCGGCCCGCGAACCGGCAGCCGGACGGCACGTCCGCGGGGCTGGGCAGATCGCCGCTGAGCAGGATCCGGGTGCGTTCCCGCTCCTTGCGCGGGTCGGGCAGCGGGACCGCGGACAGCAGCGCCTGGGTGTACGGATGGGAGGGGGCGGCGAAGACGTCGTCGGCCGCGCCGAGTTCCACGATCCGGCCGAGGTACATGACCGCGATGCGGTCGGCGATATGCCGTACGACGGACAGGTCGTGGGCGACGAAGAGGTAGCTGAGCCCGAGGCGGGTCTTCAGCTCGTCGAGGAGGTTGAGGACTCCCGCCTGGATGGACACGTCGAGGGCGGAGACCGGCTCGTCGAGGATGACCAGTTTGGGTTCCAGCGCGAGGGCGCGGGCGATGGAGATGCGCTGGCGCTGGCCGCCGGAGAACTCCTGCGGATAGCGGTCGGCGTGCTCGGCCTCCAGGCCGACCATGTCGAGGAGTTCGGGGACCCGGGCGGCGATGCGTGCCTTGTCCCAGCCGTGTGTCTTGAGCGGTTCGGCGAGGATGTCACCGACCGGCATCCGGGCGTCGAGCGCCGCCATCGGGTCCTGGAAGACGATCTGCATGTCGCGGCGGAGCCCCTTGCGGTCCGCTCGGCTGAGACCGCGGATGTCCTTGCCGAAGACGGTGACGGTGCCGGCCTGGCCGCTGGGCAGGTCGAGGATCTCCAGCAGGGTGGTGGTTTTGCCGCAGCCGGACTCGCCGACCAGGCCCAGCGTCTCGCCCTCGCGGATGTCCAGGCTGATGCCGTCCACGGCCCGTACGGTGCCGACCGTGCGCTTGACGATGGCGCCCTTGGTGAGGGGGAAGTGCTTGACGAGTCCGTCGAGTTCGAGAACCGTGGGGCGCTCCTCGCGCGGCAGCCGCTCGATCGCGCCGGCTTCCGGCAGGACCGGCACCGGATAGACGGCGTCGCGGTCGAGACCCGCACCGATCTCGTGCGCGCGGTGGCAGGCGGTGCGGTGCCGGGACCCTTCGGCGACCGTCAACTCCGGTTCCGCTGTGTGGCACCGGTCGATCGCGATGGGGCAGCGCGGGGCGAAGGGGCAGCCGGGTGCCAGGTCGACCATCTTGGGCGGGTTGCCGTCGATGGGGGTGAGGGCGCGGCGCGCGGTGCTCTCCGCCCGTGCCTCGTCCAGCCGCGGGATCGAGCCGAGCAGGCCGATGGTGTACGGCATCCGCGGCCGGTAGTAGACCTCGTCCACCGGGCCGGCCTCGACCGGCTTGCCCGCGTACATGACCTGCACCCGGTCGGCGAAGCCGGCGATGACACCGAGGTCATGGGTGATCATGACGATGGCGGCGCCGGTGACCTCCTGTGCGGTCTTGAGCACCTCAAGGACCTGGGCCTGGATGGTCACATCGAGGGCGGTGGTGGGCTCGTCGGCGATGATGACCTTGGGGTCGTTGGCGATGGCCATGGCGATCATCGCGCGCTGGCGCATACCGCCGGAGAACTCGTGGGGGAATGCATCCACCCGGCGCCTGGAGTCGGGGATGCCGACCACGTCGAGGAGTTCGACGGCCCGCTTGCGGGCGACCGTCTTGTCCAGCGACTGGTGGACCTGGATGGCCTCGATGATCTGGTCGCCGACGGAGTAGACGGGGGTCAGCGCGGACAGCGGGTCCTGGAAGACCATGCCGACGTCCTTGCCGCGGATCTTCGACAGGGCGGCGTCACCGAGGCCGAGCAGTTCACGCCCGGCGAGCTTGACGGACCCGGCGACCTCGGCGCTCTCGGGAAGCAGCCCGAGCACGGCCATGGCGGAGACGGACTTGCCGGAGCCGGACTCGCCGACGATGCCGAGCACCTCGCCGGGACGCACGGCGTAGGAGACGCCGCGTACGGCCTGCACCTCGCCCGCTTCGCTCGGGAAGGAGACCGTCAGATCGCTGACGTCGAGGACGGGCTGCGCCGCGTCGAGAGCCTCGGTGGGCTGGGACGGCCTGGTCTCGGTCACCGTCGGGGTCCTTCCTGGGGCGCGCGGTGCGCGGGGTGCTGGAGCTGGGGGTGGCGGACGGCGCGGTTCACGAGGCGGCGCCCTGGCTGCCGGCGGGCGTCTCGGGCTCGGTGGGCCGGGTGCCGGCGGCCGTCGCCTGTGCCGGAACCGCGGCCGTGGCCGGTCGCTGCTTCGGCTGCTTCCTCTTGCGGTGCGAACGCGCCTTCGCGCCCGACGCGTTGGGGTCGAGAGCGTCACGCAGCCCATCGCCGACGAAGGAGATGGAGACGCCGATCAGCACCAGGCAGCCGGCCGGGAAGAAGAACAGCCACGGGTAGGTGGAGGCGTTGGTGGTGTTGTCGGCGATGACCGTGCCGAGGGAGACGTCGGGCGCCTGCACGCCGAACCCGAAGTACGACAGGCTGCTTTCGCCGATGACCGCCGCACCGACCTGGATGACGGTGTCGATGATCAGCATCGAGGCCATGCTGGGCAGGATGTGCCGGAAGATGATGACCGGCGCGGGGACGCCCATGTACTTGGCGGCCTTGACGAACTCGCGGTCCTTGAGCGTGAAGGTCATGGAGCGTACGACGCGACCGGTGACCATCCAGCTGAAGGCGCCGAGCAGGACCACGAAGATCAGCCAGGTGGCGCCGCGGAACGCGGGCGACAGGACGGCGATGATCAGGAACGAGGGCATCACCAGCAGCAGGTCGACGATCCACATCAGCACCCGGTCGGTCCAGCCGCCGAAGTACGCGGCGAAGGCACCGACGGTGGCGGCCAGGAAGGTGGAGATGACACCGACCAGAATGCCGATGATCAGCGACTTCTGCAGCCCGCGCATGGTGAGGGAGAAGAGGTCGACGCCGCCCTGTGTGGTGCCCCACCAGTGGTCCCCGGAGGGGCTGGACAGGAAGTTCATGAAGTCGTGTTGCTGGTAGTCCCACTTGGTGAGGAACGGGCCGCCGTAGGCGCCGAGAAACAGCAGCACCAGCAGGAACAGTCCGAACAGTGCCAGTCGGTTCCGGGCGAAGCGCCGGACGGTCAGCCGCAGCCGTGAGGTACGGGCCTTGGCGGGACGGCCTTCGGTTGCACCGGTCGGGACGGGGCCGGGAACCGGTTCGGTGGCGGGGGGCAGCTGGACGCTCATCGCGCGCTCTCCTGAGGGGCGGTGGGGGTGGGGGCCGGTCGGCGGGGGCGGGTCAGCGGACCCGTACGCGCGGATCGAGCGCCGCGTACAGCAGGTCGGACAGCACTCCGGCGATCAGCACCAGTACGGCCGTGAACAGCCCGACGGTGGCGACGGAGTTGACGTCCTGTTTGTTGATCGAGTCGACGAGCAGCTCGCCCATGCCGTGCCAGCCGAAGGTCTTCTCGGTGAAGGTCGCGCCGGTGAAGAGCAGCACGATGTTGTAGACCAGCAGCGGCACGACGGGCAGGATCGCAGTCCGCAGTCCGTGCTTGACCAGGGCCTTTCGTCGGCGCAGTCCCTTGGCGCGGGCGGTGCGCAGGAAGTCGCTGCCGAGGACGTCGAGCATGGTGGAGCGCTGGTAGCGGCTGTAGAGCGCGACCTGAAGGATGATCAGGGTCAGTGCCGGAAGCAGCATGTGCTGGGCGCGGTTGACGAGGGCGTCGAAGTTCCACTGCCCCGCGTACTGCGGGTCGTACTCGCCGAGCACCTTGATGGTCTGTGAGCCGTCGTTGAGCGCGGTGGCGCCGATCTTCAGCGCGACGCCGATCACGAACACCGGCATGGCCAGCACGAAGAACGAGGCGAGGGTGGTGAACCGGTCGAAGAGGCGATACTGGCGAATGGCACCGAAGGCGCCGAGCGCGACACCGCCGACGGACCCGACGAGGGTCGCGATGAGCAGCAGCCGGGTGGAGACACCCACCCGACGGCCGAAGTCGTCGTTGACGTCGTCACCTTCGATGGTTTTGCCCAGGTCACCATGGACGACGCCCTCCGCCCAGTGTCCGAACCGGGACAGGATCGGGGTGTCCGGGTTCATGTTGTAGTCGTCGAGCGTCTTGGTGATGGACGACGCGGGCAGCGGCGGATTGCGACCCTCGAACTTGGCGCGGGGGTTGAGGCTGAGCCCGGCCAGAAAGTAGGTGAGGGACGCGGCGACGACGACCAGGACCAGATAGTTGGCAAGCCTGCGCAGCAAATAGCGGCCCATGGTGATGTCTCTCCCTCATTCGCACCGAATCAGCCATATGCAGCTGAAGTGGGGGTCGGTACGGATCGAGCACATCCTTCATGTATTCAACACGTTTGTCGATAACGAGATGTTCACGGAGCCATAACGCCAACTCCCCTGCCAGCCAAGGACATTGCGGTTTCCGTCAGCGGATTCAATGGCCTCAGGGGACCCACGCTTTCGATTCCCAGGTTTACACCGCTCCACCGTGTAGCGATACCCGATATTCGGACACCGTGCGAACGTGATGTGGAGCGCGGCTAGTTGACGAAGACTTTACGGCAACAGGGGTAGGGGAACGCCGGGGGGCCTGCTTCCCGCACCGTCCCCACCTACTGGCAGGCGGGCGTCTAGTGGTGGTACGGGGGCTGCCGAATGGCCGTGGCTCTTGGGACGACTGACGGTGCGTCCGACGCGATCCTGGGACGACTGACGGCGCGTCCGACGCGGCTCCTGGGACGACTGACGGTGCGTCCGACGAGCCGACACCTCCGCCATGAGGGCGGCGCATGCGGTGCTCGCCGCCGCTTGCCCGCTTACGCCGTGTCAGCTCGGCATCGATGACGGACGACGGCCGGCGACAGGGCCGCGACCCCGCGCCCCCACGCCGTCGGCGCCACGAAGCCCAGTGGGCGGCTCAACACGTTCAAGGGATCAATCGGAATATTCCGGGGCATGTGATCCTAGGGTGGCGTGGTGAAAGGTCACCAGCGAGTACGGGACGACGACGAGGAGAACGCGGGCCGACTCCTTGCGCTGTCCGACGGAGTGTTCGCCATCGCGATGACGCTGCTGGCGCTGGACATCAAACTGCCCGACGGGCTGGGCCCCGCCGGTTTCTCTCAGGCACTGGGGGATGTGATGCCCAAAGTGTGGGCGTACGTCCTCAGCTTGCTGGTCATCGCGGCGTGCTGGCGGGGCCATTACCAGATCTTCCAGTACGTGCGGCGAGTCGACGGGACGGTCATCAGACTCGGGCTGCTGAGCCTGGGGCTGGTCGCCCTGATGCCCTTCCCCACCACCCTGCTGGCCGAGTACGGGGACCAGCCGCAGTCGGTGGCCGTCTACTCCGGCGCCGTCGCGGCCATGGTGGCCACACAGCTCGCACTGACGATCGTGCTGTGGAAGCGCCCTTGGCTGGGAAGCGCGGCGCTGCCCGATCCCGTCGCGCGCAACGATGTGGCCGACCTTGCGTCGACGGTGGTGGTCTTCGCCGTCGCCGTGCCGCTCGCCTTCGTCTCCCCGACGGGCGCGAAGTTGTGGTGGGTGGTGCTGATCCCGGTCAAATCGATGGCGGGCAGGCGGGGCAAGCGTCTGCGCGCGGCCGCCCAGCGGTTCGACGCCTGAGCCCTGTCTTTCGCATCAGCGCGGGCCCGCGACGCCTGGCACCCACGCTCGATGCATACCCCTGGCTCCGCACGGTGGAGGCGGGGCGGTGACGTGCCGTTCGGGGGAACGGCGGGTGTCGGAGAGAGAGGCCCAGGGGCACGGCTCGTACGTTCAGGCCGCATGACCTACGTTTCGGGGGATCCCGCATCCGGCCCCACCCGCCGCACCACCCTCGCCGGGCTCGTCGGTGGGGCGGGGGCCGTGCTGGCCGCCGGGTGCACCGCGTCGGGCGCCTCGCCCGCGGCGCCCACTCCCACGCGCACGGCGTGGGCCTCCGCGCCGACGAGCGGCCCCACACCCGGTGTGATGACGCTCTTCAAGGACCCCGGCTTCAACTTCAACGGGCTCCTCGCGCTCGGCGCGTCCGGTTACGGCGCCGGGGAGGTGGGCGAGGTACTCACCGCCGTGAACACCATCAACAAGGCCGGGCTCTCCGCACAGACGTACACCGAGACCTTCAAGGAAATCGGCGACCGGCTGAGGCAACCGCCCAAGAGCGGCAAGCCCGGGACGGAGACCACGCGTTTCCGTGCGCTGCGGGCCGCGCAGTACTACGGCCAGGCACTGTTCTTCGTCCTCGGCTCCGACACCCCCGGAAGCGAGGAGCAACTGTACAAGGCCGGGCACGACGCCTGGGACACGTTCTGCGAGCTGAGCGACCCGGCACCGGTGACGGCGCACATCCCGTACCGGAATACCCCGTTGCCGGTGTGGTTCTTCCGGCCGGACGGCTCCGGCAAGCGGCGCCCCACCGTGGTCCTCACGAACGGCAGCGACGGGCAGAACGTCGACATGTGGACCTATGGCGTCCCGGCCGCTCTGCAGCGCGGCTGGAACGCCCTCGTGTACGACGGGCCCGGACAGGGCCGGCTGCTCTTCGTCGACCATGTGGTCTTCACGCCACGCTGGGAGACCGTCGTCACGCCGCTCGTCAACTGGCTGTCCGCCCGCTCGGACGTGGACACCGGCAAGATCGCCCTGACCGGCCTCAGCATGGCCGGGAATCTGGCTCCCCGGGCCGCGGCCTTCGAGAACCGGATCGCCGCTCTGGTGGCGATGCCCGGCGTGCTCACGCCCTGGCTCGGCTTTCCTCCGGAGATCCGGGAGGTCCTCACTCCGGACAAGGAGAAGACCAACCACATCTGGAACAAGGAGGTCGTGCCCGAGCTGCCGCCGTCCGCGGCCGCATCGCTGAAGAAGCGCATCGAGCCGTTCTCGGTGCCGGCGATGCTCGCGGCCCGCGAGGGCAAGATGTTCACCGACTTCTACACCCCGGCCACCCTCATCAAGTCGCTGGACATCACAAACGTCGTGGACCGCATCAAGATGCCGACGCTGGTCCTCGACTACGACTACGAGCAGTTCTATCCCGGTCAGCCGCGTCAGATGTTCGACAGACTGACGGCACCCAAGGACTACGTGAAACTCACCACGGCCACCGGCGCGCAGCTGCACTGCTCCCCGATGGCCCCTCAGCAGCACTGCGAGGTCGTCTTCGACTGGCTGCAGGAGAAGCTGTCCGGCAGCTGACCTCTCCGCGGCGGCCTCCTCGTCACGGGCCCTCAGCACGGCAGCCGGATGAGGGGATTCGGCCCGGGTCGCTGCCGGCGCGACGCGGAACCGTGGGCCGGTATCCGCGGAGCGGCGCGCGTCAGAGGTCGAGTACGACGTCTTGGCGGGGCCGTGAGCAGCAGATCAGGGCGTTGCTGTCGGCGGGCGGCTCGACGGGATCGGGGTCGTAGCTGACGCTTCCTCCCAGGAGGCCGGTTACGCAGGTGTGGCACACACCGGTGCGGCAGGACCAGCGCACGGGTACGTCGCAGGCCTCGGCCATCTCCAGGAGCGTGCGGTACTCCGGTTTCCAGGGGATGGTCAGGCCGCTGCGTGCGAACGACACCGCGGGTCCGGTTCCGGGGGCTCCGGCGGGCGGGTGGGGCGGGCGGGCCGCGGTGGGGGCGATGCCCGGAGTGATCCCGGGGCCGGCTCCGAAGACTTCCGTGTGGACCTGCCCGGGGCCCAGGCCGATTCCGGTCAGGGCGTCGGTGAGGTCGTTCATGAAGGCGGTGGGGCCACAGAGGTAGGCGTCGGCGTCGGCGGGCAGGCCGATGCGGCTGAGGAGCCCGGCGGACAGGTGCCCGGCGTCGGTGTAGTCGGAGCCTTGCCGGTCCTCGGGCCGGGGGCGGCTGTAGCAGATACGGAAATGGCCGTGCGGCAGCTGATTCAGCAGGTGTCTGCTTTCCTCCGCGAAGGCATGATCGTCACCGTTGCGGGCCCCATGCAGCCACCACACCTGGCGAGTCGTCCGGGAGTCCGCGAGCGCACGCAGCATGGCCATGACGGGTGTGGCGCCCACACCGGCCGAGGCCAGGATCACGGAGGCGGGCCCCGGGGCGAGGGTGAACGTGCCACGGGGCGCGGCGGCCTCCAGGCGCTGGCCGACCCGGACCCGGGTATGGATCCGGGTGCTGGCGGCGCCGTGCGGCTCTTGTTTGACGCTGATGCGGTACTGGTCCCCGCCCGGCTGACCGGACAGGGAGTAGCTGCGCACCAGCTCCGGTCCGTCCTCCCCGGCCCCCAGGCGCACGGTGAGGTACTGGCCGGGTGCGGCGGCAGGCACCGGCGTGCCATCGGGGTCGGCCAGCCACAGGGAAAGGACGCTGCGGCTTTCCCTCTCGACCCGTGCCACGGCGAGGGGACGGAATCCGGCCCAGGCCAGCCCGACGCCGGCATCTTGGGCATGCAGGCCGGCATTGCCGGCGGTGGCCCCGGGCCCGCGGTCGGCCTGCTCCAGCAGGGCATGGAAAGAGCCCTGCCATCCCGGGCTGAGGGCGTCGATGCGCAGTGCCTGCTCGATCCGGTCCCGTGGGTGCTCAGGCAGGTACAGCAGGCCGTCGACCTCGGTGACGGTCATGCGGCCCGTCCCCGTGGCGATCTTGACGATGTCCTGCCCGGCCTCGACCTCGCCCTCGGTGAGAACCCGGAAGTAGAAGCCCGGTCGCCGGTGGGACACCAGGAGGGCAGGCATCCGGGCTTCATCCATCCGCAGCCCCACCCGGTAGCAGGTCACCCGGGGCTGGGACACCTCGAAGACGGCTTCCCCGATCCGGTAGCGGTCCCCGATGCACACCTCGTCGTCCGCGAGCCCCTCCACGGTGAAGTTCTCGCCGAACTGGCCGAGCACGAAGTCGTCACGCCCGAGCTCCTGCTGCCAGTAGCGGTAGGAGTCGAGCTGGTAGACCATCACCGCGCGCATCTCACCGCCGTGCCCGGCGAGATCGCCCTGCCCGTCACCGTCGATGTTCAGCTTCCGCACCATCCGGGGGCCGGTGACGGGGCTCTTCCAGATCCCCGTGTGCACCGTCCTCCCGTGCCAGGAAACATCCTTGGGGAGACCCACGTTGACGGAGACCAGTCTGGCCACGACGTCCACCTCACGCTGACGGCCCCCACCTGTCCTTTCGATCGTAACCACGCCGGAACCACAGACGCTCGGTCACGCGCCGCCCTGGTTGCCCACAGCAACGGTGACCAGGTGGTGCCCGTGGTCGCTGCCGGTGCGGCGTCGGCACACGGTCTCCTGGCGCCGCTCCGGCCTGTCGCTTCGAGCCCGTGGCGCCCTTGCAGGGCCGGGAGGTTACGGCCACTGTGGTCGGACGTGGCCGTTGGCCGTCGGCAAGTTCGTCACACATGTGGAGTGCGCGTGGCTTCCTTCGTACTGCCTTATGCCCTGCACGGCCGGGGATCGCACAAGGTCATCGCCGTGCACGGATGGTTCGCCGACAGGTCCGCCTTCGACCCGGTGCTGCCGGATCTCGATCAGGACGCGTTCCAGTACGCACTGGTCGATCTCCGTGGCTACGGCGAGGCCAGGGCCGCGGTCGGCGCGTACACCTCGGGTGAGGGGGCGGGCGATGTGCTCGCGCTCGCCGACCGGCTGGGCTGGGACCGGTTCTCGGTGATCGGACATTCGATGGGCGCCAGTGTCGTCCAACGCGTACTGGCCTCGGCTCCGCACCGGGTGCGCAGGCTCGTGGGAATCTCGCCGGTCCCCGCCTCCGGGCTGCCGCTGCCGCCGCAGCAGTGGGAACTGTTCTCCTCGGCGGCCCATATGCCGGAGAACCGACGGGCCATCCTCGACCTCACCACCGGCGGGCAGCGTCCGGCCGCCTGGCTGGACCGGATGGTGCAGCGGTCACTGGAGCGCAGCGACCCGAAGGCGTTCCGGTCCTGGCTGGACTCCTGGTCCGGGGAGACGTTCTCGGCCGAGGTCGAGGGCTCGGCGGTGCCGGCGCTGGCGGTGACCGGGGCGCTGGATCCCGCGCTGACCGCCGAACTGACGCGTGAGACATGGATGCAGTGGTACGCCCAGAGTGAGCTGGTCGAGCTGCCCTCGGCGGGGCACTACGCCATGGACGAAACACCGCTGGAGCTGATCCGGGCCGTCGAGGACTTTCTGCGCGCCGACGGCGACGGGCCGGCAGCCGGATGACGGTGTCCGCCGGGAGTGCCGCCCGGCCGGAGGTGCCGGACGTCTTCGATCCGCGCGGCTACGCGGACGGTCTGCCGCACACCGCGTACCGGCTGTTGCGCGATCAGCTTCCGGTGGCCTGGCAGGAGGAGCACGAGGTGCTCGGCTGGCCGGCCGGCCCCGGATTCTGGGCGGTCACGCGGCATGAGGACGTCGTCCGGGTCCTGAAGGACGCGGGCACGTTCTCCTCCCGTCTGGGGGCCACCCAGATCCGCGATCCCGACCCCGCCGACCTGCCGTTCATCCGCCGCATGATGCTCAATCAGGATCCCCCGGACCATGGGCGGCTGCGGCGCCTGGTCAGCCGCGCCTTCACCCCTCGCCGTATCGAGCGGTTCGGGACGGCCGTCCGCGAGCGGGCCCGTGACCTGCTGACCTCGGCGGTCGACGCGGCGCGTACGGGGAACGGGGTGCGCGACCTCGTCACCGATGTCACGGACGACTTCGCCCTGCTCAACCTCGCCGATCTGCTCGGAGTGCCGCCCGCTGAGCGCGGACTGCTGCTGGCCTGGACCCGGCGCGTCATCGGGTATCAGGACCCGGACGAATCGGGCCCGGCCGCATCGGGGCCGGACGGGCGTCCCGCCAACCCGCGGTCCCCGGCGATGCTGCAGGACATGTTCGGCTTCGCGCGCGAGCTGGCCGCCCACAAGCGACGGCATCCGGGCGACGACGTCATGACCGTACTCGCCTCGGACGACGAACTGGCCACGCCCGAACTGGAGATGTTCTTCTTCCTGCTGACCATCGCGGGCAACGACACGGTCCGCAGCGCGGCCCCCGGCGGCCTGCTCGCACTGGCCCGGCACCCGGACGCGTACCGCGAGCTGCGCGCCGGGACCGTGGAGGCGGCGACCTGTGTGGAGGAGCTGCTGCGCTGGCATCCGCCGGTGCTCAGCTTCCGCCGGACCGCCGCGTGCGACACCGAGTTGGCCGGGCGCCGGATACGCGCCGGCGACAAGGTGGTCGTGTTCCATGGCTCGGCGAACTACGACGAGCGGGTCTTCGCCGCCCCGCACCGTCTGGACCTTGCCCGCTCGCCCAACCCGCATGTCTCCTTCGGCGACGGCCCGCACATCTGCCTGGGCGCGCATCTCGCCCGGTTGCAGTTGCGGGTGCTGTACGAGGAGACCGGCAGACTGCTGCCCGCCCTGGCGGTCGCCGACCGGCCGCAGCGGCTCGTGTCGAACTTCATCAATGGGCTGAAGTCGCTGCCTCTGCGGCTGGTGGACGGTCCGCACCGGTAGCGGGCCGTACTGGCAGAGGCGTCCGGCTCAGGTGCGGAGTGCCGCGCCGGCCTCGGGCTGCGCGAGGCCCGGCGCGGCTCTGCGGCCGGGTGGGGCCTGCAGCAGCAAGGCGGTGAGCGGGTGTTGGGGGTTCGCGAGGAGTTGTCCGGTCAGGCCCTGTTCGACGAGGTGGCCGTTGTCGAGCACGGCGGTCCGGGCGGCAGAGTTCGACCGCGCCGTGTACCGGGCGCTGGGCCGTACCGGGCGCTGGGCGGGCCTCGCCGGCGGCCTGCGGACGTATCGGCGCGACGGGACCCTCCCGCGAGCCGATGTGCACTGCACGGGGCCCGGACTGCCCACGCCATGCCCCCCTTGCACGATCCCGGGTCGTACAACCCCTCAGCCCCACCGGAGACCGACCGGGCCGGGGCGAGTGCGGGCGGACGGTGGGCCCTGAAGCGCAGTTACCGCTTCCTGGGGCGCGCCGCCTCCAGCTGGTCGACGCTGCCGGACATGACGGCCGGGATGTGCTCGGTCAGGTGCTCAACCGGCCAGTCCCACCAGGCCATTGCCAGCAGCCGGTCGATATCCGCATCGTCGAAGCGACGACGGATGAGGCGGGCCGGGTTGCCGCCGACGATCCCGTAGTCGGGGACGTCGTCGACGACGACGGACCCGGACGCGATGACCGCGCCGTGGCCGATACGGACGCCGGGCATCACCGTGGCCCGGTATCCGAACCAGACATCGTTGCCCACCACGGTGTCACCCCGGCCGGGCAGGCCGGTGATCAGATCGAAGTGCGCGGCCCAGGAACCGCCCATGATCGGGAAAGGGAACGTCGAGGGGCCGTCCATACGGTGGTTGGCTCCGCTCATGAGGAACCGCACCCCCTCCCCCAGCGCACAGAACTTCCCGATGACCAGCTTCTCCGGCCCGTAGTGGTACAGCACATTGCGGGTCTCGAAGGCGGTCGGGTCGTCCGGATCGTCGTAGTAGGAGAACTCCCCGACCTCGATCAACGGCGAGGTCACCAGCGGCTTCAACAGCACCACGCGCGGCTGCTCGGGCATCGGGTGGAGCACGGTCGGATCGGCAGGAACGGCAGGGCTCACGACGCTTCCTCCAGACACTGCGACAGACGGGCCTCCCATGATCACAGCAGTCACCGGGGGCGGGCCACTCCATTTCGCACCGGCCGGCCGCCGGCCCGCGCACGGATCAGACGGAGACCACCGCGCTGGGCGCGCTCGCGTGGCCCGCGCTCGGCGGGTCCTCGGCCGGCTGGAGCAGTTGGTCGGCCTGGGGCGTACGCCGGTAGTGGACCCGGTGTGCCGAGCGGGTCCGGGTCAGCAGGCCCGCACGGTGGAGACGGCTGAGGTGGTAGGAGACCGTGGACGCGCTCATGAAGTGACGCCGGGACAGCTCCGTCGTGGTCCTCGGCAGATGCAGGTCGGTCAACAGCAGGAGCCGGGAGTGTCCGATCACATCGGCGAAGGGAAGGTCCGGGTCCTGTGTGGCGGACGGCTTGCCGGTGCGTGCCCGGGTGTTCTGCCCGGTGGCCGGATAGACCAGATAGGGCCCGCGCTCGTCCCACGGGTCCACACTGAGCAGCCATCCGCCGGCCAGGCCCGAGGGAAACAGCCTCAGGGGCCGGCTGGTGGTCAGGCTGAGAAGCCGGGGGTCGGCGAGGTACAGCGTCGACGAGCGGCAGGCGATGGCGGGATGCAGCGAGTCCAACGCGGTGGCCAGGCCTTCCGTGGCCATCGTCATGGCCCGGCGCTCGACATCTGTCCGGGCACGGGAGAGCAGCGCGGGCCAGGAGGAGGCCAGACAGTGCTGCCAGAAGTCCGCCATCTCCCGCGCGACGCATTCGGCGAACTCCCGCTCGCCCCGGTCGAGATACCGGCGCAGCGTCATGACGGCCGCTTCGCCCCGGTCGTCCTGACGAGTCGCGGATTCGACGAGCCGGCACATCTGCCGCCCGACGATCTCCGCCGGAGTGGTGGCGACGCAGTGCAGTTCGGCGTCGACATCCGGCCGGGGGCCGGACTGTGCACCGGGGATCATGAAGTCCGGGGTGTAGGGGCCGATTTGCGCGCGCAGCGCCGGAATGAGGCAGTGGCGCCGCCCTTCGAGCGTCCGGCCGACCTCCTGCGGGCCCGGCAACCCCCGCAGGCTCGCCGTCCCGGCGGCCAGCGGATGCAACGCCGCCGCGGCCTGCATTAACGGGGACACCACGAAACGGGTGGCAGCCAGTGCCCCGGCGTCCAGGGAAATGCGTATCACTGCCCTGCCTTGCTGTTGTCCGCTGCGCACTTGCGGCACCCCGGCCCGTCGCGGTTGGCCCGTGCCCCTCCGCCGCCGGAGGCCGGTGCCGCGGGGCTCGTTTCGAACCTCATCGAATCATCTGTCGCTCGTCAAGCCGCCCCGGTATCTCTTGATCGAGGACTGGTACGGGGGTTCGGTCCCACCAGACGACGAGACCCACTCAAGGGAGATGTTGTGCGTACACGGGGAATGACTTTCGCGGCGGCGGCGTTCGCGGCAGGGGCGCTCACGGTGCCGGCCGCGGCCGCTCCGGCCACCGCCACTCCGGCCGCGGCCGCCGCGGTCCAGGCGTCCTGCTCCGGAAGGGGCGGCTCGGGGAGCGCCGCATGGACCTGGGCCGGCAAGACGGAGCTGCACTCGGTATCCGTCCGCGCCAAGGACAACCGGGCCGACGGCATGCACCCGGCGATCCGGCTCTACTGGTACAACGGCAAGGGCAGGGGCAAGTCCACGCCTTGGCGGCATGTCCGCAACGGCGACAACCACTGGTCCACTCCCGTCGTCCGCGACCGCGACAAGATCAAGGTCGCGGGCATCGAGATGGCCCTGTTCCGCGGTAACGCCAGTCACCCGGTGCGGGACCTCTGCGGGGCCGGGAAGAAGAATCCGCGCTACTGACCCCCTCGGACATCGGCCCGGCCTTGCTCGACGAGCAAGTGCCGGGGCCCGCGCAGTACGGGACTGCGGCGGTAGGGAGGCGGGTCCTCGGCCAAGCGGGGGTGGTCGAGGTACTGGAGGAGCTCGTTCAGAGCGATCTGCGCCTCCAGACGGGCGAGCGGTGCCCCGAAGCAGCTGTGGATGCCACTGCCGAAGCCGAGGTGCGTGTTGTCGTCGCGGGTCGGGTCGAAGCGGTCGGGGTCACGGAACCGCCGGGGGTCGCGGTTGCCCGAGGCGAGCATCAGGATGAGGGGCGCGCCCTTGGGGACGGTGACGCCCGCGACCTCGATATCGGCCAACGGCGTGCGCTGCGGGAGCATTTGGACGGGGGGCTCGTAGCGCAGCAGTTCCTCCACCGCCCGGGGCATCAAGGCGGGTTCGCTGCGCAGGCGTGCCAGCTCGTCAGGGTGGCGCAGCAGGGTGAGGATCCCGTTGTTGATCAGGTTGACGGTTGTCTCGTGACCGGCGATGAGCAGCAGCACGGACGTGGTCATGATCTCGAGCGGCGTCAGCTGCCCGTCCGAGCTGTCGCTGACGAATGCGGAGAGCATGTCGTCGGAGGGATGGGCACGGCGCTTCTCGGCGAGCTCTCCGAGATACAGGCCCATCGCCTTCCGGGCCTCGGCGGCTGCCCGCTGACGCTCCGCGGGGTCCTCCCCCGGGCTGGGATCGATGCCGGTGACGATGGCGTCCGACCACTCACGGAACCGTGGCTCGTCCTCGATCGGTACACCCAGGAGACGGCAGATCACCGTGACGGGCAGCGGGTAGGCGAAGTCGTCGACGATGTCGATCCGCTCCTTGCCCGGAAAGCTGCCGATGAGGTCCTTGACGATCCGGGTGATGTCGTCGTGCATGCCGTCGATCCGGTCCGGCGTGTGGGGCGGGCCGAAGGAGCGCATCGTCAGGTTTCGCAGCCGGTGGTGTTCGGGGTCGTCGAGTCCGATGAAGGCCGGCGGGAGTCCTTCCTGGGCTGCTGTCGTCTCGTCCGGGACGGTGCGCTTGCGACGGTCCGAACTGATCCGTGGGTCGTGCAGCAGGGCTTGGATCTCATGGTAGGTCCCGACCAGGTAGCTGCCGTCCTCCTGCCGTGCCACCCCCTCCTCGCGGAGCTCGGCGTACAGCGGGTAGGGGTTGGCGCGGTTGGCGTAGTCGGTGATCCGGTGGAACAGGGTGTCCGCAGCCATGCGCGGGGGCTCCTCATCGCTATGGAGTGGCGGTCTCAGCGTGCCGGTTGCACCAGGGTCAGGCGCCGGTCCGGCAGATGACCCGTGAGGGCGACGGTCGGACCGTGCGACAGCATCTTCGGGTCCGGCACGTCGGAGGGGACGGGCACCGGGGACTCGATCTGGTCGGCGGCTCCCGGCGCGGGCGGAAACGGCGCTGCCGTCTCGATCAGCCGCTGGTAGTACTCCAGCGACTTGGCCTGGTTCACGCTCACCGCAGCGGTGACGCGTCCGCGGTAGCCGTAGACGGCAACCAGCCGGGCATCCTTGAGCGACCCCTGGGCGATGACCACCTGGTCGGAGAAGGTGGGTACGCCGACCGACTTGATGTTGAGGCCGAACTGGCTGGACCAGAACGCCGGTACCGTCAGATGCGGGCGTCTGCGCGGCCCCGGATTGACCATGTTGTGGGCCGCGACCTCGGCCTGGGCGACCGCGTTGCCCCAGTGCTCCAGGGAGAGCAGCTGATACTCGAAGAGCGGGTGCGGGAACCGGGCCACATCGCCCGCGGCGAAGATGTCGTCGGTGACGATCCCGTACATGTCGAAGGCGCGGCACCCCGCGTCACAGGTCACTCCTCGTGGGCCCGCGGCGAGTCCCGACTCGGCCAGCCAATCGGTGTTACGGACCGCACCCAGGGCCACCACGGCGACATCTGCATCGATCCTCGTGCCGTCGGAGAACTGTGCGCCGGTGAGCCGGCCGTTGCCCTCCAGCGCGGTGACCGTGACCCCGCACCGCAGATCGACACAGTGCGCGCGCTGCAGCTTCGCGGCGAGCGCACCCAGCGTTCCGCCGAGCGCACCGACCAGAGGTGCCGGGCCCCGCTCCGCGACCGTCACGGCAAGACCGCGCTCGCGACAGGCGGAGGCGATTTCCGAACCGGTGAAGCCGGCACCGACGACCAGGACCCGTCGCGGCCCGGCGTCGAGACGCTCCGCAAGACGGCCCGCGTCCTCGCTGGTGCGCAGGGTGAACACCCCGTCCAAGGCGGCCTCGGCCGGGTTCGGCCAGGGCCTGGCGCGGGTTCCGGTGGCGATCAGCAACCGGTCGAAGGGCACTTTCTCGCCGTCGGCGAGGAGTACCTGTTTCCCGACCGGATCGAGCCCGTTGGCGCGCACACCGAGTTTCCAGTGGGCGTCGACCGGACGGCGCTGTGGCAGCCCGGTCTTGTCCGCCGACACCGTTCCGAGCAGCACCTGCTTGGACAACGGCGGCCTGTCGTAGGGGGGATGCGGTTCTTCCCCGATCAGCGTCAGCGAGCCGGCAAACCCCTCGTCACGCAGCGTCTCGGCGGCCCGCAGCCCCGCCAGCGACGCACCGACGACGACGATGCGGCCATCGCGTGGTTCACCCTGCACCGACGCCCGCCTCCTCACCCACGAGGATCGCCTGCACCGGACACGCCGCCTCGGCCCGCAGGACACGTTCCCGCTGGTCTTCCGGGACGGCCGGGGTGTACAACAGGGCCTCCTCGCCATGCATCGTGAACACCCGGGGGGCGAGGAAGGCACACTGCGCATAACCCTGACATCGGTTGAGATCAACGACGACGTTCATGCCGAGCCACTCCTCCCACCGCCACACCCGTCGTGTCCGTCCTACAACCGGTCACGGTGCGGCGCACGTGGTGGTGAGCCATCCGGGGGTGGCGGAGGTGTGGCGTCCGCACTCAGCTCTCCCTGCGAAAACTCCGGCATCAACCACAGGCTGGTGGGTTGACGTTGCGCGGTGGCAGCAACCTGCCGCCATGGAGAGAACGCTTCACACCGTCGACGCCATCGGTACGCACCACCGCGCCGGAACTACGGTCACCCAGCACACGTGCCACCAGACTCCGGCGCATCACGGCCGCGCGCCGGTTCGCAGTGCGTCTCTCCGCGGCCAACGGACGACGAGACCATGGCGGATCCACCGGAGGAAAGACTCAAAGGAGTGACAACCGGACGGAGTTCAGGCCCTCTGTCGACGGGGTACGCGACTACATTCACGGCCCGTATGGCTCATTCAAGGTCCTTTTCTTGACCGATACGGAGGGGTTGGACACCATCCGAACTCCCCGTGATGGCGCGCTTGTTCGGCAGCGGAACCGAACACCGGTGCCCTGCGCCTGGCGATAAAACGGAGCGGGACCGGGTTAATTGCGGAGCGAGATGAGTAACATCCAGCCAACCGCAGATCGATCAGGCAAAAGAGAGCAGGCTGTTTCATGTCCGAGTCGGAATTCGCCGTGCAGGTGGCTGCCAAGCTGAAGAGCATCGCGAAGGAGATCGACGAACTGCAAAAGCTCCGGGCAAAGCTGGAGGACCTCCAGCAGCATCTCGGCACGAGCCCCCGGAAGGAAGTTGAAGAGGTTGTCGCGCCCCAGCCCTCGGAGGCCGACACCGCGGTGACGAAGCCGGTGACCGTGCCCGCGGCGCGACGCGCGAAGCCTGCCGCGCCGAAGGCCAAGCCCGCGAAGAAAGCCCCGGCCAAGGCGGCGGGGAGCGCAAAGAAGGCACGAAAGGCCACGCCGGCCCGGGGCAAATCCCGGCAGCGGAACTCCACCCGCGCCGACCGCGTACTCGGCCTGCTCGACGAGCAGCCGCGCACAGTGACGGAGCTGACGAAGCTGCTGGCGAAGGAACATCCGGATCACACGGCACCGGAGACCGCCGTACGCAACACCCTGGAGACCTCACTCATCGCCAAGGGCCTGGCACACCGCAGCAAGCAGGGAAGGAGCGTCTTCTACTCCCTCCCCGGCGCCACTTCCCAGGACGGCACCGAGGACCGTGCAGCCGATGCCGCTGACACCCAGGAGGAGGCCGCGCCCGCCCGCGCCTGACGGGGACCCCGCTCCCGTCTGCCGACGCTGCCGCACGCAGTCAGCAGACGGGGCGCGGCCGGCGCGGGACACATCGCGCGCGATCGGTACGGGGGATCGCGCCGCGGCAGAGTCGGCCGCCCTGGAGAGCCCGGCCGGCTGCCAGACCGTCCGAGGCCGGTAGCCGGCGGCTCGGATCGACGACCGCCGTACAGAGCGGGTGGGCTCCGGCGGTCGCGTCGGCGAGGGAGTTCCGGCACGGGGGACCGGGCGGCGTGGGACGCGGCGCCGCCGTAGGCCGCCCTGGCGATCACCTGCCCGAGTTTCTGAGACGATGAAGATCTACCAGAAGCCCTGCAGTGAGAGCGCGCTGTCCGGCGGCCGAGACATGGTCACGGCCCGATTCGGTCATACCACCGCAAACGCGGTGCTGACGCCGTCGGTGAGGGCAGTCGCAGAGGGGTGAAACGGCCGAGTCTTGACGAACTGGCCCTGCCCGATCTTGACTGCCAGGGTCCCACCACCGCAGGGCCCCCACCAGGGGTGTTGCCCCCCTCACCGAAGGTCACAAACATGACGGTTGACGCCACCGCCGCCACCGAAGTTGACGCAGCCGCCGAAGTCGGACGGTTCCTGCTCGGTGATGCCTTCCCCTGCTTGGCGGGCCGTTCCGCATGGCGGCAGGGGGGTATCACCCATCGCCATTACACGTGGTTCGGTGATGACGAGGCGGCCCGGCAGATGGCGGCCGATCTTCAGGCGTATGTGGCGGCGGTGGACTGGGCCGCCAAGCCCTTCACGAGCTTCGTGGCCACCTTCTCGGGCCCCCTGAACGTGGCGGAAGTCGAGTTCGAGGCGCTGCTGTGGCAGCAGCTGCAGGCTGTCCACGACCATGACAGCCTCACGCACCCCTGGGCCGATGGCTACGACCCCGATCCGACATCCGGTGCCTTCGCGTACAGCGTCGCCGGGCACCCCTTCTTCGTGATCGGACTGCACGAAACGCACAGCCGCATCGGCCGCCGCCCGCCGTTCCCGATGCTCGCCTTCAATTCCCACGCCCAGTTCGACCGAATAAAGGCCGCGGGCCTCTGGGGCCGGCTGCAGGAGAAGATCCGCAAGCAGGACATCGAGCTGCAGGGCAATATCAACCCCAATCTCATGGAGTACGAGCAGCTCTCCGAGGCCCGACGCTACTCGGGCCGGCGCAAACCGGCGGACTGGGCCTGCCCGTTCTCCGCCCGGGTGTGAGAGAACTACAGCGAGTCGAGGAGCAGTTCACCGCACGAGCTCCTGACGGGTACGGGACCGGGGCCGGTCCGCGGATCCTGCTTCGGTCCGCGGACCCTGCCTGAGGACAGTGACCGGAAGCGCGATCAGGCGGCCGGCCGTCCCGTGATCCGCTCCTCCTCCCCGGTGTCGTAACGGGCGAGCTGGCGGTCGTGGACGCGGCTGAGGAGCAGCAGCGAGACGATCGCGCCGAGGAGGGCGCAGGCCATGTCCCACTGGGTGTCCCACTGGTCCCCCTGGGTGGCGAGGAACGCGTCGGCCGCGGAACCGCCGGCCAGCGCGCTCCACCACTCGATCAGCTCGAAGAACGCGCTGAAGGCCAGGCATGCGCACACCGTCAGCGGGGCCAGCCAGGCGCTGCCGCGCAGCGGGGAGGTGCGGACCAGAAGTTCGCGGACCAGGACGGCGGGCACGAAGCCCTGCACCAGATGTCCGATCCGGTCGTAGGGATTGCGGGAGAGGTCCAGAGCGTCCTGCAGCCAGTGGCCGAAGGGGACCTCGGCGTAGGTGTAGTGGCCGCCGACGATCAGGACCAGTGCATGCACGGCCAGCAGACAGCACAGGAGCGGGCTGAGCGGAAAGCGTCGCCACACCGCGACCAGCAGCGGCAGGCCGACGATCACCCAGCAGGTCTCCATGACCCATGTGATCCGGTCATGAGGCTGCAGGCCCGACAGGGCCAGAGCGAGGAGCACCGCTACGGCCAGCGTCGGGGGAAGCATGCGGGATGTGGCCATGGTGGCCTTCATGGATCAGCCTCGAAGACGTCGGGTGCAGGGCGCGCGGCGCCGCCGCGGGGCGGACGGAGGGGCCCCTGCCGTACGGCGCAGGTACCCGCCGAAGCCGTCACCACACCACAGGCCGGGACGGACGCTCTGCCGCGCTTGGTCGTCCGCATCAGCCTCATGGCCACCGTGGGGTGTGTCATGAGTACCGCTACTCAGATTCCTCGCGCAGAACGTCAGGGCCGCGGAGCGTAAGAGCCGAGCCCTTGAGTCCCTGGTTGACGGTGTGCGGCACCATGTGTGCGCCGGCGCCGGCGTGACGGCCTTGCCCGCGCTCCCTTCACGGACGGCAGGCGTGACGAGGCGAGGCGAGGTGATGACGGCCGAGATCAGTGGCCCGGCAGCGCCGATCCGGTCGATGACGTGCACATGGCGCGTACGATCGGATGCCCCCCTACGGGAAAGGCATCCCCCATGAAAAAGACATCCGCTCGCAGAGTCACCTGGCGCGCGCTGCTCGCCCTGGGCGGCGTGGCAGCGTTAGGCGTGCCGACCGCGGGAGCCGCCGAGGGCGTACCGCGCACCGCCGGGGAAGGAGGGCGGGTCGGCGGGTGTGCCGTGGTGTATTTCGACCTCGGCGAGACGCTGGTACACACGGCCGAGGACAAGAGCGTGCGGTACATGCCGGGAGCCGCCGGGTATCTGCGCGCGCTGCGCGCCCGCCATATCCCCGTCGGCCTGATCACCAACGTGCCGTCGTCGTGGGGCACCACCGACGCGGAGCGGGCAGCGGAGTTGAAGAAGGTGATCGACGAGGACTGGGCGGACACCAGCCCGTTCGCCTGGTCGGACTTCGGCGACCGGATCTTCACCCCGCGGACCGAGGCGGAGAGGAAACCCGCTTCGGCGCTGTGGAAGCGCGCCCAACGGGCATCGCGTAACTGCCGGGTGGTGTACCAGGCAGAGACGGCGGAAGAGGTACGAATCAGCGGCTCGCTCGGGTATGTCGCCTACCAGGCGGCCCGCCCCAAGTGGCCCGCATACCTGCCGGTGCCGCTGATCGCCGCCCTCGCACATCTTCCCTACGGGACCGCGGCGGACATCAAGGAACGTTGAGGCGCTCGGCCCGCGGGCGCCTGTGAGGTCGTCACTTCGCCGCTGACCGGCTGTAGCGCTCCAGCCGGTCAGCCAGCTCGACCGGGCGGGACAGCATCGGGAAGTGCCCGCCCTCCATCTCGTCGGGGGTCACCCCCAGGCGCTCCGCCACCACGGCACGCAGGAACGGCGCCGGGAAGAGGCGGTCCTGACGGCACAGCAGAAACCGGGTCGCCACCGCGGGCCAGGATTCCATCGGCCAGGGCCGCGCGGCAGGGGTCTCGGACTGCCGCCGCCATCGGACCGCCGCCTCCGCCGCCAGCCCCGGCGGCAGATCCTGGAAGAACGGATCCGCGGCAGAACCCGGCACAGCGGACTCCGGTGCGCCCTCCGCAGCCGGGGCCGCGCCGGCCCTCTGCGCGTCCCGCCCGGCACGTCTGACCCGAGAGTCCGGGTGTCGTGTCGCCCCCCACCACTCCGCGGGCGCCTCCCCCGGCAAGGGCACCATCGCCGCCAGCAGCACCAGCAGATCCACCGGCACCCGCGCACAGACCAGGGGTGCGGTGAAGCCGGCGAACGAGTGCGCCACGAGCGTGAGCCGCTTCCGGCCCGCAACCGCGGCGACGACCGCATCCGCGTACGCGTCCAGGCCTGCCGCATCGTCCTCGCACGGCAGGTCCACGCTCACCACCTCACGGCCCCGGGCGCACAGCTCCGCCTCCAGCAGATGCCAGTGCCACGAGTCGCATGCCGCACCCGGAATCAAGACAAAGGTCGTCATTGACGGCATCATGCCACCGCCGCCCGTCCGGCACCCCGGCCGCGACCGGATCCTCAGGGCTCAGACCGACTGAGTTGCTCCTCGGCAGATCGTGCACACAATGCGACGTGCCGGATCCGGCAGGGTGCTCGGACCTACGCCCTGTACGCGGACCACGGTCTGCGGGGCGGACCAGGCGTGCTGGTCGCACAGTGCGGCGCCGCAGTTCCGGCAGATCGCCACCGCGGCGGCGTTTCCGTCGCCCGTCGCGCAGTCATAGCAGTTCATGCACATGTCCGATCTCGTGAGGTAGGCCGACGCAGACCCAACGGCAATGTACGTCGCGACGCATGGCGGACGCGGGAAGCGCCGTGCCGGGTCGGGGCGGCTCACCTGGCCGCCCCAAGGACGCGGCTCCCCCGCGGTGTCACAACGGTCCGGATCCCGTGGATGGAGAGGCCGAAGCCGGTGCAGCCGGTGAGGAGGCGGGGGTAGTGGACATCACGGAAGACCCGCATGCAGGGGAGGTCCCTGAGCGCTGACACCCGCAGTTCTTGTGGCGCTCCGCCCACCGTCGGGCGGTGTGTGGCGGGCGTGTCGGCGAAGTCCCGTACGGGGAGCATGAGTTGCTCGGGAGTTTCATTCACGATCTACGAATGCCCTGCTGGACGCAGATACGCGCCCCCAGGTTCCCGCCACGGAATCCCGAGTCCCGTGATATGCGTCATACCGAATCCCGGCACTAACTAAGCCGGATAGTAGATGACGCCTCGGCGACATATGAGATTTGTCCGTCTTGGCCTACGAATGCCGCGCACCGGGATAAGCGGCATTCGGCCCGCTCCGTGCCTTTGCTCGCACAGTCGGCGCATAAGGCGTTCTGACGGGACAACAGGAATTCCTGAAAGATCCAGGAGCCGGACCAGCATGCTCCCGCACTCATGGCAAGGGCCGGCCACTCCTACGAAGCGAAGTAGTACTCAGACTTTGTTGCCTTGTCTGCACAGCGGCGCCAAGAATGACGAGCCGCAAGGCGTCTCCGCAGCTCAGGCGCGGGAATTGCACAGAGCCAGCCGCGCCAGGGACGCTCCGCAATTACCGAGTGAGGTCACGCATGACGAAACATCGCAGGACGCGGCGCTACCGGCAGATAACCGTCGCTGCCTTGGCCGTAGGCGCCGTGGGCGTGCCCTCTGCCGCCATGGCTTGTCTGGGTCACGAGAACGAGGCGGGTCGGCACCACGGCCATTGGCAGAATGCGTCCTTCGATCACCGCCAGGCGAAAGCAAAATGGGGCTCCGGGTGGGCCGCGAAGACATCTCAGAAGCCCGCAGCTCCCGCCGGCGCTTCAAAAACCACCAGCTCTTCGAAGACCGCCGCTTCGGCGTCCGGCGATGCGGCCCGCGTGGTGGAACTCGTCAACAAGGAGCGCAGCAAGGCCGGGTGCTCACCGCTGACCGTGAATGCGAAACTGACAAAGTCCGCCCAGGATCACAGTAAGGACATGGCGGACCATAAGAACATGTCGCACACGGGCTCCGACGGCTCCTCTCCGGACGACCGGATCACACGTGCCGGTTACCACTGGAGCTCCTACGGCGAGAACGTGGCCTACGGTTACTCCACGCCCGAAGAGGTCATGGCGGGCTGGATGTCCAGCCCCGGCCACAAGCGGAACATCCTTGACTGCTCGTTCAAGGAGATCGGCGTCGGCCTCGCACAGCCCGGCGATTACTGGACGCAGGACTTCGGCACGGCCGGCTAGCCGGCGCCAGGACCGGCCGCCACTTCCCCGGCCTCCTTTCCTCCGCCCCTGCGGAGTGCATGAGCCCCTGTGGAGCGCATGAAGGTCCCCGACCGGATGCCGGTCGGGGACCTCAGCGCGTAAGGCTCCGGGGAGTGTGACGACACCCGGAGAGCGCGGGCCTTCCGGATCACGGCGGGGCCGATCCCCATGACCCGCCCTACAGCAGATCGCTGGCCGAGTCCGCGAGCCGGCGCCGGGCCGCACGGGCGGCGGGCAGGGCCGAGGCGACTGCGGCGATCGTCACCGCGATGGCGATGACCAGCAGCAGGATGGCCGGGGCGGGGCGCTGGGCGATGCCGGTCCCCCAGCCGCTGGTGCGGCCCTGGAGGTTGATGAGCCACTCGGAGGCGAGGAGGCCCAGCGCCGTGCCGGCCAGCCCGGCGGCCAGCGTGATGAATGCGGTGGCCGAGACGATGACGGCGGTGATCTGGCGGGGCGTGAGCCCGACGGCCTTGAGCGCGAGCAGGTCGCGGCTGCGGTCGCGTACGCCGGCACCGACCGTCGTCGCGAGCTCCGCCAGCCCGATCAGGATCAGCACCGCGATCAGGCCGATGGCGACGGCACGGACCGCCGACAGCTGGTCGGCGGGGTTGGGGATCTCGCGTACTTCGAGTCGGCCGGCCGACGCCTTGGTCAGGGCGTCGCGCGCCACCGTGGGGTCGGCACCGTGGTGCAGGACCAGGTTGTAGAAGTCCGGGCGGGGTGCAGGAGACGCAGAAGGCGTCGCGCCGGCGGTGTCGTCGTCGCGCAGGGTGTCCAGGGTGGTGGAGATGACCCGGCCGCCGTCCGCGGTTTCGATGTTGCGGCCGACGATGTGGAGGACGTGCGGCCGGCCGGCGACGGTCATCCGGACCCAGTCGCCGACGTGTGCGTCCAGCAGTTCCAGCAGGCCCTGTCCGGCGATCGCTTCGTCGGGACCGCGGGCGGCACGGCCTTCCACGATGGCGAAGGGGTACGGCTTGGCATCCGTGCCGAGTCCACGCAGGGTGATCGTCCCGGTTTGCCCCGGTACGAGTGCCTGCACTTCGGCTCCGGGGTAGGCGGTCATCCGTGGCTGGGAGGTGAGGAGTTGGCGTAGCTCCTGGTCGCCGAGGGTGTCGGAACGCGCGGTGAGCGCCGCGGGCAGGCCGACGTTCTCGGGGTGTGAGGTGAAGCGGTCCAGGGTGGTCCAGGTGCCCAGCGCGATGGTGATGAGCAGCAGCGGGACCGCCAGCCGTGCCACCGCCGCCGACGAGCGCAGCGGACGGTGGAAGGCACCCCGCCAGCCGAGGACCAGGGCCGGTGGGACCCGGAGGCCGAGCGCCCGCCGGGTGAGGCCGGAGACCCGGCCGCCGGTGGCCGTGGCGGCGCGGGCGACGGGCACCGGCGGTACCCGCCCGGCGCGCCACGCGGTCAGACAGGTCGCCGAGCCGATGAAGACCACCACTCCGCCGGAGATCACCAAGGACAGCCAGGCGTGCTCGGGAAGCTGCTGCCAGAGGACCATCGCCTCGCCGATCCGGCCGGGGACCAGCGTGCCGAGCACCTGGGTCACCAGTGCCCCGAGGGCGACGCCCAGCAGCGCGAAGCCGAGGTGGAGGGCGAGGAACATGCGGACCACCTGGCCGGGCGTGAACCCGATGGCCTTGAGGATCGAGATGTCCCGCAGATGTCCGCGGATCCGGGTGCTGATGGCGCCGCCCACCGCCAGCGCGGCGGCGAGCAGCGCGCCGAGCCCGAAGAGGCCGAGCAGCCGTCCCAGAAGCTGGTTGTCACCCTCGGCTTCGGCCTTGGCCTGCCGCCAGGTGGAGACATCGGTGATCTGATCGGCGCCGAGCAGGGTGACCGCCCGCTGGACGACGTAGTCGGTGTCCGCGGGGTCGGTGAGCTGGAGACCTATGGTGCGGCCGCGCTGGTCGCGGCCCGCGTCGGAGGCGGCGAGGGTCTTGGGGAGCACCCAGGCCACGCCAGGGGATTCGCCCGCGCGGAAGGAGACCTCGGCGGTGTCCGCAACGCCCACCACGCGCAGATGTGCCGCGATACCGCTCAGCACGAGGGAGTCACCCGGCTTGGCCCACATCGCACGGGCCACCGAGCTGTCCAGCACGATGCCCTTGGTGGTACCCGCGTCGGTGCCCGGGTCGAGCCAGCGGCCCGCAACGATGTGGGGGGCGGCGGTGGCGGGGCGCTTCGCCACGCCGCGCAGCTCCAGCGTTGCCTTGGCGCCGCCGGGCTGGAGGCTCGCGGTGGTGCGGACCGTACGGAAGGGGCCGGAGGTGGCTCGCACCTCGTCCAGTCCGGCGAGCGACCCGGCGGCGGTGCCGGCTTGGGTGTGGATCCATACGTGGGCGCCGGAGGACTGGGTGAAGGCCCGTTGCCAGGGGTCGGTCGCATAGGCGAACAGTGCGGTGGCCAGCAGCAGCGAGATGGTGATCCCTGCGGTGGCCAGCACGATGAGCACCGCGGCCGGTCGGTGTGCTCTGAGGTGCGCCTGTGTCCAGCGTGCCGCTGCTCGCACGGGTCAGCCCTTGAGCTTGAGTACGTCGGCCACACCGGCCGCGGGGCGGTGCCGGCTGCCGCCGAGGTGGGCATCGTCGGCCACCTGGCCGTCGTAGAAGCTGATCACCCGGTCCGCGGCGCTGGCCATCCTGGCGTCATGGGTAACGAGCAAGATCGTCTGGCCGCGCTGGTGGAAGCGGGCGAGCAGCCGCAGCACCTCCCTGGTGCCCTTGCTGTCCAGGCTGCCGGCGGGCTCATCGGCGAGCAGCAGGCTGGGGGCGTTGACCAGGGCGCGGGCCAGCGCGACGCGCTGCTGTTCGCCTCCGGACAGCTCGCCGGGTGTGCAGTTCTCCTTGCCCGTCAGGCCCAGTTCGTCGAGCAGCTCGGCCCGGTCGGTGCGGGCCTGCCGGGGGGACCTGCCGGCCAGCAGGGCGGGGAGTTCGACGTTGTCGGCGACGCTGAGGTTCGAGACCAGGTTGAAGAACTGGAAGACGATGCCGATGTGGTTGCGGCGCAGCTCCGCCCAGCGTGCCTCGCTGTAGGCGTCGACCTGGCGGCCGTCGAGCCAGAGCGAACCGCTGTCGGGCCGGTCGAGACCGCCGAGGAGGTGCAGCAGTGTGGATTTCCCGGCTCCCGAGGGACCGGTGACGGCGACGAACTCGCCGCGCTCGATGCACAGATCGACGCCCCGCACCGCATGGGCGGGGGCGCCGCCCTCCGGCCGGTGGGTCTTGACCAGGCCGGCTGCCCGGACTATCGGGCCGGACGGCTCGTCCCGGTTCATTCCAACTCCTCTTGACAGCGCTCCAGCCAGTCGAGATCCGCCTGCAGATGCAGCATCGCGCCCTCTATCAGCAGCTGTGCGACCCGGTTGTCCCGGTCCTCGCCCGCCGCGAGTTTCGACAGGTCACGCATGGTGTTGAGGTAGTGGCGGCGCTGCTTGTTGATCAGGGCGACCTGGTCTGCGGCCCCCGTGTGGGGGGCCAGGGCGAGCTTCATGAAGAATTCGTCCCGTACCCGCGGCTCGGCGGTGGATTCCTCGAACCACGCGTCCACCGTTTCGCGTCCCGCCTCGGTGATCCGGTAGATGCGCTTGTTCGGGCGGTCCGACTGCTCGACGTCCTCCCCTTCGATCAGGCGCGCCTTCTCCAGCCTGCCCAGGGTGACGTAGATCTGGCCGACATTTGGCTGAGGGTATGCCGCGCCCAGGAGGTTCTCAAGGGCTTGCTTGAGTTCATAGCCGTGTGCGGGGCCGTTGACCAACAGCGCCAGGAGTGGCAGCCGCACGCTCTCCCTCTCCCTCCCCGCCCTAGTTGACGGTCATCTGAACTCATCCGACTGTGAGCCGGGTCGCCGTCGTATCTTCCTGCAGCATCTAGTATCCCGCATGGCTAACAGGTATACATGGGGCGGGCTGTCGGTCCAGTGTCCCGTCGACGCCTGGTACGAGGAGGAGCCCATGCGGTGGAAGCGTGCCGCGGGAAGGGCTCTCCTGGTCTGCTCGCTGCTGTTCGCGGGCCATGCCGGTGCGCAGGCCGGGGAGCCGGCCGGCGGCTCGGAGGGGCGGGGCCCGATCACCCTGGTGACGGGCGGCGACCTCACGGGCTATCTGCGGGGTGTCCTCGACGGCTGGAACGACCGGCACCCGCGCGAGAAGGTGACGCTGGTCGAGCTGCCCGACGCGGCCGACGAGGTGCGGGCGCAGATGGTCACCGAGCTGCGCTCCCACAGTGACCGCTTCGACGTGCTGAACATTGACGTGGCATGGACGTCCGAGTTCGCGGCCGCGGGCTGGATCAAGCCCGTGAACGGCGACCAGTTCCCGCTGAAGCACTTCCTTCCCCCTGTGGTGGACACCGCCACCTTCCGGGGGCGGCTCTACGCGGTCCCGTATGTGACCAACGCGGGGCTGCTCTACTACCGCAAGGACGTGCTCGCCCGGGAAGGTGCCCGGCCGCCGCGCACCTGGGCCGAGTTGGAGCGGTTGGCGGAGACGGTCGCGCCCAAGTACGGGATGGACGGTTACGCGGGCCAGTTCCTGCCGTACGAGGGGCTGACCGCCAATGTCGGCGAGGCCGTTCAGTCGGCGGGCGGCACGGTGCTCGCGGGCGAGGGCTCGCGCGTGACGGTGGACTCCCCCGCCGCTCGCCGGGGCCTGTCCTTCCTCCTCGACGGGGTGCGCGAGGGCTGGATCCCGCAGCGGGCGCTGGCGTACAAGGAAGAGGAGTCCCGCAAGGCCTTCCAGGACGGCCGGCTGCTGTTCCTGCGGAACTGGCCGTATGCGTACGCGCTGGCCAACGCCCGGCAGTCAAAGGTGGCGGGGAAGTTCGGCGCGGTGCCGCTGCCGGGTCCTGACGGGCCGGGCTCCAGCGCGCTGGGCGGCTCGAATCTTGCGGTCAACGCGCAGTCGCGGCATCAGAAGACCGCCACCGAGCTGATCTCCTATCTGACGACCGAGTCGGTCCAGCGCCGGGTGCTCACCGAGGGCGCACTGCCACCGGTGTGGGCCGATCTGTACTCGGATCCGGAGCTGGTGCGCCGCTTCCCGTACCTTCCGACGCTCAAGCGGGGCGTCCTGGCGGCCAAGCCGCGCCTCAAGAGCCCGCAGTACGACCAGGTGAGCCTGGCGGTGCAGGCGGTCATGCATGACGCGCTGATCCATCGCCGGAGCACGGATGCCACCGTCGCGCGGCTGACACGGGAGCTGCGGGCCATCGTCGGCCGCGGCTGACCCTCGGCGCTCTCCGCAGTCGCATCCCACCCGCTCTACTTACTTGTTAAGTACAGGCGGGCCGCTCAATTCTCCATAAATCCGGGCATCTCACAGCGAGTTTCGACCTTTTCGTTGACACTCGAAAGACATCTCTACTTAACATGCATGCATAACAGCGATTGCAGCCGCACGGCATGCCCATGCAAGAACGGGATCACGGCAGATGCTCATAGCCACGGCAGGTAACGGCCCCTCGGCCGACTCCGCGCCCTCTCCCTCCCTCCCCGGTCCGGCCTCCCCGGCGCTCACGCCGGCCGCCACCGGGTCCCCGGACACGGCACAGCGCTGGTGGCGCGATGCGGTGATCTACCAGGTCTACGTCCGCAGCTTCCTCGACAGCACCGGCGACGGCATCGGCGATCTGGCCGGCGTCCGCACGGGGTTGCCGTACCTCAAGAAGCTCGGGGTGGACGGCATCTGGCTCAGCCCCTTCTACCCCTCCCCGCAGCACGACCACGGCTATGACGTCGCGGACTACCGCGATGTGGACCCCGTATACGGCGACCTTGCCGAATTCGACCGCCTGGTGGCCGACGCCCACCGGCTGGGCCTGAAGGTGCTGCTGGACATCGTCCCCAACCACTGCTCCAGCGAGCACCCGTGGTTCCGGGCCGCACTGAAGGACGGGCCGGGCAGCACGGCCCGGTCACTGTTCCACTTCGCCGACGGGCGCGGGGAGGCCGGCGAGCTGCCGCCCAACAACTGGCGGGCCATGTTCGGCGGTCCCGCCTGGTCCCGGGTCACGGAGGCGGCAGGCGCCGAGGGCCAGTGGTACCTCCACATGTTCACGCCCGAGCAGCCCGACCTGAACTGGCGCAACCCCGCCGTCGCCGCCGACTTCGACCAAGTGCTGCGCTTCTGGCTGGACCGCGGTGTCGACGGCTTCCGCATCGACGTGGCCGCCGGGCTGTTCAAGCACCCCGAGCTCCCCGACTCCCCCGACCCCTCGGCCGACGAGCGGACCCGCGACTCGGTCAACCCGCTGGCCTGGAACCAGCCCGAGGTGCACCAGGTGTGGCGCGACTGGCGCGCGCTGTGCGAGGAGTACACGGCCCGCGACGGCCGCGACCGGCTGCTGGTCGGCGAGGTCTCCGTACGGACACCCGGCGAGCAGGCCGCCTACGTCCGGCCCGACGAGCTGCACCAGGCGTTCTTCTTCCACCTGCTGACCGCGCGCTGGGACGTCGGCACCTTCCGCCGGGTCATCTCCGAGGCGCTGACCGATATCGCGGGCACCGGTTCCACGGTCACCTGGGTGCTCAACAACCACGACCAGGTCCGGACCGTCACCCGCTACGCGGCCGAAGCCGGCGCCGGCGATGGGGGAACCGTCCCGGTGGCGCCGCCCGGACGAAGCCTGGAGGAGGCGTCCGGCGGAGGGTTGGGTCCGGCGCGCGCCCGCGCCGCCGCCCTGCTGATGCTGGCGCTGCCCGGCGCCGCGTACATCTACCAGGGCGAGGAACTGGGCCTGCCGGAGGTCGTCGACCTGCCCGACGAGGTCCTGACCGACCCGATCTACCACCGTACGGGCAGCCGGGAGCACATCCGCGACGGCTGCCGGGTGCCGCTGCCCTGGTCCGGACACGCCTCCCCGTTCGGCTTCACCTCCGGTACCGACGCGGCGCGGCCCTGGCTGCCGCAGCCCGCCTGGTTCGCCGACCACGCCACGGACCGGGCGCTGGCCGACACCCGGTCGTTCTGGCATCTGTACCGCGAAGGGCTGCAGCTGCGCCGCAGCCTTCCGCAGCTCGGCGAAGGCACCCTGCGCTGGCTGGATTCCCCGCCCCAGGTGCTGGCCTTCGACCGTGGCGACGGTCTGGTCTGTGCCGTCAACTTCGGCACCGAGCCGGTGCCGGCTCCCGTACCCGGTGTCCCGCTGCTGGCGAGCGGCGACTGCCCCGCAGGAACGCTCCCGGGCTCCACCACCGCCTGGTGGATGCACGCTCCCGCCCCCCGATAGCCCCACCCCTCTCCCCCTCTCCCCCTCCTCGTCAGTCCTCCGAAGGGAACCCACCATGAGACGACCCGCAGTTCGACACATCCGAGCCGCCGTGTCCGGCTCCGCCGTACTCGGTCTGGCGCTCTGTGCCACCGCATGCGGCGGCACCGTGTCCGCCGGTGGCAAGAAGCAGGAGCTCAACGGCCAGAACGTGACCGTGGCAGGCGTCTGGACCGGCGTGGAACAGCAGAACTTCAAGAAGGTCCTGGACGCGTTCTCCGAGAAGACCGGCGCGAAGGTCACCTTCGCCTCCACCGGCGACAACGTCTCGACCGTCATCGGCAGCCAGGTCGAGGGCGGCAACGCCCCCGATGTGGTGATGGTCCCCCAGGTCGGTGTGCTCCAGCAGTTCGCCAAGAAGGGCTGGCTGGCTCCCCTGTCGGCGGAGATCGGCGCCGAGGCCAAGAAGAACTTCGCGCAGGTGTGGAAGGACTACGGCACGGTCGACAAGACCTACTACGGCCTGTATTTCAAGGCCTCGCACAAGTCGACCGTCTGGTACAGCCCGGAGGCCTTCAGCCAGGCCGGGGTCACCCCCGCGAAGACATACCAGGAGCTGCTGAAGTCGGGCCGTACGCTGTCCGACTCGGGCGTGCCGGCGTTCTCCGTCGCGGGCGAGGCGGGCTGGCCGCTGACCGACTGGTTCGAGAACATCTACCTCTCCCAGGCCGGTCAGGAGAAGTACGACAAGCTCGCCGCCCACAAGATCCCGTGGACGGACCCCAGCGTGGTCAAGGCGCTCACCGCGCTCGGCAAGCTGTTCAGCGACAAGAACCTGGTGGCGGGCGGCGGTTCGGGCGCCCTGCGCACCGACTTCCCCGAGTCCGTCCAGCAGGTCTTCGGCCCGGAGCCGGGGGCGGCCATGGTCTACGAGGGTGACTTCGTCAGCGCCCTGGTCACCGATGAACTCCACAAGGAGGTCGGCAAGGACGCCAAGTTCTTCCCCTTCCCTGCGGTCGACGGTGGCAAGGCGCCGGTGGTCAGTGGCGGCGACGCCGCGGTGGTGCTCAAGGCCGGGAAGAACAAGAAGGCCGCGATGGAGCTGGTGAAGTATCTGGCCACTCCCGAGGCGGCCGGCGTCTGGGCCAAGGCGGGCGGCTATATCTCGCCCAACAAGAAGGTGCCCGCCGACGCGTACCACGACGAGGTCGCCCGCAAGGCCGCCCGGTCGCTGACCGGCGCCGGGAACTCCGTGCGCTTCGACATGTCCGACCAGGCCCCCGCGGCGTTCGGCGGCACCCAGGGCGCCGGCGAGTGGAAGCTCCTCCAGGACTTCCTGCGCGACCCCTCGGACCCCGAAGGCACGGCCCACAAGCTCGAGGCCGCCGCGGCCAAGGCGTACGGAAAGTAAGGACCAAGGGCCCGACCCATGCCTGTCACCACTCCCGCGGTGCCGCCCGCCACCACGCGCGGCACCGCGCCCCTCCCCCCGGGCGGCACGCCCGGCAGAGCAACCGACCCCATGCGGCGCGCCGCCCGGCGCCGTCGCCGGATCGCCGCGGTGTTCCTGTTTCCCGCGCTGTTGCTGCTGGGCGCCCTGGTCGCGTACCCCATCGTGTTCTCGGTCGTCCGCAGCCTGTACGACGCCTCGGGCAACACCTTTGTCGGCGCCGGCAACTACTCCGCGATGTTCCAGGACCCCGCCACGCTGCGGGCCATCCGCAACAGCGCGATCTGGGTCGTCTTCGCCCCCGCGCTGCTGACCGGACTCGGTCTGGTCCTCGCCGTCCTGACCGAGAAGATCCGCTGGAAGACGGCGTTCAAGCTGCTGATGTTCATGCCCATGGCGATCTCCTTCCTCGCCGCGGGCATCATCTTCCGCCTCGCCTACGAGCAGGACCCGCAGCGCGGTGTCCTCAACGCGATCACCGTCGGCGTCCACGACAAGGTCGAGGGGGAGTCCACCTCCTTCCCCACCGCCAAGGCGCGCCTCGGCGACAAGCGGCTGACCAAGGGCCACGACGGCTCCTACCGCACGGCGCACCGCACCGGCCCGGGAAACATCGTCAACCTCGGACTGGTCGGCGTCGCGCCCAAGGACATGCCGTCGCAGGCACGGCCCGCCGCACAGGCCGCCACGTCCCCGGCCGGCGACGGTGAACTGCGCGGCGTGGTCTACCTCGACTTCACCCCCGGCGGTGGCGGCGCCCCCGGCAGGGTGGACCGCGCCGAGCGCGGACTGCCGAAGCTCTCCGTCGAGGCGGTCGACTCCCGCGGCAAGGTGGTGGCCACGGCCACCACCGCGGCGGACGGCTCCTACCGCCTGCCCCATCTGGCGTCCGGGTCCTACGCCGTCCAGCTCCCCGCCAAGGATTTCGCCGCCCCCTACGAGGGCATCTCCTGGCTCGGCCCGGCCCTCATCACCCCCGCCATCATCGGCGCCTATATGTGGATCTGGACCGGCTTCGCGCTCGTCCTCATCGGCGCGGGACTCTCCTCCATGCCGCGTGACGTCCTGGAGGCCGCCCGGGTGGACGGTGCGAACGAGTGGCAGGTCTTCCGCAGGATCACCGTTCCGCTGCTCGGGCCGGTCCTGGGCGTGGTGTTCGTGACGATGGTGATCAATGTGATGAAGGTCTTCGACCTCGTCTACATCATCGCCCCCGGTCCCGTGCAGCAGGACGCCAATGTCCTGGCCCTGCAGATGTGGCTGGTCTCCTTCGGCGGCGGCAACAACCAGGGCCTCGGCAGCGCCCTCGGTGTCCTGCTGCTGCTCCTGGTGGTCCCGGCCATGGCCCTCAACATCCGACGCTTCCGCAGGAGCCAGTCATGACCACCGTCCCCGGAACCGCCGCGCACCGCAGGCGGACGACGGCACGGCCGGCGAAGCGCATCAGCCGCGGCGCGATCCAGCTGTTCCTGCTCGTCATCGGCCTGGTCTGGCTCACCCCTGCCGCCGGACTCTTCCTCTCCTCCCTGCGTACGGAGGAGAAGAACGCGAGCAGCGGCTGGTGGACCGCTCTCACCGCGCCCGGTCAGCTGTCGCTGGACAACTACACGGCGCTGCTGAAGGACTCGGGCATCGTCCAGGCGTTCTGGAACACCGTGCTGATCTCGGTGCCCACCACCCTCGCCGTGGTCGTGATCGCCGCGCTGGCCGGATACGCCTTCGCCTGGATGGACTTCCCCGGCCGGGACTGGATCTTCCTGGTGGTGGTCGCGATGCTGGTGGTACCGGTCCAGATCGGGCTGCTGCCGGTGGCCAAACTGTTCGGTGCACTCGGGCTGTTCGGCTCCATCCCCGGCGTGGTCCTCTTCCACACCGCCTACGGCCTGCCGTTCGCCATCTTCCTGCTGCGCAACTACTTCGCGGAGATCCCCAAGGAGATGCTGGAGGCCGCCCGGATGGACGGCGGCGGGGAGTGGCGCATCTTCTCCCAACTGGTGCTGCCGCTGGGCCGCCCCGCCATCGCCAGCCTGGCCATCTTCCAGTTCCTGTGGGTCTGGAACGACATGCTGGTCGCGCTGCTCTTCGCCGACAACGCGTCGCAGCCGCTGACGGTGGCACTCCAGTCGCAGATGAGGCAGTTCGGCAGCAACATCGGCGTCCTGGCGCCGGGCGCCTTCCTGTCCCTGATCGTCCCGCTGATCGTGTTCTTCGCCTTCCAGCGGCACTTCGTGCAGGGGATCATGGCAGGTTCGGTCAAGTAGTCCATCCGCCGGTGGTGCGGTAACCGGGCCGTCCGGAGGGGCCGTTGGGGCGTGGGCGGGTCCGGCCGTCCGCGCCTGCCGGGTGGCTGACGCCGTATGTATCGTTCTTGATCATGAGTACCGCGCTCGTCGTCGCCTCGCTCTCGACCTGGACACGTCCGGGTTCGAGGGCTGATGGCGAGAGAAATTCCTCCGCACCGGTCCGGATCGGCACTGGTACGGGGACGGCATTATTCGATCGTCTCCCGGACCTGAGCGGGTTAGGTTGGCGCGATGTCCGAACTGCGAACCGAGCGCCTGCTGCTGCGTGCGTGGCGGCATTCCGACCTTGCGCCCTGGGCGGCGATGAATGCCGATCCCGAGGTCCGTCAGCACTTCCCTGATGTCCTGACGCCTGAGCGGAGCGCGGCGTCCGCCGCTCGTTTCCAGGCCGATCTCGATGAGCGCGGCTGGGGGTGGTGGGCGGTCGAGGTGCGCGCCACGGGGGAGTTCATCGGGTTCACCGGGCTGGATCCGGTGGAGGAGGACCTGCCCTTCACCGGCGTGGAGGCCGGATGGCGGCTGACGCGGTCGGCCTGGGGGCAGGGTTACGCCACCGAGGCCGCCGAGGCCGCCCTGGACTTCGGCTTCACCACCCTCGGCCTGACGGAGATCCTTGCGGTGACGACCGCCACCAACCTCCGCTCCCAGGCCGTGATGCGCCGCCTCGGTATGGCCCGCGACCCCGCCGACGACTTCGACGATCCCGGCGTGCCCGACGGGCCGCTGCGCCGGATCGTGGTGTACCGGATCTCCGCCGGAGCGCAGCGGGCCAAGAAGCGAGCGTAGGGCCGGGTCGCGGTGCGGTCCGCAGGCCACGCCCGGCCCGTCAACTGCGGCTCACCCGGGGCGCCGCATCTCACCGTACGGCGCCCCGGCAGCGTGCGGTCACCGGCCGGCGGGGGCGGCGTCCGGCGTCGGCAGCGTCTCCAGTCCCGCCGGCAAGGGCACCGAATGTATGACGCCGAGCCGTTGCGTCGCCCGGGTGAGCGCGACGTAGAGGTCGCTGGCCCCGAGTTCCGCCGGTTCCACCACGATCACCGTGTCGAATTCCAGCCCCTTGGCCTGCCGTGGGTCGATCAGTACCACCGGGCTGGTCAGATCCGGGGAGGCGCCGGCGGAGGCGGCCGGGAGGGCGGCCGAGAGAGCCTCGTGGCGGGAATGGGGGGCGATCACGGCGAGGCGGCCTTCCCCGTCGGCCTCCCGTGCGACGGCCTCGGCGACGGCGCGCGCGAGGTCGTCGGTACGGTGCGCCCATGGGCGCACGCCGGTGGACCGGATCGAGCGCGGCGGTTCGAAGGCGGGGTCCGTGGCCCTCGGCACCTGCGCCGCGACATCCATGATCTCGCTCGGCGTGCGGTAGTTGACCCCGAGCCTGACGTGCTGCCAGCGGTCGCCGGCGTACGGCGCAAGGATGGTCTCCCACGAGCCGCAGCCGCCCGGCTCGGCGGTCTGTGCCGGGTCGCCGACCAGGGTCATCGAGCGGGTGGGGCAGCGGCGCATCAGCAACCGCCACATCATCGCGGACAGCTCTTGTGCCTCGTCCACGATGATGTGGCCGAACGCCCAGGTCCGGTCGGCCGCGGCGCGTTCGGCGGCGGTGCGGTGGTCGGCCTCCTCGTGCCGGTCGGCGAGCCGTTCCGCGTCCAGCAGGTCGTGCGCGGCCAGCACCTCCGACTCGTCATCCGCGCGGTCCTCGAACTCCTGGGTACGGGAGCCGTAGGAGAGTTCGAGCACGCCGTGGGCATACTCGATCTGCTCCTGTCGTGCCGCCTCGGCGGCGGCGCGGGCCGCCGAATCGTCCTCGCCGAGGAGTTCGGCGGCCTCGTCCAGCAGGGGAATGTCCGCGGGGGTCCAGTCGCCGTCCGCGCGGCGGATCATGTCCGCGTCGGCGTCCGGGAGGTGGGCGGGGGCGGCGAGGAAGTCGGCGACCAGCCGCTGTGGCGTGAGGACGGGCCACAACTCCTCGATGGCGCGGTGCACTTCGGGGCTGGTGGCGATCGCCTTGCCGAGCTGGGCGAGGTCGTCGGGGCCGAGGAAGTTCGGCCCGCCGAAGGGGTCCGCACCGAGCCGGTCGGCCACTTGCGCGGTGAGTGCGTCGATGATGCGGAACGCGAAGTGGGGACGGGCGAGGTTGTGCGGCAGCTTGGTCTCGCGGGCGAAACGTCGCGCCTCGTGCGCCATGGCCGCGTCGAGCCGCAGCTCGCCGTCCTCGTGGTCGATCATGATCTCGGGGTCGGGCAGGGTCTGCCGCTCCCGTACGCATTCCGCCAGCGCGTCCGCCATCGCCGCACCGCCCTTGATCGCGGCGGCTTCGGCGGTATCGGTTCCGGTCGCGGTCACGCCCGGGAAGAGCTCACCGGGCGTGGCGAGCAGGACGCCCGTCTCGCCGAGCGAGGGCAGCACCTCCTCGATATAGCTGAGGAATGCGGGGTTGGGACCGACGATCAACACGGCGCGGCGGGCCAGCAGTTCACGATGCGCATAGAGCAGGTACGCCGCGCGGTGCAGCGCGACCACGGTCTTGCCGGTGCCGGGCCCGCCCTCCACGACGAGAATGCCGTGGTGCGGGGCGCGGATGATCGCGTCCTGCTCCGCCTGGATGGTCTGCACGATGTCGTGCATCCGTCCGGTGCGCGCCGCGTCCAGCGCGGACAGCAATACGGCGTCCGCGTCAGCGCTCTCGTGCCCGGTGCGTACGGTGTCGGCGAGGTCGAGGATCTCGTCATGGAGGGCGGTGACCCGCCGGCCCTCCGTGGTGAGGTGGCGCCTGCGGCGCAGCCCCATCGGGGTGTGCCCGGTGGCGAGGTAGAACGGGCGGGCGACCTCGGCCCGCCAGTCGATGACCAGCGGGGTCCGGTCCGCGTCGTCGCGCCGGATTCCGATGCGGCCGATGTGGTGGTCGTGGCCGTCCCGGAATACCAGCCGGCCGAAGCACAGGCCGTTCTCGCCGGCGTCGAACGCGGCCAGCAGGCCCGAGTGCTCGGCCACCAGGACATCCCGCTCCAGCCGCGCCTGGGCATTGTTCCCGCCCTGCGGCAGGGCTTCATTTACCGCTGTCTCGGCACCGGCCCGAAGTTCGGCGAGGCGTTCATAGAGCAGATCAATGAATTCCTGCTCGTGCCGCAATTCCTCGTTTGACAATTCAGCTCCGCTCGGATACAGTTCGGAATGAAGTTGGGCTTACTTCCCGTATCGGTGAAGACACAGAAGCCCTCAATATACACAGAGAAATACCCCGGCCGTCAATTCGGACCGGGGTATTTTTCTGTGTGCCGCCGGAGCTTTTACCCGAGAGTCAGGCGGGTCGCCTCGCCCTTTCCGCAGAGCCGGGCGGGCGGTCCTCGGCGATGCGGCGGGTCACCACGTGTGGGCGACGTCCACGATCAGCTCATGACCGGACTGGAGTACCCGGAACGGCAGCTTGGCGCGCAGTCCCAGGCCGACCTGGGTCTGCCCCTCGAAGCTCGCCCCGAACCTGGTGTCCTTGAACGTCTGGTATCCGGTGAGGTTCACCCCCGGCAGCGGCTTGCCGGCCGTTCCGGCGTAGGTCTGCTTGCCGGTTGCCGGGTCGTGGCTGGGCGCGGACACATAAATCTGCAGGATGGCGCCACCCTTGACGGGTATCCGCTCGCCCGAGCCGTCCTGATGGAACGCATCGACGTACCCGACGTGGTAGCCGAGCTTGCCGGTCGCGCCGCCGATGTCGAAGACCATCCGGTCGTAGCAGGTGGTGTGGCTGGTCCTGATGTTCTTCAATGGCTTGGTGTTCGCGTCCGTCGCCGACTTGCCGGCACTGCCCCAGGCGGTCGAGCAGGCCGCGGGGGCCTTGCCCGCCGGGCCGGTCGCGGCACCGGCCACTCCGGCCGCGCCCGCCACCCCGGCGCCCGCCAGCACGAGCGCCGCGGCCATTGTCCCCAACCGTCGCATGAATAACCTCCAGAGAAGAGTGCATACAGGTGCGCGCAGTAGGACGGTCGGAGTTGCGGGGGCGTTGTCCGTCGGACGGCTTTTGGCCGCCGACAGGGCCAAGTTGTCGCGAAATCGAAGCTTGTTGATCAGTCGGCGCCTCCCTACCGGTCGATGAGGCGGCGCAGTCGGGGCGGCGACGCATGCTGACAGGCCGCTCGCCCCGTGACCGGAGTTGCCGTGGTCTGCGCCGAAGTGAGCGCAGGGGCCGCCCCCGCACGCACCGGCAGTACGGCGCCGCGGTGCCCTCAGGCGTCGGCCACGTCCACGGTGATGCCTCTGCGGCGCAGTTCGGCGAGCTCCCCGGACGGTGCGCCGCGGTCGGTGACGACCCGGTCGTAGCGGGCGATGTCGCTGTAGGCATGTGTGGCGGTCTTGCCGAACTTGGTGTGGTCCACCAGCAGCAGCGACCGCTGTGCGCAGTCCAGCATGGCTTCCTTGACCTCGGCGTAGTCGCGTAGGGGATGGAAGAGCCGGCCGCCGAGCACGGACACCGCGGACATCACCGCGAGGTCGGCGTGGAGACGGCCGAGGGCGCGGAGCACCTCGGGGCCGACGCAGGAGCCGAACTCGCCTCGGTAGCGGCCGCCGAGGAGGGTGACGTCGACGCCCGGTGTCTCATCGAACAGCCGGGCCACACCGAGGGAGTTGGTGACCACGGAGACCGCCTCGGTTCGCGCGATGCGGGCCGCGAGCGGGAAGACCGTGGTCGAGTCGTCCAGCACGACGGTGCTGCCGGGCCGGATCTCGTCGGCAACGGCGGCGCACAGCGCCTCCTTCACCGAGAGGTTCACGCCGATGCGGAAGCGGGTGGCGGTCTCCATGGTGAGGGTCGGGAACGGCGCGGCCCGGCCGCGCTCCTTGCGCAGCAGCCGGCGTTCGGCGAGCTGGTCCAGATCGCGGTGCATGGTCGCGAGGCTGACCCCGAAGTGTCCGGCCAGTTCGTCGATGCGCACTTCTCCGTGCTCGACGACATGGGCCAGTACGTCCCGCCGTCGCCGGTCGACCTCGGCCGGCGACGACCGTGTGGAAGCCATCGGGGCCGCCCCTTTCCGGTCGGACAGCGGCAGCGCGCCTACCGCTGCGGGTAGATGACAGCCTTCACAGCGGTCGCGTCATGGGTGGCGACGGTCAGTGCGCTCTCGGCCTCGGCAAGACCGTAACCGTGCGAGACGAGGGAGTCGAGCCGGACCCTTCCCGACTCCACCAGGGCCGTTGCGGTGGGCCAGGTATGGGCGTAGCGGAAGGTACCGGTCAGCTCCAGTTCGTAGTTCTGCACCCGGCTCACGGGCAGCGGCACCTCGGCGCCGCCCATACCGATGAGCACCACCCGTCCGGCCCGGCCGACGGTGCGGATCGCCTCGCTGCTCACGGCGGGCACGCCGGAGCACTCCAGGAGGACGGTGGGGGTGTACTCCGCCTCGGGCAGCGGAGTGCGGGAGACGTCGACGGCGGTGGCGCCGGTGGCCCTGGCGAGGTCGAGGCGGTGCGGGAGCACGTCGGTGACCAGTACGTCGCGCGCGCCGAAGGCCCGTGCGGTCTGGGCGGCGACCAGGCCGATGGGCCCGGCGCCGGTGATCAGCACGCGGTCGCCGGGGGCGACGCGGGCCTTGCGGCAGGCCCAGACCGCCACGGACAGCGGTTCCAGCAGGGCGGCCTCCTCGACGGTGAGGGATGCGGGCACCTCGTGGGCGAAGTCCTCGCGCACGGCCAGGTATTCGCAGAAGGCACCGTCGACCGGCGGTGTGGCGAGGAAGCGCATGTCCGGGCACAGGTTGTAGCGGCCCGGTCGGCATTCCGCGCAGCTGCCGCAGGGCGTGCCGGGCTCGATGGACACCCGCCGCCCCATCCGGCGTGCGTCGGCGCCCGGGCCACAGGCGACCACCGTGCCGGCGGCCTCGTGCCCCAGCACGAGTGGCTCGCGTACGACGAAGTCACCGATGCGCCCGTGCCGGAAGTAGTGCACATCCGAGCCGCAGGTCCCGACCGCCTCGACACGGATCAGGACCTCACCCGGACCGGGGGCGGGAACGGGGCGTTCCTCGATGCTCAGCTGCTCGGGTCCGTGCAGTACGGCGGCACGCATGGTGGCGGGAATCCCGGATGTGGCGGTCATGGCGGGCTCACGGCTCCCTCGGGGTGCGGGGGTGGGGCGGGGGCGTTGCGCGAGCCGGCTCCGGGCCGGTGCGCGCCCCTTGGGTTCGGCACGGTACCGCCTCTTTTTTTATCAGAGGAGTCTTGACTTCGCACAAAATATGAGAAGACTTGCGTCGGCTCACCCTCTCCGCACGTACGCATGCGTCGGTGCGCCCCACCCCTTTGCTCACCCGATCAAGATCAACCCGCTTGGAGAGTCCATGAGCAGCCCCGCTCGCCCTCGAACGGCGCGGACACCGGCCACCGGCCCTCCGCCGGCCGTCCGCGGCCACTCCCGATGCGCGGGCGTCCGCTCGCGACACTGGCGGGCAGTGTCTCGATCATGCGGCGCCGCCCACGCGTGGCCATCGGAGCCGCGGTGCGCGTCTTCAGCACCGGTTCCCAGTTCGGTTTCCTGGTCTGTCTGCCGTTCTTCTTCACCGAGACGGTCGGCTTCAGCACCTCGGCCTGGCTGCGCCTGCTCAGCGTGATGTTCGCCGCCCTGCATCTCGCCACCGCCGTCGCCATCCGATTCCTCGAACCCGACCCGGAGTTCACGGCGCCTGACGTCCCGCCGGCCGTCGATGACGCGGGCCTGCCCGCAGAACGTCACTGACCTCGCGGAACCACTCACCCCGATGCCTGCGCGACGGCGCGGGCACGGGCGGCCGCCGCCCGCGCCGGGTCGCCTAGCTGTTCCTCCAGCCGGGCCTTGGCCGACCAGTTGTACGGGCAGACCGGGCGCAGGTGGATACGTTCGCTGAGCAGGGTCCGCGCCAGGTCGGCGCGGCCGGCCCGGAGGGATGCTTCGACGAGGGTGCGCTGGATCGCGTCCCGCTGGGCGTGACTGCCGCCGAAGGTGTTCAGACGGTGGCGGACGGGCAGCAGCTGATCGACGGCCCGGCCGTATTCCTGCTGCCCGTAGGCGATCAGTGCGCGGCAGACGGGCAGTCCGACCTCGGCCGTCATGGCGCGGTTGGACCCGCCGGACTCCGCCGCCACCCAGTTTTCCCGGTCCTGGACGAGGCGCCGCGCCTGGGCGAAGCGGCCTGCTCCCACATAGGCCATGACGGCGTGTGCGTCGTTGAAGGCATAGTGCGGGCCGTCCTGGCGGCTCTCCCAGGCGTCGGCGAGCCGGGCCCAGCGTGCACTCTGTTCGTCCTGCGCCAGGTACAGCCGCCACAACAGGGCCGCGGCGTCCAGCAGTTCCATCGCGACACCGGCCGAGGCGTCGTGGTGGAGCGCGGAGTCGTAGATCTCCAGGACCCGGGCGGTGTCACCGAGCTCCAGCGTGTAGAGGGCGTAGTGCCACCAGTTGTGGACGGTGAGCAAGCTGCCCTGGGCCCAGTCGTCCGTACGGGCGTCGAGAAAGCGGATCCCGTCCGTGAAGCGTCCCCGCATCTCGTAGGTGTGCACCACGCCATGGATGCCCCACACGTCGCCCGGATGCTGCGCAAGGGCCGCCAGCCCGACCTCCTCCGCCCGTTCGTAATGGCCCGACTCCTCCAGGCCAAACGCATACATGCCGAGCAGTGGCCCGTGGTGGGGGTCGTCCTCGTCCCAGACATCCAGTGCTCCGCCGACCCGGTCCCGGAGGCGCTGGGCGTCGCCGGTGAGGAAGTCGCGCTGGTGACCCGCGAACAGTGCCAGCACATCGCGCGGGAAGGCGACGGTGAGGTCACCGAGGGTGCGGCCGGCACCGTGAAGGTCACCGTCCAGCCATGCCGTTGCGGCGGCAACATGCATACGTTCCCGGGGCGTCAGCCGCTCGGTGTCCAGGCCGGAGCGGAAGCGGACGAAGCGGTCCCGGGCCGCGGCTGCGTCCTTCTCCTCGGTGCCCAGCACCCCCAGATAGGCGGCCAGCGTCTGCCCCATCACCGACCGCGGCGAGGCGGCCAGTACCGCCTGCGACGTCTCCGCGATCCGGGGCCGGAAGAACAGCAAGTCGTCCAGCGCCTGTTCGTAATGGCCGAGGGCCTCGGCGCCGGTATCGCTCATCGGGTGCCCGTGTCGGTCCGCTGTCATGGTGACTCCTGCGGGGTGAGTAAGGGGGATGGACGGGGCGGGTGGGGCCGGCCGGGCCACGCCAGGCACACCCCTTGCGGTGCCGGGCCGCTCCGCCGTCGGCAGCCTCCTCATGTCTACCCCCTCCACGGCACGAGCCGCGAGGACATGCCTCTCATGGCGCCATGGTCCCTCCCCCGGAGAAACCCGGCAGCACCCCACACCGCTGACGGCAGCGCACCGCCGGGACCGGTGTGCGCGAGAGCGCGGCAGCCGGCCGGCGGGGGGCCGTCCGCCGCGGTGCCTGCCCGGCTTCGCGCCGCCGCGGAAACGTCCGCTTCATCTGCGAAGACGTTGCGGGAAACACGCGCTCCCTAAGGTCCCCGCCATGGACACAGGACCGGATACGCAGTCCGCCACCTCACTGCGCCCCCCGGCACATGCGCCTCACGGCCACCGTCGCCGGGGGCTGCCCCCGGCAACGGCCTCGGCCGTCGAGCCGCACAGCGGCACGTCCTGACCCGACGGTCCGGCAGCACACCGTCCGGGTCCGCTCCCCCTGCGCAGCACCGCACTCCCGCCTCGCCAACGCTGTCGCGCGCCACACGGTCTCCCCTGCCGTGGGCGTGGCACATCGCGTCGCATTCCCACCGCCCCCTCAGGAGGTCCGGCATGAGCGTCGAGCCACAACTGACCGCCCCCGACAGCAGTCATCGGCCCCCACCCACCGAGGCGCCGGTCGACAAAGCGGCCGACGAGACCCTGGAGGACTACACCCTCCGGTTCGCCCCGCGCAGCTACCGCCGCTGGACGCCGATGGTCGTGGCGACCACCGCGCTGGGCGGCATCGCGTACATGGCCGACTTCTCGATCGGTGCGGGCATCGGGCTCACCCATGGCACCGGGAACGCCTTGGCCGCGATCCTCGTCGCCGCGGTGGTCATCTTCATCACCGGCTTCCCCCTCGCCTACTACGGGGCGCGCTACAACATCGACCTCGACCTGATCACCCGGGGCTCGGGCTTCGGCTACTACGGTTCGGTCCTGACGAGCGTCATCTTCGCCAGCTTCACCTTCATCTTCTTCGCCCTCGAAGGCTCGATCATGGCGCAAGGCCTGAAGCTGGGCTTCGGTCTGCCCCTGTGGCTGGGCTATGTGATCTCCACCTTCATGGTCATCCCGTTGGTCATCTACGGGATGAAGGCGCTCAGCAAGCTTCAGGTCTGGACGACCCCGATCTGGCTGCTGCTGATGGTGGGGCCGCTGCTCTATCTGATCACCACGGACCCCGGCACGGTGCACACCTTCCTCTCGTACCGGGGCTCCGACGGCGACGGCGGGATCAACTCCGCGTCGGTGCTGCTGGGCGCGGGCGTCTGTCTGTCGCTGATCGCGCAGATCGGCGAGCAGGTCGACTATCTGCGCTTCATGCCGCCCAAGACCGAGCAGAACCGGCGCACTTGGTGGACGGCCGTCGTGATGGCCGGACCCGGATGGGTCGTGCTCGGCGCACTCAAGCAGGCCATCGGTGTCTTCCTGGCCGTCTACATCCTCTCCGAGGTGGGCGCGGCCTCCGCCACCGAGCCCATCCAGCAGTTCACCGGCGCCTTTGCGGCCATGATGCCGTCGTGGCTGGTCATCCCGCTGGCCGTGGTGCTGGTCGTGATCAGCCAGATCAAGATCAACGTGACCAATGCCTACTCCGGTTCGCTGGCATGGACGAACTCGTTCACGCGCGTCACCAAGCGCTACCCGGGCCGGATGGTGTTCGTGCTCGCCAATCTGGCCTTCGCGCTGATCCTGATGGAAGCGGACATGTTCAGCTTCCTCAACAGCATCCTGGGGTTCTACTCCAATTGCGCCATCGCCTGGATCGTCACCGTCGCCACCGACATCATCGTCAACAAGTACCTGCTGAAACTCTCCCCGCAGGCCCCCGAGTTCCGCCGCGGCATGCTCCATGCGGTCAACCCCGTCGGAGTGGTGGCCTTCACCGCCGCATCCGGTCTGTCGATCGCCCTGTACTTCCACGCTCTGGGTGACACGCTCCAGCCGTACTCACCGGTCGCTGCGGCAGTGATCGCCTTCGTCCTCACGCCCCTGATGGCCATTCTGACCAAGGGCCGGTTCTACCTGCGGCGCACCAGCGACGGGATCGACGCTCCGCTGCTGGACCCGGACGGCAACCCCAGTTCGGCCCCGTACGAGTGCCATGTCTGCCAACAGGAGTTCGAGCGTCCGGACCTCGCCGCCTGCCACCGGCACGCCGCGGTGATCTGCTCGCTGTGCCTGAGCACCGACAAGACCGGCGCTCATGTCCTGCCGGCGGCCCCCGCTTCGTCAGGCAGCGGCACGGCAGTCAACACAGACAGCCATATCACCTAAAAGTCTGCTCTTCGCGTCCTGTGCCGCTGGAGCGGGTGCCGGTGGGGAACGACAGCCACGTACGGGCGGCGCACAGCCGTGGTGCACAGCGCCCTACGGGGGCCTTCAGCGCCATGTGCCGCAGTTCCTCCACCAGTTAAGGAGACCGATCGATGGCTCACCGGATCAAGAGTGCCCTCGCGACCGCGGGTGCCTGCGCCGTCGTCCTCGGCGGTGCAGGTATCGCCACCGCCGACAGCGGCGCCCAGGCGGCATCCCTCAACTCACCCGGCATCGTGTCCGGCAACACCATCCAGGCCCCCATCCACATTCCGGTCAACGTCTGTGGCAATACCATCAGCATCATCGGGCTGCTCAACCCCACCTTCGGTAACCCCTGTATGAGCGACTGACGCCCGTTCGGCGCGCGGTCGTGCGGAGCGGTATATCCGTCGCCCGGCGCGCGTCGGCCCGAAGTGGCCCCCGAATGCGGTCGCCGGGGGCCACTTCACCACGAAAAATCCCGTGCGCGGCGTCGTCGGCCGGGCTAAGGGCTGTCCCGTAATCCCTGGCGGATCAGCGCACGGCGTCAGATGCGGTGCATCGCAAGGCGGAGGGACGTCCGGATACTGGGCGTATCCGGATGTTCCGACAACGCGGCGAGGTGCCGTAGCTGTCGTCGTGCGCCCGCCAGGGATTACGGGACAGCCCTTAGCCTCTGCGCTCATGCCGCCTTCTCGTATTCGTCCTCCCTTCGACGCCGACGAGCGGACCCAGCTCATCGGGTGGCTCGATATGCAGCGCGCGATCATTCACTGGAAATGCGAGGGGCTGTCGGACGCCGACACCCACCGCTCCGTCCTGCCGAGCTCACCCCAGATGTCGATGGCGGGGCTCGTCTCCCACCTGCGTTGGGTCGAACACACCTGGTTCGAGGTCGTGCTTCTCGGCCGACCGGCCGTGGGGCCGCAGTTCGACGACGGGCCCGAGGATGCCGACATGATGGTCGACGGGACCCCGCTCCCCCAGCTCCTTGCCGACTACGAACGGCAATGTGCGGTGTCGAACGAGATCATCGCTGCCCATTCGCTCGATGACGTGGGCAAACACCCCGACTTCCGGGTTGCTGCCGCGAGCCTACGGTGGATGATGTTCCACATGATCGAGGAAACCGCCCGGCACGCAGGCCATATGGATGCCGTCCGGGAGCTTCTCGACGGTGAAAAGGGTTACTACTGACCGGAGTTCGTGTCGGTCATCCGCCCGGGGCGGTTTGCTGCACCTGCCGCAGAAACGTCGCGTTGTCGGGCGTGCGCCGGACCTTGTCGAGCAGGGACTCCATGCTGGTCTGACCGTCCCCGGTCCGGAGGGCGCGACGCAGTCGGCGGATGGCCGCCAACTCCGCTTGCGGGAGCAGCAGTTCCTCGCGGCGGGTGCCCGAGGCGGTGATATTGACCGCTGGATAGAGCCGCCTGCCCGCGAGTTCACGGTCCAGACGGAGTTCCATATTGCCGGTGCTCTTCAATTCCTCGAAGAAGTAATCGTCGGCCCGGGATCCGGTCTCCACCAGGGCCGTGGCAAGGATGGTCAGCGAGCCGCCTTCCTCTGCGTGCCGCGCCGCGCCGAACAGCCTCTTGGGGCCGAGCAGCGCGCCGGCGTCGACGCCTCCGCTCAGGGTGCGGCCGCCCGACGTGGCGGCGTTGTTGTGCGCCCGGCACAGGCGGGTGAGGGAGTCGAAGAGGATGACGACGTCCTGTCCGAGCTCGACGAGTCGTTTGGCGCGTTCCACGGCGAGTTCGGCGAGGGCGATGTGCTCCTTCGCCGGCCGGTCGAACGTCGAGGCGAGCACCTCTCCGCGTACCGAACGGCGCATGTCGGTCACTTCTTCGGGCCGTTCGTCGATCAGCACCACCATCAGCCGGGATGCGGGGTGGTTCTCGGCGACTGCGGCGGCGAGTTGTTGCAGCAGCACCGTCTTGCCCGTCTTCGGGGGTGCCACGATCAGCCCCCGCTGGCCTTTACCGACCGGTGCGATCAGATCGACGATGCGCGGCGCCGGCCCGCCGGCCGCACTTTCCAGGCGCATACGGTGTTGCGGATGCAGCGGCGTGAGGTCACGGAAATGCGGTCGCCCGCGCACCGCATCCGGGCTTCGTCCGTTGACCGACTCGACCTGGGCGAGCGACCGCGGCCGCGTGCACGTTCCTACGACGAAATCGCCCTTGCGCAGGCCCGCTTTACGGATCAGTGCAGCGGGCACCCGGACATCGCCGGACGAGGCAAGGCAGCCCTCCGCTCGAAGAAAACCTCCTTCCTGCCGGCCGTTCGCGATATCCAGGACCCCGGATGCCGATACGGCGGGGTTCTCCGAGGCCGCGACAGCGCGCTGGGGAAAGGGGCTGGAGGCGGAAGGAGAAGCAGAAGCGGCCTTGGCGGGCTGCCTGCTGACGTGGGGAGACGGGGGAAAAGTAGGTGAAGTACTGGTCATGGGGTGTCCTGTGTCCTCTCGGGACGTGGGTCCGTGGGTCGAGGTGGAGGGGGAAATCCGGCAGGAAAGGGCGGTGAGTTCACGCCCTGCAGGCGGGCAGAAAGGCCCGCGCCGGAACGGGAAGGAAAGCCGCATCGCTGGACTGTGGAGGTCGAACAGTCGGTGCCTGCTGGATCGCCGGTCGTGAAGGACGGGCGCCACAGCGAGGGGAATGCGATGGGGGAACATGACGCACCGGCGCCGTAAGAGCGGCGAGCGAAAGTGCGTTCCATTCGGACGGTACCACACGGCGCGGCCCAAGCGGCGAGGTGTGGACCAGTTCTATGCTGAGGTCAATGTTCGCACCTCAGGGCCCCACCTTCCGTGAACTCGCCGTGCAGGCACTGTCCTCCATCGAGCGCGGCTATGACCTGCTCGCGCCGAAATTCGACCACACGCCGTTCCGGACCCCGGACGCGATCCTGACGCCCGTGTCGCGGGCGCTGCAGCGGCTGGGACCGTTCGACAGTGGCCTCGACCTGTGCTGCGGCACCGGGGCGGGCATGGACGTGCTGCGGCAGATCTGCCGGGAGCGGGTCACGGGTGTCGACCTCAGTGCGGGAATGCTCGCCGAGGGCCGCGCCCGAGAGCGGGTGACCGCGGGCGTCCCGTCTGCCGAGTGGGTGCGTGCGGACGCTCGGGCGCTCCCCTTCGGACCGGTCTTCGATCTCGCGGTGAGCTTCGGCGCGTTCGGGCATTTTCTGCCCCGGGAGCGGCCGGGGCTGTTCTCGCAGGTGCACTCCGTGCTGCGGCCCGGTGGCCGGTTCGTCTTCCCGATCGGGGCTCCTGCGCGGCCGGGGTCGCCCGGCTATTGGACGTTGCTGGCTTTCGACGCGGCGATGCGGGTCCGCAACGCACTGTGGCGGCCGAGCTTCGTCATGTACTACCGGACGTTCCCGCTCACCGAGGTGCGGGCGGAGCTGATGCGGACCGGTTTCGATGTGCAGCTCTGCGCCCTGCCTGAGCTCGGCCGGCGCCCCGACGGCAGCCCGCGGTGCCGGCTGGTGGTGGCCACCCGGGCCGCCTGAGGGACGTGTGCGCAGTCACCAACGGACCGCGGTGAAGTCGACGGGCTGCGGCCGGAGTTCGTGGGTGCGGGCTGTCAACTGCCGGAGGCGGTGCGCCATGTCCGCGGCGGGGAGCCGCTTGCGGTCGCCGTGGCCGGGCAGCACCCACTCGAAGCGCAGCCGAGGGGCGGTCCGGGTCAGGGAAGCGGCCAGTTCCACGATCGAGTACCAGGTGACGGCGGCGGCCACCTCCAGATCGGCTGTGGTGCGCGACCAGTAGAAACTGTCCCCGCTGAAGCAGTACCGCGTATCGGCGAGGTAGAGCACGCTGCCGCGCGTGTGGCCGGGGAGCGGATACGCCGTAACCCCCTCCCCGATCTCGACCGGGTCGGTGCCCCGCAGGATGCGGTCCGCGTCCGGAGCGGCGTCGAGATCGCCCTCGTGGATCCACAGCCGGGCCCCGAACCGGTCGGCGTAGCGGCGGCCGTGCGCCGCGTGGTCGCGGTGTGTGAGCAAGACGTCGGTGATGGGGCCCAGTGCCTCGTACCGGGCGGCCAGACCGCTGCTCCACCGAGGCGTGTCGATCATCATCGAGTGTCCCGTGGGCCGGCGCAGCAAGTAGGAGTTCGCACCCGCCGTGTGGGGTGAGTTGTGGCCGCAGAGCTGGACGGTGTCGTCCAGTGCGAGGGGGAAGGGGTCGAGGTCGGGGGTGAGGCGTTGCGCGGGGTGACGGATCGACCGGGTGTGGCAGGCGAAAGCGGCGGCATACAACTGCCGGGCCTCCGAGTCGCTTTGCGGCTGCCGGATCACTTCCGCCCGGCCGTTCTTCTCGCGGATCACATCGGGGGCGAGCTGCCTGGCGACATCACAGTTGGTGCAGCGCGCGTCGACGTGCCAGCCGCCGGTCCCCTCCTCCGGCACCGCCTCGGGTAGCGGGTTGTCGGTCATGACAGGTCCGTCCTTCCTGGTCCGGGTGGGAGGTGAAGGTGCGGTGGGTGCGCACAGGAACCAGAAGTACCCCGCTGTGGAGCAAAAGGGGAAGAGGGGACGGATCTTGCGCTTTGCGCCCGGAACGTCTCTTCCGGGCGGCTGCCGCACGCGGGATTGGTGGGCGTTTTGTGACTTATAGCCGGTTTGTTGACCGGATCGCGGGAGCGGCTCGGCGGTGCCTGGGAGGGACCGGAACGGTTCAGGGGGCCGTCCGGCACCCGGCGTCCGGTCGGCGGCGAGTCATCCGTATGCCGGTGCGGTGGCGTGCGGCGCGCCGGGCGGCCGGGGTTCCGGTGGGAACCAGGCCCACGCCGTGCGGCGGGAGGGGGGCTTCCAGGGTTTCCTCCACGCTCCACACTCGGGCGGTCACCGCGCTCCTTCCGGCGTCGAGGAGCCGTACGTCCGGGCCGTGACGACCGCGGCGGCATCGAGGACTTGACGGGTGAGGGCCGTCGTATCGGTGAGGCTGGTGATGCGTCCGCACCCCGGCCGGATGACGAGGCGACCGTCGCGGCAGGCCCGGAGGAAGAGGCGTTCGCTGCGGCGGAAGTGGTCGCGCTCGCCGTTCACCAGCCAGACCGGGCCCGGGTACGCGGAGAGCGACGCCAGCGGGTCCATCTCGCGCACGGCCTTGACGACGCCCGGAGTGGCCTCGCAGCTCAGGCCGCCCGCGACCATGGCGTGCGCCTGAGCGCGGGGCAGGACGCGGCGGAACGCGAACGCGCTGAGCCGATCGGCCTCTTGGGGATGTCCGGCCGCGAGCCGGGCCACTCCCCGGTAGACGGCACCGAAGAGTCCGCGCGGGAGCGCCGTACAGCCCATGGCCACCGCGCCGAGGACCCGGTCCGGGTGGGCACCGGCGGTGGCGATCGCGACATAGCCGCCCAGGGACAGCCCTACGAGCAGGGCGCGGCCGCCGAGTTCGTCCACGGCCTCGGCCACCGCCTCCACTGCGCCGGGGATGCTGAACGGCTCACCTCGCCGCTTCCCGTGGCCGGGCAGGTCGGGCGCCGCCGTGGGATGACGCCTTCCGATGGCGTGGATCACGGGTTGCCACATCGTGGCGCTCACCCGGGTGCCGTGCACGAAAACGATGGGCAGACCGGCTTCATTGGGCTCCATGCCCGGCACGCTACCTCAAATGCAACGCAACGTTGCGTTGCTTCTGATGCTAATCTCCTCTCATGAGCGAGGAGCGGAGCGGGACACGGCGAAGCGGCGGCCCACGGAAAGCACAGGAGATCTTCGACGCCACACTGGATCTGCTCGCGGAGAAGGGTTACGAGGGGCTGACCATCGAGGGAGTCGCCCAGCGATCCGGCGTCAACAAGACCACGATCTACCGCTGGTGGCCTTCCAAGGGGGCGCTCCTGGGCGCCGCACTCATCGGCGCCCGCCAATTGGAGCTCACGGCTCCCGACACCGGCAGCCTCGAAGGGGACCTGGAGGCCCTGCTGCACACGATGGTGACCCTGCTCACCACGCGGCCCGCCTCCGACATCGCCGTGTCCGTACTGGGCGCCGTCACCCACAGCCCGGAACTCGCCGCTCATGTGCAGGACTTCTTCGCCGACCGGATCGCCCGCGAGCAGCCTGTTTTCGACCGGGCCGTGGCACGCGGCGAGATCACGGCGGACACCGACCCCATGCTGCTGGTGGACCTGCTGGCCGGGGCCGCGTGGGTGCGTGTCGTGCTGCGCCAACTCCCCCTTGAGGAAGGCTTTGTGGCGCGGGCCGTGCACACCGTCCTCAACGGGGCGGGCGCCGCCGGGTAACGCCCGACGACCGGCTCTCCGGAGTCACGGCGGGACCTGATGCTGCCTCCGTTTCGGTCCCCTGTAAAGGGTCTGTTTCACTATCAACTACAACTTTACTAATCCTTGGTGTAGTTGTCACAGATTTCACACCAGTCTCAAACGCAACAGCGACGAATGCCACACGTACTCGTCGCTTCCACAAGGCTGGGCGAGAGGCAACAGCACGATGACGAAAAGCAGAACGATCCGCCACGGAAGCCGGCTGCTGGCGCTGACCACGGCGTCACTGGGCCTGGTCGCGGCGATGGCCATACCGGCTGCCGCGGCCGACGAACCGACCCGGGACCAGCTCAAAGCCGACTGCGCTTCCGGTGAGGGGAAGTGCAGCTTCAACGAGCCGACCCTCGGCAAGGCATACCTCGGGGACTTCCGCCAGGTCTCCAACTCCCTCTACAACTGCAGCACTTCGGATGCCACCCAGTCGATGGGCTGGGCGGACACCGTGGGCTCCACGGACTCCGCAGGCGTCTCCGTCACCGCCGGCGGAAACATCGCCGGTCTCATCGATCTCAGTGTCACCGCGACCTACAGCCACACCTGGACGAGTTCGCACACCGAGAACAGCTCCCTGAACATGACGGTGAAGCCCGGCGAGGTGGGCTGGATCTCCCGCGCACAGGTGATGCAGGCCGTCTCCGGCACCTGGCAGACGCACTACGACAGCCCGAAGTGGGGTCACTACTTCTGGTTCGTCCCGGACACGGTCACCGGGCCGGCGGACAACGGCACGGACGGGCAGAGCAATGCGGTGACCGTCAAGACCCGCAAGATGACCACTGCGGAGAAGACGTCCTGCTCTTCCGACGCGAAGAAGGGCCAGGCGTTCGTGGTCAAGCGCTGAGCCGACCACGGCGGAGCCGCACGGTTGCACCGGGGGGCCGCCCCGCGCCTGCGGGCACGGGACGGACGTTTGCAGCCGTCGGCCACCGTGCCTCCCGGCCCGCTCCTCCGGGCCGGGAGGCACACTTTTCGCGGGATCTCCCCCACTCTCCGACGCTCCCTGTGCCTCGCCCGCGCCCGGCTCCGCCGGCGGGCCGACGGCCGCAGCACTACCGCCCCCGGCGCCGGTCCGGCCGGTCGCCCGGTCAGACGGGGTACGCGTTGCCCAGTGGCAGGCCGGCCGCGAAGCGGCGCACCTGCTCGACCACCAGCCGTTCGGCTCGCGGGCGGAACGCGGCCGACCCGCCCGCGACATGCGGGGTGATCAGGACGCCCGGAGCGGTGCGCAGCGGATGACCGGCGGGCAGCGGCTCGGGGTCGGTGACATCGAGTGCGGCGCGCAGCCGGCCGGCATCGGCCTCCCGCAGCAGCGCCGCCGTGTCCAGGGTGCGGCCGCGTCCCACATTGACGACCAGCGCGCCGTCCGGCAGCGCCGCCAGCTCCTTCGCCCCGAAGAGGCCCGTGGTCGCGGGCGTTTCCGGCAGCACCAGCACGGCGATGTCCACCTCGGGCAGCAGCGCGGGCAGTTCGTCGACGGCATGGACCTTCTCCTGGGGCCTGGCTCGGCGGGCGACCCGCACCACGTCCGCCTCACAGGCGAGCAGGCGCCGCTCCAGGGCCGCGCCGATCGACCCGTATCCGATCACCGCGACACGTGAGTCGGCCAGGGACCGGGTGAAGTGCGGCTCCCACCGACCGGCGCGCTGGTCGGCGACCCACCGGGGCAGATCGCGCTGTGCCGCCAGGATCAGACCGAGCGCATGCTCGGCGGTGCTCGCGTCATGCAGACCACGGCCGTTGTGCAGCGCCACCCCCGACGGCAGCAGCGGGACCAGCTTCTCCACCCCCGCGCTCAGTGACTGCACCGCCCGCAGCTCCGGCAGCCGCGGCAGCAGCCGCTCGGCACCCGGCACGGCGTACGGCAACACCCACAGGCCGACACGGGCAAGCGTCTCGTCGGACAGTTCCCCGGCCGGGGTGAGCCCGTCCCACACATGGACGCCGATCCCGGCCGGCCAGGCGCCGTGGCGCCGGTCCAGGTCGGGCCAGGGCACGAGGACGTCCACGCCGTGCCGGCCGACCGCACCGGCCGGGGCGGGGGTGTGCTGCATCTGCTGCTCGCTCTCGCTGATACGCGGCAGGGGCCGGACGGCCACCGTCCGCGGACGGATGTGGGGCGGGCCACGCTGCCGAACCCATTGACCCGTCGGCGTCGCCCTCATAACGTCTTCCCGCCCAGTGAAACACTTTCCATCACACGGAAATAAGGGGGTCCGGGATGACGATGACGTCTCCCTCCCGTCCCGCCGCGGGATTCTGGTCGTCGAGCCGCGCCCGGCATCTGATGCCGATCGCGTTCGTCACGTACTCGCTCGCGTACCTGGACAAGTCCAACTACGCGATCGCCTCGGCGGGCGGGATGGCCAAGGAGCTCGGTCTGTCCGCCGGACTCGACTCGCTGATCGCCGCCTCCTTCTTCCTCGGCTACTTCCTCTTCCAGATCCCCGGGACCATCTACGCCGAGCAGCGCAGCGCCCGCCGGCTCGTCGCGTGGTGCACCGTCACCTGGGGTCTGCTGGCCGTGCTGCAGGGCCTGCTCAGCAGCCCCGGCCAGCTCATCGCGGTGCGCTTCGCGCTGGGCATGGTCGAGGGGGCGGTGCTCCCGTCGATGGTGATGCTGCTGGGCCGGTGGTTCACCAAGGGCGAGCGGGGCCGGGCCAACACCCTGCTGATCCTGGGCAATCCCGTCACCGTCATGTGGCTGTCGGCGGTCTCGGGCTGGCTGATCTCCGTCTCCGACTGGCGTCTGATGTTCGTCCTGGAGGGCGCCCCCTCGGTCGTGTGGGGCCTGCTGTGCCTGCGGCTGCTCAAGGACCGGCCCGCGGACGCCCGCTGGCTGGGCGACGCCGAACGCACCACGCTGGAGACCGCACTGACCACGGAGCGGCACACCGCCGGGTCCGTCGTCCCCGTGCCGTCCCCCTCCGCCATCGACACCGGGCGGGTGTACCGCAAGGTGCTGCGCTCCCGGCCGATCCTCCTGCTGGCCGCCCAGTACTTCTTCTGGTCCTTCGGCATGTACGGCTTCATCTTCTGGCTGCCCGCCATCATCAAGGAGGGCTCCGGCGACGGCATCGGGGCAACGGGCCTGCTGTCGGCCGTGCCGTATGCGTTCGCCACGGTGGCGATGCTGCTCAACTCCCGCCTGTCCGACCGCAGCGGACGCCGCCGGATCGCGGTCTGGCCCTGGCTCGCGGCCGGCGCCCTGGCCCTCCTCGGCAGCTACGCGGCCGGCCCGCACTTCCCGCTCGCACTGGCGCTGCTGGTGGTCGCCGGTCTGTGCATGTACGCGCCGTACGGCCCCTACTTCGCGCTCGTCTCCGAACTGGCGCCGGCCGGTGTCTCCGGCGCCGCGATAGCCCTCGTCAACTCCCTGGGAGCGCTCGGTTCGTTCGCCGGCACCTACCTCGTCGGCTGGGTGCGCGGCACCGGTCTCGGCAATGCGGGGGCCTTCGGCTTCATGGCCGCCTGCACCCTGCTGTCCGCCGCCCTGATGCTCACCGTTCGCGAGCCCCGGGCCGCGGCGCCCGGATCCGCCACCGCGCATCCAACGGGTACGGTGAACCGGCCGGAGCACCAGCACACACCGGCGGGCGGACCGTGCGGATGATGCGGCCCGGACGGATAACGGGCAGGGCGCGGGCGAGGCGGGTGGCCGGGAGGCCGTCACCCGCCCGCGGCGCGGCCCCGAGCAGGGACGGAACGGCGACAGTGACCAGGAGAGCGCAGCGGTGAGCGGGCAATCGGGCGACGACATGCTCGGCCGTGGACTGCGGCTGCTGACCGTGCTGTCCGAGCTGCCCGCGGGCGCCGGCGTCAGCGCGATCGCCCGCAGCGCGCAGCTCCCCGTGAGCACCGCGCACCGGCTGCTCGGGCGGCTGGCCGAAGAGGGCTTCGTCGCCTACGACGAGGACACCCGGCGGTTTGCGCTCGGCGTACGCGTTCTGGAACTCGCCCGCGGCTTCCAGCGGTCCGACGCCGGGTGGTCCGCCGCATCGGGCCCCATGCGCCGCCTGGCCGCCCGTACCGGTCTCCCCGCCATCGCCGGAGTTCTGGACGGGAGCGAGGTCCTTCTCGTCCTCACCCTTGAGGGCACCCAGCATCTGCAGCTGCGCAGCGCCGAGGGGACCCGCAACCCGTGGCATGCAACGTCCTTGGGAAAGGCCCTCGTTGCGGCGCAGACCGAGCGTGAGCGGGAGGCACTGATGACCGCGCCGCTCCCGCCCGTCACCCCCCGTACGGTCACCACCCGCGACGCCTTGCGCGAGGAGCTGACACGGGTGCGGGCCCAGGGCTGGGCGGAGGCCGACGAGGAGAACGAGGTCGGGGTGCGGTCCGTCGCGGTCGCCGTGCCGGGCGGCGAGACCTCCGGCCGTCCGCCGCTGGCCGTATCCCTCGGCGCGACCGTCGTCCTCACCTCGCGGGACGAGCTGCTCAGCCACCTGCCCGCGCTGCACACCTGCGCCCAGGAGATCGCCGCCCGTCTGGTGTGAACCGTCCCTGAGGGCGCCATCACCGGCCTTTGGGCGCGCCACCCGCCCGTAAGCTCCGCCTGTGCACTCTTCACGCCCCCTCGCCGTCGGCGCCTTCGTCCTGGTCATGGCGCTCAGCACGGCGTGCTCCGGCCCTCGCACTCCGGAAGCCGCCGGCTCCCGGACATCTGCGCCGACCGGCGGGGCGGCCGCCCCGACCGCGGTACGGCCGCCGACGGCGAACGCCGTCTTCGACTATCAGCTCGGCGGGGCCTATCCCCCGCCCGCCGGGGTCCGGGCCGTGTCCCGGGACCGTACGGCCCGGCCCGCCCCCGGTCTCTACAACATCTGCTACGTCAACGCCTTCCAGGCACAGCCCGACGCGGCCGGCGTATGGAAGGACCGCCACCCCGAGCTGCTGTTGCGGGATGGGCGCGGCGAGCCCGTCATCGACGAGGACTGGAACGAGCCCCTGCTCGATATTTCCACCGGCGCCAAACGCCGCGCACTCATGGACATCGTCGGTCCCTGGATCGACGGCTGTGCCAAGGCCGGTTTTGACGCCGTGGAACCCGACAACCTCGACTCCTACGAGCGGTCCGACGGCAAGCTCACCTCCCGGCATGCCGCGGCCTTCGCCCAGCTCTTGGCCCGCCGCGCCCACCAGCGGCACCTGGCCATCGCCCAGAAGAACACCACCGACCTGCTGCCGCAACACCGTCGCATCGGCTTCGACTTCGCCGTCGTCGAGGAGTGCGCCCGCTACCAGGAGTGCACCGACTTCGCCGAGGCCTACGCCCAGCGGATCTTCGTCATCGAATACGAGAAGACGGACTTCACCACAGCCTGCCGCGCCTGGGGGAAGGCCCTCTCGATCTCTCTGCGCGATCGCGAGGTCCGCCCCGCCGGCGCCGGGCGCCACGTCGCGGAGCGCTGCTGACAACCGCCGCGCAGGAGAAGCCCGCTCCCGGCGTCGTCGGTCAGGGTGACGGATCCTTCGGTTCGCCGCTACCCGGATCGTGGGTGCCGCCGTGTTCCGCAAGGGGCGGGTCATCGCGGCCCGGCTCGGTCCGGTACAGGTCGGGTTGGTGCAGGTCGGTGCCGGAGAGCGGTTCCAGCTCGCCGTGGGTGTCCAGCCAGTACAGGAAGGCCACCGCCGGGCAGACGAGTACCACGGCCACGAGGGTGACCAGGCCGACCCACCGCAGGCTGCTGGGAGCGCCGGCGCCCTCGGCCACGGTCAGGGATGTGGGGATGAGATAGGGGCGTTGGGCGGCTCCCCAGGCGATGACCGCCGCGGCGACGACGCCGACGGCGGTGAGCCGGGACCAGGCTCCGGAGCGGCGCAGCAGGAGCCACCCGGTGGCGAGGGAACAGACTCCGGCCAGAATGACGAGGCCGAGGCCGACGCCGTGGGTGAGTCCGTGCCAGACGTGCGGGGCGTCGCTCCGGGTGACGGTCAGCATGATCGCCGCGAGTACGGCGAGCGCGACGAGGCTGCCCAGCGCCCGCCGCCGGAAGTAGCCGACCAGGTCGGGTGCGCCGTAGCGGGCGGCGTCGGCCGCCAGGAACACGGCGCCGAGGAACGCCGTCGACACGATGGCGATCAGCCCGAAGAGGATGGAGGTCGGGTTGGCCCAGGCGTGAGCCGACGCCGCCGTTCCCGGTACCGCCCGTCCCGAGGCGATACCGCCGACGGCCGCGCCGAGGAAGAACGGGGTGAGCAGCGAGGAGATGGCGAAGACGGCGCCGTACAGGCGTCGTCCCGCGATGCGGCGGACGGGCTTGCGCAGTGCGAAGCCGGCGCCGCGCAGAACCAGGCCGACGGCGGCCAGGGCCAAGGGGAGCCACATCGCCGAGAACACGGTCTGGAAGAGAATCGGGAACCCGGTCCATATGATGACGAAGAGGAAGACCAGCCAGACGTTGTTGACCTCCCATACGGGGGCCATGGCATGGTCGATCAGCCATCGGGGGCGCTTGCCGCGCTCCGCGCCACCTGCGGTCAGATCCCAGAACCCGGCTCCGTAGTCGGTGCCGCCGGCGCAGGTGTAGGCGGCCACGGCGAGCAGCATCGCCACGGCGATGACGGCGGCGATCATGGCCGGCCGTCCTCGGCCGGTTCCGCCCCCGTCCCGTCGGACGACGGCGGGTGGCCGGCCGGCACCGGCGAGCGCGGCCCGTAGGGGGTGTCGGTCTCCGGTCCCTCCTGCCGCTCCCCCGCCGCCGGTCGCGCGTCGGCGAGCCGCCAGCCGGTACGCATCTTGAGCAGCACGGCGAGCAGCGAGCCGAAGATGAACACATACACCACCATCACCAGACCGAGCATGATCCACAGACTGGTGGAGCGGGTCGCCGTCACCGCCTCACCGATCCGCATGTGCTGGTAGACGATCCAGGGCTGGCGTCCCACTTCGGCGGTGACCCAGCCGCATTCGACGGCGACGACGGAGGCGACACCCGCGCATGCCGCACCGCGGAAGAACCACGGTGACCGGGGCAGCCGACGGCGCCGCAGCCGGCACCAGCCGTACCAGAGTGCGAGGAGGAGCAGCAGTGAGCCGATCACGACCATGAGGTCGAAGGCCCAGTGCGCGATGGTGGCCTGGGCGGCCGTCGGTCGGTCGCTCGCCGGGACGGAGGTCAGCCCGGTCACCTTCGTCTTGGTGGTGAACCCGGCCAGAACGGAGTCGAGTTGGGGGATTTTGATGCCGCCGGAGATGCTGCCGTCGGGGTGCAGACGGCCGAAAATGTACTCCGGTACGTGGGTGTCGGTCCGCCAGACCATCTCCGTCGCGGCGAACTTCACCGGCTGCTTGTGGAAGACCGACCGGGCGATGGAGTCGCCGAGCAGCATCTGCACGGGGGTGAACACCGCGGCGAGGGTGAAGGGAACGGTGAAGCCGAGCCGGTGATAACGGTCGCGGCGGCCGCGCAGCCAGCCGGCGGCGTAGACGCCGGCGACGGTGTATCCCGCGGTGACCAACATCGCCACGACGAAGTGCCAGTACTGGGGGCCGAACATGGGGGTGAAGATCGCCGACCAGATGTGGACGTCCGCGGGCCTGCCGTCGGCATCGAGGGTGAATCCTTGGGGCGTGTTCATCCACGAGTTGGCCGCCAGGATTCCGAACGCGCCGAGCAGGGCGGCGGCCGGAAGGGGCAGGCCGAGCAGGAAGTGGGTGCCAGGCTTCAGCCGCCGCCAGCCGTACAGATAGATCGAGATGAGCACCGCTTCGAGGAAGAAGGCCCATGCCTCGACGCCGAATCCGATCCCGAAGACACCGCCCCACTTGCCCATCAGGCCCGGCCAGAGCAGTCCGAACTCGAAGGACAGCACGGTGCCGGTGACGACGCCGACCGCGAACTGCACCGCCATGACGGCCGACCAGCGCCGGGCGAGGAGCAGTGCGACGGGGTCGTTCCGGCGCAGGCCGCGATAGTGCATCACCAGGGTGATCAGCGGCAGGGCCACGCCGAGCGGCACCAGAATGATGTGGGAAGCCAGGGTGAATGCCATCAGCTGCCTGGCCGGGAGCAGTTGGGCCGGAGCGTCCGCCAGCAGTGTGACCGTGGTGTGCATGCCTACGTGCCTTTGCTGCTCGGGACGTTCAGGAGAGGGCCGCCTCGGTGTCACCGGCGGGCGGGCCACGCCGCCGGCCAGGTCCGCCGGGCCGGATGTCCCGTAGCCGCGCCGGCGCCGGCTCTCGTACTGCACCGGCGGTGGAGTTCACGATGGGCTGCCTCCTCGGTGCTCGGCCCCGTCCTGGCGGGACACCGCGCCGGTCGCGCCCGGCTCGTCACAGAATCACCGGCGGGGCCCGGGCAGCACGCACTGCGGGCCCGCGTTGAGCCGTTGGGCCGAGGATCTTCGCTCGGTCGGCCCAGTCTGCGGTTCTTGGCGCAGCGCTTCGGCGGGGCAGGGAGGGCCGCCTGCCTTCGGCCGGACCTTCGGCCGGACGGTGGCCGCTCGCTCCGCTGCGGACAGGATCGGAGGTCCGGTGCGCCGCAGGGAAACACAGCGGGCAGGGGGTCCGGCAGTTCAATGCTGCCGGACCCCCTGCCTGCCCCAGGAGACCAGGATTCTTCGCCGCTCTCCTCAGTGCGTCGCCGCGCTACGCCGTCTCATGACCGGTGCTGCCATTGATCTTCTCTATCGCTTGGCGTGCCTGCTCCTGAGGGGAACGGGACGGCAGGGGCGACACCGTCGTGGACGCCACCGCGGGCTGCGCCCGCTCCTGTCCCACCGTCTTGGCATGAGTGGCCGGCGGGCGCATGCGCAGCCGCTGGCTGGCAGCTTCGTCCAGGGTCACCGGGCGCTTCCACCGGGCAGCCAGCCGGGCGGCGTCCTGACCGAGCGCGGCAACGTCCTCCCACTGCAGACGAATCACCAGCGAAACTTCGGCGTCTCCGTCCGGCAGGGCCTGGAGCTGCGGGATACCAGGGTCAGTCATGGTGCCCTCCTCACATCGCGGACCGGTGCCCCACGGGGCACGGATATGGAGAGATACGGTGCGGTGGCCGCAACCGTTCAATTCCCGCCACCGACAGGTGATTTCCGCGGAGTCCTCCCGAGGTCCGCGGGTGTCGGCGCCTGGGCGCACCGTGCGGGCGCCGCACCTGCAAGGCGGCTCACGAGCCGTCCGGGAGCGGTGCACACGCACCGTCATGCGGCCGTGACGATCGTTTCCCTACGGAAACCGCAGGTGCAGGCGCGGGGCGAGGGTTACGCGGACTCCGGCACGCGGGCGGTCGGCGCCGAGGCGGGTGATCCCTTCGGGCTGGCCGACGCCATCGCCGCCGTGATCGACGCACCGGTCACCATCGAGGAGCGCAGCACGCGGGTCCTCGCCTATTCCGCGCGGCAGGAACGCGGGGACGAGGTGCGGGTCGCAACGATCATGCGACGGCACGTCCCCGACGACGTGAACGCCCACTTCCGGCGGCACGGTGTCTTTCACACTGCTCGCTTGGCTCCTGACGCCGGGTGACGACCGGAATTCCGCGGTGGCCGCGGCGTCGAGCTGTCGGCCGGTGCCGACTGGGCGGTGCGGGCAGCGGTCCGGGCGGCGCACACCGTGGGCCGCCCTGCGCGGCTGCACCTCGAAGCGGAGACCGGGCTCGGGCGCGGCGGCGCCTCGGCGGGCGACTGGCCGACGCTGCTGGACACCGCGGCGCGCGCCGACGGCGGGGAGCCCGGCGCGCAGGGCTGGGCCCGCGCCGTCCACACCGTCGCGCACGAAATCGTCAGCCGCATCGGCGCCCGCGTTCCGCGCGCCTACACCGGTGACACGGCCCTGGACGCACGCTGAACCGATACCGACCAGCGCCCCACCCCGTTGGATCACCGAAACCGTCCCCTCCCTTGCCTCATTTCCGCCCCCGACGAGAGAGCCCCACCATGACGCACCGGCCTCCACCGTCCCCGCCACGTCCCACCGGCCATGACGACCCCGGCTCCGAGCACCTCCACCGGGGTCTGCAGCCCCGTCACATCCAGATGATCGCCATCGGGGGGACGATCGGCGTCGGTCTGTTCCTCGGTTCCGCCGAAGCCCTCCACGACGCCGGACCGGGTCTGCTGATCACCTATGCGCTGGCGGGCCTGGTCGTCTTCTTCGTGATGCGTGCCCTCGGTGAGCTCCTGGTGTACCGGCCGGTGTCCGGCTCGTTCGCCACCTACGCGGAGGAGTTCATCGGCAACTGGGCCGGGTTCGCCACCGGCTGGAGCTACTGGCTGATGTGGGTCGTCACCGGTACGGCTGAGCTGACCGCGGCCGGGATCTATGTCCGCTACTGGTGGCCCGACGTGCCCCAGTGGCTGCCCGGCCTCATCGCCCTGGCGATCCTCGGCGTGGCCAATCTCCTGGCGGTCCGGCTGTTCGGGGAGTTCGAGTTCTGGTTCGCCATCATCAAGGTGCTCACCATCGTCATCCTGCTGATCATGGCCGCCGCAATCCTGATCTTCGGCTTCGGCCCCCTGGGGAAGACCGCTTCGCTGAGCAACATCTGGACGCACGGTGGCTTCTTCCCCCACGGCATGGCCGGACCGCTGCTCGCCCTCCAAGTGGTCGTGTTCGCCTTCGTCGGAGTCGAACTGCTCGGGGTGACCGCCGGGGAGAGCAAGGACCCCGAAAAGACCCTTCCCTCCGCCGTGCGCCGGGTGATCTGGCGGATCGCGCTGTTCTACCTCGGCGCCCTCACCGCCGTCATGGCACTGGTCCCCTGGACCCAACTCGACCCGGATGTCAGCCCGTTCGTGCTGGTCTTCGGCAAGGTCGGGGTTCCCGCGGCGGCCGGAGTGGTGAACATGGTCGTACTCACCGCGGCGCTGTCCTCCTGCAACAGCGGGGTGTTCTCCACCGGCCGCATGCTGCTCACCCTGGCCCGGGACCGGCACGCGCCGGCCGCGTTCGGGAAGGTCAGCCGCCAGGGTGTCCCCGCCGCGGGGATCCTCGCGTCCATGGTCGTCATGCTGCTGGGTGTGGCCGCGAACTACTTCGTGCCGCAGAAGGCCTTCGTGTACGTGACGAGCGTGGCGACCATCGCCGCCGTCTTCACCTGGGGAATCATCGTCTGCGCCCATCTGCGCTACCGGGCTGCGGTCCGTGCCGGGCGGCTTCGGCAGGTCGCCTTCCGCATGCCGCTGGCACCCGCCTCGAACTACGTCGTCCTCGCCTTTCTCGGCCTCGTTCTCGTCCTGCTCGGCTTCGACGCGGAGAACAGAATCGCGCTGTACGTGGCTCCGGTCTGGGCGGTGATCCTCGTGGCCGGCTATCGCTTCACCCGTCGCACCCGGGCCGCCGGTCCCCAGGCCCTACCGCCCGACGAGGAGATTCCGGAGCCGTCGCGGCTTACCTGAACGGGCGGCGGGGCGATCCGGGCCCCGTGACCGGTACCTGGATGTCGTGGGGGTCCGCGGTGGTACTGCGGACCCCCACGACATCCGTCGGCGCGCCTGAATCCCCGGCAATACCCCCTGTTACCGGGACCGCTCCTCACCCGGCGGTCCGCAAGGGCGGGACGGCAGGTACCTCAGGGGCGTTGTCGAGGTCCGCGACGGTCAGCCGGAAGCTGTCGGGGTAGGCGTCGCGGCGGGTGCGGCGGGCGGGTTCGGTGGTGCGCCAGCAGTACAGGCACCGCTCGCACTGCAGGACGTCCCAGACGCCGGGGACGGGTGAGGTGAAGAGGTGCTCGATGGTGGTGTGCGCGCAGCGTGGGCAGCAAGTGGCGGCGTCGGGCATGGGGCTGTCCCCTTCGTGAAGTGGGGTGGGCGGGCGGCGAGTTGAGCCGGAGGAGCGCCGTCAGCGGTGGGCGGCGAGCTGCTGGAGCTTGGTGAGCCAGGCGCCCGTCTCGGGCAGGTCGCGTACCTGGTTGCCGTAGTTCCCGCGGCCGTCGGGTTCGACGGGAGTGGTGGCGTCGATGATGAGCTTGTCGACGATGCCGGGGGGCTGCGCCTGTGGGGCCAGTTCGAGGACGGGCAGATGAGGGACCTGGATGAGGTCGCCTGCCGGGTTCATCTTGGTGGACAGGGCCCACATCACCTGCGGCAGGCTGAAGGGGTCGACGTCCTCGTCGACGACGATGACCGTGGCGGCGTAGCCGAGGCCGTGCGGGGTGGTCAGCACCCGCATGCCGACCGCCTTCGCGAAGCCTCCGTAGCGCTTCTTCGTCGAGACGATGACGACCAGGCCGTGGGTGTACATGGCGTTGACCGCCTGGACCTCGGGGAAGTCCGTCTTCAGCTGCTGGTACAGCGGCACGCAGGTGTTCGCGGCTATCAGGTAGTCGACCTCGGTCCATGGCATGCCGAGGTAGAGGTGCTCGAAGACGGGGCGGTTCCGGTAGGAAATCTTGTCGATGCGGAGGACGGGCATATTGCGGCCGCCGGAGTAGTGGCCGGTGAACTCGCCGAAGGGGCCCTCGATTTCGCGCTTGCGGCCCTCGATGACGCCTTCGATGACCACTTCCGATCCCCACGGCACCGGGAGACCGGTCAGCGGCGCCCTCGCGAGCGGTGCCGGGGCGCCGCGCAGGGCGCCGGCCAGCTCGTACTCGTTCTCGTCGTACTTCATCGGGGTCGCGGCGACGAGGGAGATGACCGGGTCGTTGCCGAGGGCGAGGGCGACCGGCAGGTCCTCGCCGGCCTCCTCGGCCTTGTGCAGATGCCGGGCGATGTCATGCATCGGCACCGGCTGCAGCGCGAGCTTGCGCTTTCCCTTGACCTCGATGCGGTAGATGCCGACGTTCTGCTTGCCGCTGTGGCCGGGGTCCTCGGGATCCTTGGAGACGACCGCGGCCTTGTCCAGGTAGAAGCCGCCGTCGCCGTCGTTCAGGCGGATCAGCGGGAGCACCTGGAAGATGTCGACGGCGTCGCCGTCCATGGTGTTCTCGGCCCACGGCGGATCGCTCCGCCACTCGGGCGCGACGGGGAACTCCGCCCAACGGCGGATGAACTCCGCCACCTGCTCCTTGGTGCCGGTCTCCTTCGGCAGGCCCAGCGCGAGGGCGTGATTGGCCCAGGAGCCGTGCACATTCATGGCGATACGGGCGTCGGTGAAGCCCCGTACGTGGTCGAAGTACAGCGCCGGCGCCGCGTCGCCCAGCCGCGGGGCCGCATTGGCGGCCGCGGCGATGTCCGGCTCGGGCCTCACCTCTTCGGTGATGCGCAGCAGCTGGCCCTCCTTGTCGAGGGCCGCCAGAAAGCTGCGGAGGTCGTCGTACGCCATGAGAACTCCTCGGTGGGGCGGGGGTGTCGGGGTCAGGCGACGGGCTTGACCGCGCGGGCGGCGCGCATGCCGTCCCATCGCTTGGCGGTGGGCGCGGGCAGGTCGAACTGGTCGAGGATGCGGGCCGTGAGGTGGTCGACGAGGTCGTCCACCGACTGCGGGTGGTGGTAGAAAGCGGGCATGGGCGGCACCATCTGCACGCCCTTGCGCGCGAGATCGAGCATGTTCTCCAGATGGATCTCGCTCAGCGGTGTCTCACGCGGTACGAGCACGAGCGGGCGGCGCTCCTTGAGCACCACATCCGCCGCCCGCCCCACCAGCCCGTCGGCACAGCCGGCCCGGATACCCGCCAGCGTCTTCATGGAGCACGGCACAATCACCATGCCGTCCGTCCGGAAGGAGCCCGACGAGATGGTCGCGCCCTGGTCCTCGGGCCGGTGCGTGGCATCGGCGAGTGCGCTGACCTCGGCGACGGAACGTCCGGTCTCCAGCTCGATCGTGGCCCGCGCCCAGCGGGAGAGGACGAGATGGGTCTCGACGTCCGGCAGCTCGGCCAGGGCCTCCAGCAGCCGGACACCGAACACGGCACCCGTCGCTCCCGTCATCCCCACGATCAGTCGCACAGTGGTCAGCTCCCTCGGTTCGTCGGACAGCACAAAGGCCGGTCAAGGCCGGTGCACGGCAGGCGGAGGCCGGTGCGAGTGCAATGAATGTTTCGGTCACTGCATCGTCACCGCGGATTTGTGCCGCGTCAGCCCGCACTTGGCCTGACCGGCCCCGTCACCTCTCACGCTAGGCGCGAGCCACCCCTTCGAAGCAGTACGCTGAGGACACGCTATGGACAGAAACGGACCCGCTGACGTCACCGAGGTCCCCTTCAGGGCCTCTGCGGGAGCCCCGCCCGGCGCGGAGGTCTTCGGCTTCGCCGACCTGCTCGCCCGCGCCCGCGGGCATGACATCGACCCGTACGCCACCAAACGGCTGGCCTTCCACGAGCTGATCTCGGTGCGCTCCGGCACCCTGCGCTGCTCCGTCGACTTCACCGAGCACGAGCTGACCCCGGGCAGCTGGCTGTGGGTGCGGCCCGGCCAGATCAGTCAGTACCGCTCCGACCTCACCCTGGCCGAGGGCACCATCGTCCTCTTCCTGCCGGGCTTCCTGAGCCCCGCCACCGTGGATGCCGCCCGCGTCGACCAGCACGACGGGAGGCTGCCGCTGACCCCTCAAGGCGCGGAGGGGGATGCCGTACGGCACGTCCTGGAGCTGCTGGAGAGCGAGTACCGGCAGCTGGCCGGCCTGCCCCTGGAGGTGCATATCGAGGTGCTGCGCCATCTGCTCGCCGTCCTCGTCCTGCGGCTGGCCCATGTGCGCGGCGCACAGGGCGGCGACGAGGCGGGCAGTGTGGCATTCCGGAGTTTCCAGCAGGCCGTGGAACGTGACTTCACCCGCACGCACCGGGTGGAGGAGTACGCCGGACAGCTGGGCTACAGCGTCCGCACGCTCACCCGCGCCACCCACGCCGCCGCCGGGTGCGGCGCCAAGCGCTATATCGACGACCGGGTCCTCCTGGAGGCCAAGCGCCTCTTGGTGCACACCGGCCTCACCGCCACCGCCATCGGCGACCGGCTCGGCTTCCCGGACGCCACGGTCTTCACCAAGTTCTTCCGGCAGCGGGCCGGCGAGACCCCCGCCACCTTCCGCAACCATGCACGGGGGAACCGGCCGTGACCCGGCGCGGGGCCCCGCTGCGCACTGCGGCCCCTACGCTCGGACACATGCGGAAAGATCATCAACTTCGGCGTCTGGCCATCGGCGAGGAAACCTGGCTGTGGTCGGTCCGCCACCAGCACCCCGCATGCCGCGAGATTCTCTCGCTCCACCACGACGCCACTCGGGCAACCCTGCGGATCGTCTTCCGTGCCCGGCCGGGGCGTCTCGTCCCTGACGGCCTCCTGCACTCCGGTGCGGTCGCCGCCCACAACGGCGGTGTGCTCAATCTGCACGAGCCGGGTGTGGTCCGCCGGATCTTCGACGAGGTGGCCTCACAGGGCCGCTTGCCCACCGCAGCCGGGGAGAAGGAGCTGGACGGCTGGCCGCTCTACGACGTGCTCGTCGCGCGCGAGGGCGGCTGAACACGGGGGGCGGGTACGGCAGTTCACCGTCGGCCGCGGGACGGCTGGGCATATACGCAACCGCACCACGCCAGGCGCGTATGCTCCCGCGCTCGCCCCGCCGACCGCGACACCCCCTACACGTATCGGGGCCGAACGGGGCACCCCCGCGCACACCCGCCTGTCCCCCAACTCATCCGCATAATCAGCCACTTGGGCATCATCCGTTGCCTGGAGCCCCCGGAGCCTCTACGTTGAGCGCGCCTGAATTCAGCTCAGCCCGCCGCTCGTGCGGCGGGCTTCGGGAGGAACCCCCCATGCGCAGACGCACCTCCAGACGCACTTCCATACGTACCGCCGTGTCGGCCGGCCTCGCCGCGGTGGCGCTGGCGGCGACCGCCGCCGCGGCCTCCGCCCAAGGCGCCACCACGGCCCCGTCCCCGCACGGGCAACGCACCCAGCAGGTCGAGTACTTCACCGGAGCGGCCGGTCACCCCCGGCACACCACCGTCCCGGCCTCGAAACCGCTCTCCCCCTCCGACAAGGCCGCGATCGCCGGCGACGGCGACGTCACCTCGATCGTGCAGAACGGCCCGGTCGGCACCAAGCTCGATGTGGTCTTCATCGGTGACGGCTACACCGCCGCCCAGCAGGAGGACTTCCACGCAGACGTCCGCGCCAAGTGGGCCAAGATCTCCGCCGTCGAGCCCTACGCCTCGTACGCCGGACTGTTCAACGTCTGGGCCGTCGACGCCGTCTCCAACGAGTCCGGCGTCTCCGGGGACCCGACGCAAGACGTGGTGCGCGACACCGCGCTCGACTCCGCCTTCTTCTGCGACGGCACCGAGCGGCTGCTGTGCGTCGACACCGGCAAGGTCGAGTCGTACGCCTCCAAGGCCCCGGCCGCTGACCTCGTCGTGATGCTCGCCAACTCCACCAAGTACGGAGGTGCGGGTTACAACGACGTCTCCTCACAGGTCGGTTACGACGGGATCGCCACCGCCTCCTCCGACAACGACCGGTCCGACCAGATCGCGGTGCACGAGACCGGTCACTCGCTCGGCAAGCTCGCCGACGAGTACGACTACGGCCAGTCCGGCACCTACTCCGGTCCCGAGCCCGCCGAGGCCAACCTCACCACGCTCTCCGCCGACCAGATGACCGCCCAGCAGCAGAAGTGGTACCGCTGGATCGGCCAGGAGTCGCCGGACGGCGGCGCGGTCGGCGCGTTCGAGGGCGGCGGCTACTACCAGTACGGGCTCAACCGCCCCACCGAGAACTCGATCATGCGGACGCTCGGCCGGGAGTTCAACCTTCCCGGCCGTGAGGCGATGATCGCGGGCTTCTACCGCTATGCGAGCGTGCTGAGCAGCCCGGTGGCCACCGACCGCACGGTGCCGCGCACGGCTCGTCTCCGTGTCAGCGCACCCGCCTCCGCACAGGTGAAGTGGTATGTCGACGGCCGCGAGCGCAAGGCCGCGCGCGGCAGGTCCACTGTCATGGTGCGGGCCCTCGGTGTCCCGGCCGACGGTCGCACCCATACCGTCACGGCGAGGGCCACCGACCGGACGGCCGCGGTCCGTGACCCGGCGCTGCGCAAACCGCTGTCCGGATCGCTGAGTTGGCGGGTGTCCCGCTAGGACGGGCCCGCACAGTCCGCACCGGGGCGGCTCTCACTCGCCGCCCCGGTGCCGGGCGGGCCCGGTCCACGTGCCCGCCCGGCCCTCCCCGGCCGTGAAGGTCAGCGTGGTGCCGCGAGGTCCTGGGTCCACCAGGGCCCGCCCGCCCCCTCGACGACACCGATGCCGACTGCCGTGAACTTGCAGTCGAGCAGGTTGTCGCGGTGCATGGAGTCGCCCATCCAGTCGTTCACCGCCGCGGCGGCGGTTCGCGGACCGCGGTCGAGGTTCTCGCCCCAGCTGCTCCACCGATATCCGGCGGCGGTGATCCGCTCGTCGGGGCCGGTACCGTCCGGGGCGTCGTGCTCGTAGTACTGACGTGCCGCCATGTCGGCGGAGTGGCGCCGCGCCGCGGTGTGCAGTCTCCCGTTGATGTGCAGCGGCCCGCAGCCGACTCGGGCCCGCCGGATGTTGATGAGCGTGGTGGCCTGTTCTTCGAGGCTGGGCGGAGTGGGCGTGGGCGGGGCGGACGGGGTGGCCGACGCGCTCGGGGTGCGCGACGGGGCCGGGGTGGGTGTGGGGTGTGGGGTCGGTGGGGGCGCGGCCACGGTACGTGTCGCCTTCGGCTCGTCCTTCCGCTCAGCCGGCGGCGTACCGGGCGACCACCACAGGGCGGCGGTGACGACCACGGCGAGCGTGGCGGTACCGGTCACGGCGGTGCCCTTCTTCACCCGGCGCGGCCGGGGCAGCCGCTTCGGCAAGGGGTGTGCGCCGGACACGCCGGATGCGTGGTGTGCGGGTGCCGCGGTCGCCGGCGCCGTCGCGGCGGTGGGTGCCAGGCCCGGGGGCGGTGTGAGATGCGAAGGCAGCGGCAGCAGGGCGAGGCCGGCCAGCAGTCCTTCGGCGGGCAGGAGGTCGCTCCAGTGTCCGGAGCAGGCCGCGCACTGACGCGCATGGCGGGATATCCGTTTGCGCCAGAGGGCGCAGGGTTCCTCGTCCCATGTGGCGGTCAAGTGGGCCAGGTCGGGGCACGGCGGACTCGCCGAGAGCGCACGGACCACCACACGTCCGGCCTCCAGTTGCTCCTTCATGCGCTGCACCCGGACCGCCGCGTGGCGTGAGTCGATCCCGACCGCGGCGACCAGCTCCGGCCTGGTGATCTCACCGGCGGCCTCCAGCCACCACAGCGACAGCAGTGACCGGTCCCCCTCGTCCAGCCACCGGGTGGCCGCGGCCACTTCCCGGCGCTGGCCGGACAGCCCCAGTTTCAGGATGGTCAGGTCCACGAAATCGGCGGAGCGGTCGGCCCGCTCCGGCGCCTCGTCCAGGCCGACGACGGGTGCCTTGCGGTCGGCGGTCCACCGGCGGCGTACCTGGTTCATGGCGATCGCCACCAGCCAGGAGCGGAAGGATGCCGGCTCCCGTAGGTCCGCCAGCGACTCCAGGACGCGCAGCATGGTCTCCTGCACCACGTCGTCCACGTCCGCATGGCCGTCCAGTGCGCGCCCCACGACGTTGTAGATCAGCGGCAGGTAGGAGGCGATGAGCTCCTCCCGGGCATGTTCGTCCCCGGCCTTGGCGGCCTCGACAGCCGCCGTCCCGTTTTCCTGCTTCACGCCCATTCATCCCTGTTCATTCGTGCGTACTCGTAGCCCCCGCACTCAGGTGACCCCGCGGGCTCATCGCGATAACAGAAAAAACCTACGCGGATCAGGAAAGTGCCCACGGTCCGGGCCACGCCCCTGGCTCGGTCCCGGTGCCGGCGACACGTCGTGGCAGTCGGTCCCCGGCCGGGGACCGGAGGCCTCTGAGGGACCGCGGCACATTTCTTGCGACTTTCCGTTATCGGGGCCCGCCCCCGGGATCTCCCATGTGTCGGCCACCTCGGAGCACGCACCACGCGGCACCGCCGGCCGGCAGATCCCTCGGCCCCCACAGGAAACGGAACCATGAACAACGACCACCTTCAGACCGAATTCCACGACGCGGCCCCGACGGGGAACGGCGGCCGGGCGAACGAGTCCGCCGCGCACCGGCGTTCGGGCGGGTCCGGCGCCGGCAGTCGCTCGGGGGGCCGGCATGGACGCACCGGTGGCCTGCACCGCGGCGGCAGCCATCCCCGACGGAAGGCCACACTGCTGGCGGTGACTTCCGTGATCGTCGTGGGCGGGTCCTGTGTGGTACTGATACGGCCCGACTCCGGAGCCGACCAGGCGCTCGCGGCAGAGCAGTCCGCGCCGTCCGCATCGGCCGCCACCACCTCCACTCCCCCGGCGCCGACCGCCTCACGCCCGCGCAAGAGCCGCAAGCCATCGGCCTCCCCGTCCGAGGCCGAACGACACGGCAAGCGGCACTCCGCGCCCCGGCCGCACGCCTCCCGCCCCGGCCGCAGCGCGGACACCGCCAAGAGCACAACGCCCCGCGCGGCCCACCCCGAGTCCGGAGCAGGGGCCACGGACCCGGCCGGAACGCGGGCGGCGACGGGCACCGCCGCGGCGTTCGCGCAGAAGATCGTCGAGCTGGTCAACGCCCAGCGGGCGCAGCACGGCTGCGGCCCGCTCACCGTCGACCGCCGACTGCAGGCCGCGGCACAGGCCCACTCGGACGACATGGCCGCCCGCAACTACTACGAGCACAACACCCCGGAAGGCGTCGACCCGGGAACCCGGATGACCAAGGCCGGTTTCCCGTGGGGCAGCTGGGCCGAGAACATCTTCAAGAGCCCCAAGGATCCGTCGACGGCGATGAAGGGCTGGATGGACAGCCCCGGCCACCGGGACAACCTCCTCAACTGCTCGTACAAGGCCACCGGAGTGGGCGTCAACCTCAGCGCCAACGGCCCGTGGTGGACCCAGGACTTCGCCACCCACTCCTGACCGACCCGGACGGTCGGCGCCGCCTCCGCCTCCTCTCGGGCCGGGGCGGTGCCAGGGGTTCCAGCAGTTCGGGCCGGGCCGGACTGCTGGGGCCTGCGGCACCGAGGCTTCAGCCGCCGGCCGGGGCGAAGGTGCGGCCGAGGAAGCCGTCGAGGCTGCGGCGGGCCGCGTCACCGTGCGGGCCGGCGAAGATCTCGGCGGCGTGGAGGGTGCCGGGCAGGACCGTGACCTCTGCCTTGGGAAAGCTGTGGGCGACCTCGCGCAGCCGTCCTTCGTCGGAGAGCGGATCGTCGGCCGTCCCCAGGAGCAGCAGTTCGCCGTCGTAGGAGGTGCCGCTCCCGGCGGTGTAGCCCCCCAGCGAGGCCAGCGGGCTGATACCGGCGACGCCGGCAGGCCGGGCGGTGCGGTCCGGCAGCATGCCGAGCATGAGCGTGCCGCCCATGCAACCGCCCACCCACGCCACGCTCGTGGTGCCGCGCGAACGCAGCAGCCGGGTCGCGTCGGACACGGTCCGGCGGCGGTCCGTTCCCCAGTCGAAGGTGACGACGTGGTAGCCGCGGGTCGCGAGCCGCTTGGCCTCGGCCGCCCATTCACAGGCATCGCCCCAGGAGATGGGCGCGAAGACGACCCCGCGAGGTCCGCTGCCCACGGTGACCAGCCGGCTTCGCCCCGAGGAACCGGGCAGACGGTACGCGGTGGCGTCCCGGGCGCCGCGGAAGCACGACGGCAGCCGGTCCGGTGCGGCGCTGAACTCTCGCATTCCGACGGTTCCTTCCTCGGTGGAGCGGCGGTTTTCCGCCATTGCGCCCCGTTGTGGGGCCTTGTCCGCGGCGCGGCCGGCGCAGGAAGTGATGCCGGTCAGCGCCAGAGCCAGGACCGCCGTCATGGCCAGAGCACGCTTCGACGCACGCTTGAACATGGGAGAAGCATAGAGAGAAAGCATTGGAAAAAGCTATATTGAAAGGTAGATGGAAAGCTTTTCACAGTGTCTGCATCTGACAACCACACCGTCTCCCCAGGTCAGAACGTGCCTGTCCGGACAGTGGGATATCTTTGAACTGAGCTATTAGGTAGAGGGAAGGCGGTTCATGGTGGAGCCTGACCACGTAGACGAGATCATTTCGGCATGGGGGCATGAACTGCCCGAAATCGCCGGTCTCCCGCTGGAACTCGCCAAACGGACCGCCCTGTTGGTTTCGGCCTTCGACATCGCCGCCGGCGCCGAACTGGAGAAGCTGGGGCTCACCCAGGCCGAGTACGGAGTGCTCGCCACCCTGCGGAGGATCGGCGCCCCCTACCGCCTCAAGCCCACCGACCTCACGCACGCCCTCCTGCTGTCCTCCGGTGGCACCAGCAATGTCATCAAGCGCTTGGTGGCCGCCGGCTATGTCACCCGCGCGGCGGCCGAGGACGATGCGCGCAGCAGCTGGGTGCAGCTCACGCCGAGCGGGGTGGAGACCGCCGAGGCGGCGGTGCGCGCCACCACCGCCGTGCATGCCCGGCTCGTCGACCGCATTCCGGAGCGCACCGCGAAGGCCCTCAGCGAACAGCTGCGGATCGCGCTCGCCGCCATCGAGGAGGGCGTGCTGATCCGCCGCTGACGCAGTGGCGTCAGTGAGCGGCCAGCCGGTCGCGCACGTCCTGCGCCCGTGCCAGCAGCCGCGGCAGCCCGGCGTACTGCAGCTGCCCCCGCCGCTTCGCGATCCGCCCGGCGACCATCACGGTGTCGACATCGGCGCGGTCCATCGCCGACACGACGGCCGCGGTGGCGTCGTACACCGGCGCCACTCCGGGCCGGTCGGTGCGCAACAGGATCAGATCGGCCTGCTTGCCCGGGGTGAGCGAGCCGATGAGGTCCGTCATCCCGAGCGCCTCGGCGCCGCCGAGCGTGGCGAACTCCAGGACATCCCGCGCGGTGAGCAGCGGTGCTTCCGGGCCCGCATGACCTTGCAGCGCCGCGAAGCGCCCGATCTGGAGGGCGGCGCGCAACTGCGTGAACATATCGCTGGGCGCGGCGACTTCGACGTCCACGCTGAGGCTGGGGCGCAAACCGGCGGCCCTCGCTGCGGCGAACGGGGGCAGCCCGTGGCCCATGGTCATTTCGATGGCGGGCGCGACCGACAGTGCCCCACCGCTGTCGTGGATCAGCTGCAGCTCACCGGCGTCCATGCCGGTGCCGTGGATGAACACCGTCCCGGGGCGCAGCACGCCGAGGCGGCGCAGCCGGGAGACCGGGCTGCCGCCCCGGACGTGCAGGGCGGTCGGCAGGTCCAGTTCACGTGCCAGGGCCCAGCCTCGACGGACGGTCTCATCGCTGCCGGCCTCGGCGTTGAGCGCCATGGTCACCAGGCCGTCCTTGGCGTGCAGCCGCCGGGTACGGACCCGGCGGGCGTCCTGTGCCGTGCCGTGTCCGTAGGCGAAGACGCTGCGCAGCCCGGAGGCGGTGAGCGCATCGAGCAGGGCGTCGGTGTGCTCCTCGGTCGGCTTGGCGACGTTGGAGATGTCCTGGACGGTGGTCACCCCCGCGTCCAGGGCGCCCAGTGCGCTCAGCAGGTTCCCCGTGTGGAGATCGTCGGCGGTCAGCCGGGGTGCCAGGGTCTGCAGTACGGTCGCGAAATACTGGTCCAGGGTCTGGTCGGCGCCACTGCCGCGCAGTGCCGCCTGCCACATGTGGCGGTGGGTGTCGACGAAGCCGGGGAGCACGAGGCACCCGTGGGCATCGATCCGCTCGTCCACCCCCGTGGCGTCGATGTCCGGGCGTACTGCCGTGATCCGGCCGTCCTCCACCAGGATGTCGGCGGACGGCAGTTCACCGATGGCCGGGTCCATGCTCAGGACGCGGCCACCGGTGATCAGCGAACGAGCGGGGATCATGCAGTGCCCCACCCCTGAGGCGGTGCCAGACGGCCCATCTGGAGGTTCCAGTACTCGGTGTTGCGCCGGCAGCGGCCATCGGCGGCGAAGAGCAGGATGTTGGTCTCCAGGAAGGTGACCCAGTGGTCGCCGTCCGGGTTGATGGCGGGGGCCCGCAGGGTGACCCAGAGTTCGACGGCCGCCCGATTGCCGGTGACGACCGGGGTGCCGTGACGGCCGGTCATCTCCGTCTGGCCTGCGGTGATCTCGCGCCAGTAGCGGCCGATGGCGTCGCGCCCGCGGAAGGTCTGCGCCGGAATGCCGGGCACCGCCTCGTACACGGCGTCGGGGGTGAACAGCCGGACCGCTGCGGCGTCGTTCTTGGTCCGCCAGGCCTCCAGATAGGCGTCGGTCCAGCAGGAGACATCGGCGGCGGTGAGCCGGCCGGTCCGCTCGGTGGCGTGTGCGGCCGGTGCCGCTGCCGCCAGGGGCAGCGCGGCGAAGCCGGCCCGGAGCAGGGTGCGGCGATGGGTGCGGGGGTTCACGGGTGTTCAGTGCCCTTTCCGTGTGTACGGGTGGCGCGGCGTCCGGCGGGTTCACCCGGCCGCGGCGTCATGCCTGTTCCTGGAGGCGGAGCGAGAACTCGATGCCGTCTCCCAGCGGAAGCTGCTGGGAGAGGTAGCCGTTGCCGGCGGTGCGGACGTGGTCGGTGAACTCGGGCGGCAGCATCGGCAGGTTGTCGGAGATGATCAGGGAGCCGGCCCGCAGCGCGGGTTCGAGCACCTTGAGGACCGGGAGGTAGAGCTCCTTCCATCCGTCCAGCAGCACCAGATCGACCGGACCGGGAAGAGCGGTGAGCTGTTCGCGGGCGTCGCCGGTCCTGATCTCGGCGAAGGCACCGAGCCCCGCGCGCTCCAGATGGCCGCGTGCACGGTCGGCCTTGCCGGGGTGCAGCTCCGAGCCGATGATGCGGCCGCCGCCATTGTCGCGCAGCGCCGCCGCCGCATAGAGCGTCGAAGCGCCGAAGGAGGTCCCGAACTCCACGACGAGGACCGGGCGCAGGCTCCGTACGAGCTGGTATAGGAAGGTGCCGACCTGCGGGTGCACGGGCAGCGCGGCCTGGGCACACAGCTCGGCGGCCTGCCGGGCGGTGGGCGGCTGCGGCCAGTCGGCCGCGGTGGCGTAGGCGCGCTTCATCACGTCCGGGTCGTTGTGCTCGGCGGTGTGGGCGATCTCGTCCAGCACGGCGCCCACGCGCGCGTCGTCCAGCCCGGAGGGAGGGGTGGTCACCGCTGCGCCCTCCCGTCCCGCACGGCGGCCAGCAAGGCGGGGTCGAGGTAGCTCTGTGCGTTGTAGATGGTCCGGTCGGTGTCGAGGATCTCGCGTCGGCCGTGCATCACCCGGGTGTTGTCGATCAGCGCCAGGTCGCCGTCCTGCCAGTCCAGTTCCTCGGTCAGTTCGGTGGTGAGCCGGCGGAATTCGGCGAGGAGTTCCTCGGGAATGTCGGTGCCGTCGGCGAAGGTGATGCGCGGGGCCTCGTAGTTGTACGAGGGGCCGAAGATGCTGTTGGCCCAGGAGAGCCGGCTGCCGAAGAGCGTGGTGTGGGCGGCGCCGGTGCGGTACGCGTAGTGGATGGAGCCGTCGTCGTTGAGCTGGAGGGTGGTGGACACACTGCTGCCCACCAGCTCCTTCATATCGGCGAAGGTGACGTCGTCGAGGTCCTTGCGGCCTTCCGTCTGGTGGCAGACGAACGCCTTCCACTTGGGCTCCTCCACCCGGCGGCTGTACATGATGTCCTTGATGCCGAAGACCGCGCGGGCCGTGTCGCCGGCCGCGTCCCAGACGCGGTAGCCATCGCAGACGGTGGTCCGGGAGCCGCTGGAGGCGGCCTTCTCGCACAGGAACCAGGTCAGGTCGGGGCCGAAGGGGCTGTTGCCGTTCTCCAGGTGGAGGCCGACGGCGTTGGTGCCCGCGTCCACCTTCTGCGCGACCTCACCGCCGTGGAAGGAGCGCGCCGGGTCGAGGGTGATCCGGCCGGAGTGTGCCTTCACGAACGAGGTGAACTCCTCCAGGTCGGTGTAGAAGCCGCGGAAGAGCAGAAAGCCGGCGTCGGCGAGCAGACCGGTGACCCATGCGGGGTCCAGCGCCCGGAGCGAGCTGTCCCCGGCGGGCAGGACGAGCCGGCCGGTGGCGGCGCCGTAGGGCCGGACGTCAGCGATCGTGGTCATGCGTCAGCTCCTTGGTGGTCGTACAGCGTTCCGTTGGACAGGGCGGTGCGGATGGCTGCCCGCATGGGCCTGCCGGTGACGGTGAAGAACCTGCGGTACAGGCGCTCGTCGGCCACGGTGAGGTGCGGTACGGCGACCCGCTCCACCTCGGAGAGGTGCACCGCGCCGAACTCCCGGACGGCTGCCTCGGCCGCCGCGAGGTCGGTGGACCCGTCCACGAGGAAGAGCCCGTGGAGGACGGTGAGTCCGTCACCGAACACCGCGACGGCGCGGACGAAGGGGAGTTGGGCGTACTGCGCCTCGACCCACTCGGGGGCCACGTTGCGGCCCGCCGCGGTGATGATGACGTTCTTCTTGCGTCCGGTGATGCTGAGGAACCCCTGCTCGTCGACCCGGGCCAGGTCGCCGGTGCGGAGCCAGCCGTCGGCGTCGAGGACGAGGCTGGAGGGGTCGTCGCGGGTGTAGCCGGCGAACAACGAGGTGCTGTTGACCAGGAGTTCACCATCGTCGGCGATCCTGACACGGACGTGCGGCAGGGGGCGGCCCACGGTGCCGAGCCGCCGGGCGGCCGGGGTGTTCCAGCTGACCACGGAGCTGTTCTCGGACAACCCGTACCCCTCGTGGACCGGGAGGCCGTGCTCCTCCAGGCGACGCAGCAGCTCGGGGTGCACGGGCGCACCGCCGCAGCAGATGAGCGGCGCCTCCGGACTCCCGAAGAGAGCCGGCGCCACGGCCCGTCCGCTGCCCGCGGCCTCGTCCGCAGCCGTGGCGAAGGCATCGACGAGCGCGGGCGTGGCGACCATCGCGGTCGGGCGGGACGCCGCCACATACGGCATGGCGTCGGCGGCGGCCGACGCCGCGGTGCCGACCAGGGCCTTGCCCGGCGGCATCAGGACGAGCGTCCCGCCGTCGAGCAGGACCATGTAGAGGCCGGTGACCTGCTCGATGAGCAGGCTGAAGGGAACGACGGAGAGATAGCGGGCGAAGGCGCCCCGGGGCATCACCGACCGCAGTGAGCCCAGCAGTTCATTCAGCGCCGCTGCCCGGATCCGCACCCCCTTGGGGCGCGAGGTGGTCCCGGACGTGTGGATGACCTTGCACTCCCAGTCCGTCCGCCCGGCGCCGGCCGGCCGCAGCACCAACGGCGCGGACGGCACGGGCTCGTCCGTGGACAGCGGCAGCACCGTACAGTCCGGGCGCAGCACCCGGTCCCTCCCCCACTGCGTCAGACGCTCCTGCCCGGCCGCGTCCGCCAGACACAGATCGGTCTCCTCCAGCAGGCCGGCGGCCTGTTCGGCGGAGAAGGCGAGCGGGACCGGCACCTCGATGGCACGGGCGGCGATCAGCGCGAGGTCGGCAACCACGAATTCGGGAGTGTTGCCGCAGACCACTCCGATGCGCAGCGGCCGGCCGTCCCCCTGGGCGATCCGTTCGGCGAGGTCGGCGGCCCGGCGCGTCACCTCCTGGTAGCTGAGGGTCCGTGCCGGGACGCCGTCCTCCCCCAACACCTCGATCATCGGGCGCGCCGACTCCCCGAACCTGACCAGGCTCTCCCTAATGGCCCGCATGACCGGCCACCTCCATTGCGCTGATGCTCAGTTGGAGGTCGGTGACGGAGTAGCGCCCGGTGGTGTCGGAGAACAGCCGGTCCAGGGCGTTCAGCGCGATGACGCCGACCTGTGGCTCATGGTCGTAGTACGAGCCCCAGCGCGCCGCCTCGTCGGGAGCCAGCCGGCTGGGGTCGGCGGGGCCGAACGGCACGAAGCAGATGCCGGTGCGGCCCAGTGTCGTGATCAGGCTCCGGGTGACGGTGCACAGGATGTACTCCATGCCCAGGCACCAGGAGATGATCGGTGTCGCTCTGATCAGTTCGCGGCCGACCGAGGCGCGGCGGGTGGCCAGTGCCCCCACCTCCACCACCCGCCTCCGGTCCACCGTGACCCCGAGGTGGGCCAGTGCGGCGGCCTCGACTCCGGTGTCGAGATACCGCTCGGAGAACAACTCCTGGTCCCTGCCGAAGGTGAGCCCCGCACAGGCCAGTGGCGCGCAGGGCTCCGCCGCCCCGGCGCAGGCCGGGCGGGCGACGATGAACGAGTCGGGCCGGGGCGCCACATCGGCGCCATATGCCTGGGCGTACACCTCACGAGCGAGGTCCGCGGCGTCCACCCATGAGCTGGTCGACCGGTGTGCCAGATCGATCTGCACGGTGCTCCCCCCTTCCCCGGCTGCCGGCTCTACTTGGTGCCGACGACCAGGGAGACGGATGAGGGCAGTGCGATCCGCTCGACGGTCTTCAGGCCCGCCCCGGCGAGCCAGCCGGAGATCTCCGGCAGGCTGTAGGTGCGGTCACCGGAGCAGGCGTACATCGCCAGGGAGAACGCCGCGTTGTGCTCGTCGAGCTGCTCGCCGCGTACGTCCTCCAGCACCACGATCCGGCCGCCGGGCCGCAGCGCCTTGGCGGCCCGCGCGATCAGGTCCCGGTTCTCCTCGTCGGTGTGGTTGTGCACGATCTCGAAGAGGAAGACCACGTCATATCCGGTGCCGAGGTCGCCGCTGAGGAAACTGCCGCGCCGCAGGCTGATCCTGTCGGCCAGCCCCGCCTCCGCGATCGCGGCGCCGGTGTCGGCGAGCGCCTCGGGCAGGTCGACGATGGTCGCGGACAGCGCGGGGTGCCGCCGGCACATGGCCATGGAGTGCAGTCCGTGTGATCCTCCCAGGTCCAGGAGGCGCCGCGCCCCTTCGGGCAGCGGTACGGCGTCGACGATGGCCTGCACGGTCAGCCGCGACTTGACCCGCATGTATGCCGAGAAGTCCCGCCCGGCCTCGGGGTTGTCGGCCCAGCGCTCCCACAGCGAACGGTCGGGCTTGCCGTCCCGTACGGCCTGCGGCAGGTCCCACATGACATTGGTGAGTTCGTACGCCCACAGCAGGGCGGGGGTGAAGTCGTACTCGGCGTTCTTGCCCAGCCAGCGTTCGGCGAGCGGGCCGTTGCGGTAGCGCCCGTCCTCCAGGGTGAGCCAGCCCAGGACGGCGGCGACGTCGGCCACCGCACGGGTGCCGTCGGTGCCGGCGCCGATCGCCGTGGCCAGCTCGTCGAGGGTCTTGGGGCCGCCCTCCTCCAGTGCGGTGAAGATGCCGAGCTTGGCGGCGGAGGTGAGCGCCGCGTAACGGATGGTGGAACCGATCACCTCGTCGATCGGGTTGCCGGCCAACTCGGCATCGGTGGTGGTCTTGAACATGGCTGATCTCCTCGGAATGGCAGGTGGCAACGGCCGCGTGGACGGACGCGGCCGGGACGTGCCGTGCTCGCGGCGGCCCGCGGGCACGGTGCAGGTGATGGAACTGCCGAACGGGGACGAGCTTCAGCCGGCCGGGAGGGGGGAACCGGGACGCCCTGGGGCGCATCGGTTCCGGCCGTGCCACGAGGGTGAGCGAAATGCGCTCCGCGCCGTGACGGCCGTGGTGCTCCACACCGGTGGGCGGGGCCACCGGGTGGTGTTCAGCTTCGGTCCGGCCGCGACGCCGGTGACGGCGCGCTGTCCGGTACGGCGACGCGGGGACCAGCCGCCTGGATGTCGCAGAAACAGAGGGCATCATCCGGCCCGGCAGTTCTCCGGTGGCCTCGTGGCCGAAGCCGGTGCGGAACCGGGGGACAGCGTCCCCCGCCGGAGTGTGCGGTCGAGAGGAAGGGATCCGGTCCGGGGCCGGGCGGCCCGGCGTCCCGGAGTCGGTGCGGCGGCGATGCCATGACGTCCCGCACCGTGCCGGACGCGAGTGGCACCCGGCAGGGATCTCCCGACGCCACCCCTGGAACGTGCCGGACGACCGCCGCTCCATCCGGAATCGAGCGGCTTACGACACAGTCGATTCCACTCGCCCCGCCGTTCACCGGATCGTCGCCGTCGGGCCCGGCGAGCCGGGTGCGGGACCGGGCGGGCTCGCACCCGACGATCCCGCAACAGGAGGCGGTGGTGCGGAGCGGATCGCCCGTCGCGCCGGCTCGGGCGACGGCGGTGGGCCCGGACAAGGCACCCCCGCCGGCACGGCACGGGCCGCCGTGCCCCCTGCGACAGCCGCCGCGCTGCATACCTGACGGCTGACCGCATCGCCGGTGGCCACCTCGGACTGTACGTCCGTGCGCGGCACCACCGGCTCCTGACGGCTGTTCATCGGGTCCCCCTCCCGGTCGCAGCTGCCTCGGTACGGGTCGTGGAGGTCAGGCGGAGACCTCGTCGAACCCGACGGCTGCGCGGCCGGCCCGGTGCACATGGGCGGTCTCGGCGATCCGGCGGCCGAGTGCCTCGGCGGTACGCAGATCGCTGGCGCAGGGGGTGACATCGGCCCCCTCGTCGTTGTTCGACTGGGACATGGCGCCCAGCCAGCTGCCGAGCCGGTTGAGGTCCTCGGGGCTGCCGGCGGAAGTGTTCCAGCCGCCGTACTCGGCGAGACCGACCCAGATCATGCCGTGCTGAGCGGCGAACAGCGTGATGTCGATCAGCGCGTTGAGCTTGTCGCCCGCCATGTTGCCGCTGTTGGTGAAGCCACCGGCGATCTTGTTCTTCCAGCGCATGTTGTCGCCCCAGACCTGGCTGGTGGCCTCGACGAAGGCACGGAAGACGGCGCTGCTGCCGCCCATGTAGGTCGGTGTGCCGAAGATCAGCGCGTCGGACTCCTGCAGCACCTCCCACAGTTCGTCGTTCAGCTCGGCGAGGGAGACCAGGCGTACCTGGGTGTCGGGAACCTTCTCCGCACCGGCCGCGACAGCCGCCGCCTGCTTTGCGGTGTGGCCGTATCCACTGTGGTACGCCACCGCAACCTTGATCTGCATGCTTCTCCCCCACCCGGGATCAATACGATGTTTAGCTTTCACTAAAGCTGTCCAGAAAGCTTTAGGTGCTGGTTACGCTATCCATGCCCGCGCTTCCAAGGCAAGCGCCTCCGGACAACACCCTGAAAAGAACAGGTAAACCGGCAGGTCGGAATAGTTCACCCGGCCACCTCCGCTTCTCTTCGCCGGGCGACCGCACACGGCACCGCACGCCCCGTCACCACGGCCGATACATCGGCGACTTCGGCCCTGCCGGACGAAATCGGGCGCCGCGGCACACTTCACGATCAGACGTACACGGTCGCCATGGCGAGACGCTTCTTCGTCAAATAGCTTTTCGGCCACGGCAGTTCACGCCCACCGGGCGGCGGCCGGGGGGCCGGGCGTACGAGAAAGAGGGCAGGTAGCCCCCCGTCGCGCTACATGTGACCCACGTCACACGACGACGTGTCATACAGCGAAGGGCCCTCATCCGTATGCAGGGTGACGGGCTCGCAAGGGGTCCCTCGCAACGGGGAAAGGACATCACGTGCGTAACAGGCGAATTCTCACCACTGCGCTCGCTGCCGCCGCGCTCACGGTCGTCGGGCTGGGTGGCGCCGCTCAGGCCCACGCCACCACCGGAGCCGAGGCCGCCGCACCGGCCGCGCTCCACACCCAGGCCAAGCCGATGGACGGCCCGCCCGGAACGGTGTGGACCGGCAAGAAGTTCTGGACTCTCAGCGGCTGCCAGGCCGCGGGCACCGACCTGGTCAGCAGCGGCAAGTGGGCCGATCCCTTCTGCGACGGCGGGGGCCTCCAGTGGGACCTGTGGGCCCGACCCCTGTAAACCCTTCGCCGCTTCCGGCAGCTCACGGGTAGTCGCAGCCGGCAATCCCGAGTCGGGCGGTCCGTCCCCGCGCGAGTGGTGCGCGGGGACAGGGGGATGACCGCCCGGTCGGTCGCGGGGGGGGCGGCTGATCGGTCGCGGGGGACGGCCGGTCGGTCGCGGGGGACGGCCGATCCATCACGGGGGACGGCCGGTCGGTCGCGGGGGACGGCCGATCCGTCACGGGGGACGGCCGATCGGCCCATGGGGGACGGCCGATCGGTCACGAGGGAGGCGGCCGTCCGGTCGGCCACGGGAGGGGGACGGCCGCCCGGTCGGCCGCGAGCCGAGAGGGCTGCGCGGGTACGGAGCCCCTCACCGGCCCTGACACGAGGTCGGCCGGGTGGGCGGCACGGGGCGTGCGGTCACACATCCGGACCGCGGAAGGTCCCCACCGTCCTGCCCGTGAGCCGACGCAGCAGGACGCGGAGGGTGTTGGCATGCTCGTAGCCCACTTTGCGGGCGATGGACTCCAAGGTCAGTTCGGTGGTCCGCAGCAGATGTGACGCCTGCTCCACCCGGACGTCCTGCACGAAGCGCACCGGGGAGGTGCCCAGGGTCCGTTGAACCGTGCGCTGAAGGGTGCGTTCGCTGACGCCCAGGTCGTGAGCGGCCTCGCTGATACTGATCGGCTGGTCCAGACGCGCGCGGACCCAGCGCTCGAAGGCCGACACCAGCGGGTCGCTCTGGGCGAGGGCGCTGGGGATGGTGTACGCCGACTGGGACGGCCGTTCGTCGACCACCAGGTAGCGGGCCACCAGGTCCGCCAGCGCGGGGCTGCTCATCCGTACGACGGCGAGCGCCAGGTCGACATGACCGAAGGCGGCACCGGCCGTGGTGACACCGTCCGAGGTGATCACCATGCGGGTCTGGTCGACCTCGACCGCGGGGTAGCGGGTGCGGAAGACCGGCGCCAGCCACCAGCTCGTGGTCGCCCGCCGCCCGTCCAGCACGCCGGACTCCGCCAGCAGAAAGGTGCCGGTACAGGCCGAGGCGAGGGGGGTGCGATGCTCCCGTGTGGTGGCCAGCAGCCGTCGTAGCGGGGCGGAGGCGGTGCCCGAGACATGCTCGATGAGGGATTCGGGGCGTCGCTCGGCGAGTGCCGGCAACAGCAGCAGATCCGCCTCCGCCGCCGCACTCACCGGTGCGGTGTTCACGAGGTGTCCCGCTCCCGTGCGCACCCGTCGCCGGAACCCGATGGTGGTGACCGTCCATGCGGGCGGCGGTTCCGCCAGCTCCCCGCGCATCGCATTGGCGCCGTCGAGCACATCGAGGATCGCCGCGAGCCCGGAGTCGAAGACGCCGTCGTAGGCCAGCACCGCTACATCCATGTCGGAAACGCTATCAGGAGCGTCGTTTACGACACTGTCGTGGGTGCGGTGCACAGCCGTAGGTTCGGTGTGTGCCCAACGGAGGGCACACACCGAAACAAGGAGTCACGCACATGAAGATCGGGCTGCTGGCACGCATCGAGGCACAGCCGGAGTACGCCGAGCAGGTCGCGGCGCTGCTGGGCGACGCGCTGGAGCTCGCGCGGCAGGAGGAGCACACCGTCACGTGGTTCGCGTTCCGCGAGGACGCCACCACGTTCGGGGTCTTCGACACCTTTCACGACGAGGAGGGCCGGACCGGTCATCTGCAGGGCCGGATCGCCGCGGCGCTGACACAAGCGGCAGGGACCATGCTCCGCTCGGCCCCCGACATCCGTCCCGTCGACCTGCTGGCGGTCAAGCTCCCCTGAAAGCCGGCCGGTCCCGGGACCACACCACCGGAAGAGAACGACAGATGACACAGTCCACGGTCCACGCGCATCCGCCCGGGGCGCTCGCACGAGGCGGCCACGACCCGCACGCGGCCGTCGCACTGCCGGATGCGGTCGGCGGCATGAGGATGAAGGCATGAAGCGCACGACGGTCGTCAACCTCAAGGGCCACCGGGACGACCCGGAGTACGCCGACGTGGTCTATGTAGGGCGGGCGATGAACCGTGGCGGCTGGCACCTCAAGGCGTCGCCGCTGGCCAGTCCGTTCCGCCCGGGCCGGGACGGGTCGCGCGCGGAGGTCCTGGCGAAGTACCGCGCCTATCTGCTGGAACGCCCCGATCTGCTGGCGCTCCTGCCGGAACTGCGCGGACGCCGGCTCGGCTGCTGGTGCCTCCCGGAGCCCTGCCATGCCCAGGTGATTGCCGAGATCGCCGATTCGACGGAGTAAGGAGTCCGATGGGACGCGGAGGGGCCGGGCCGTTCTGAGGCCCGGCCCTTCGCTGCCAGCACCACGCACCCATCGATGTCCGTAGTACGCACCCCTCAATTCGGCAGACCACTGCGGTTACCCGGCGCTCTCCCCCGGATCAGGTGACAGCGGCTTCTGGTCACCCTCCTCGGGGACCTGCGGCACCGACGGGGATGTGCGCGAGGGCCGCGCTCGATATGCGGTACCGCCCGTTCGGCACCTCGGCGGCGGCGACGTGGACGGTGAGCGGGCCGGCCCATTCGTATCCGCGCTCGGCGGCGTGCCGGTCCAGCACGTCGGTCAGTTGCCGTCCCATCTGCCCGCCGCGTGCGGCCAGTTCATCGTGCACCTCTTCCGCGAGTTCGACGGTGTAGTCATTGGGTACGAGGACGCGGTGCTGGCTGCAGACGACCGCACGGTCGTCGCACTCCTGCCGTAGCGCGTCGAACAGCTGGACCGGGTCGGTCCGGAAAATCTTGGCCAGCAGCGCGCTCTCGCAATCCTCCACCGCACGTTCCCAACGCCTCAGCAATCCCATGGAGATCGTCTGCCCTGGGCCGACGTGCACATGCAGCGATGAGGTCGGCCCTCGATCGTCCACGGCCCACAAGAGACCAGGTGCGGCCGGTCACAGGAAAACCCTTGGCCCCCCATGCACGGGCAGTCACAATGGATGGGTGCCGATCATGACATTCCCGGAAGCCGATGTCCCGCCCGCATTGCGTACGCAGGTGGCGGAGCTGCGGGACGAGGCCTGGCCACCGGACTCCCCTTCGGCGCCCGGCACGTTCGCCCACGACCCTGCGTTGCGGCCGGTGTCGATGCTGCTCGTCGACGGTGCCACGGTGCTCGCCGCCCTGGACATCCTCACCAAGCAGATCGTCCATGACGGAGAGCGCTACCAGGCCGCGGGGCTGAGCACGGTGGTGACCCGTGGCGCCGCCCGCGGCCAGGGCCACGGCCGCCGTCTGGTGACGGCGGCCCGCGAAGCCATGGCGGCCATGAACCTGGACGTCGGCCTGTTCACCTGCGACCGCCCGCTTCAGCCCTTCTACGAAGGCGCGGGCTGGCATCAGCTGCCCGGCGCGGTGCTCGTCGGCGGTACGCCTCTGGCCCCCTTCCCCAGCGACCGCCCCGGCTTCGACAAGGTCACCATGGCCGGCTTCTTCTCGCCCCGGGGCCGGCGGCATCGTTCCGCCTTCCCGCACTCCCGCATCGAGGTGTACCCGGGCGAGATCGACAAGCTCTGGTGACGAGGACCGCTCGGACCGGGAACACAGCGTTCACCCGGCGGGAAGAAGACGAAGCCGCTCACGACCGGATTCCATGGTCGATTATTGATCCAGCGGACGGGGTGCTCGACGGCCCGGCGGTATCTGTCCGGCCAGCCCGTCCCGGTACGACCGGCCCGACCGGTCCGAGCAGCCCCGTGCGGAGGATTCATGGTCAGTCATGGGGAGTTCCGCGAGGTGACCGGTGACGCGCCGGGCGCCTGCCCGCGAAATCCGCGGACTTCCCGCGCTCAGCGGCCGGGGTGCCCCTTCTGCCTCATCGTCCGGGGCCAGGCACCGGCAACGGTGCTGCGCGAGTGGCCGGAGACCATCGCCATCCGGCCACGCCACGGAGGGGTCACCGACGGACATGTGCTGGTCATCCCCAGGGTGCATGTCGCCGATGTCGCCGAGGACCCGGAGGTGTCCGCGACCACCATGCTGCGCGCGGCCGAACTCGCGGGAGAGGCCGGGGACTGCAATGTGATCACCTCACGCGGTCCGTCGGCCACACAAACCGTCCGCCACCTTCATCTCCATGTCGTCCCGCGTGCCGACGGCGACGGTCTGCTGCTGCCGTGGACCGCCGCCCGGCCCGCGGGGAGATGACCGCTGCCGTCAACAACACTCAGGCGAGAAAGATGACCGTCATGGTGTCGATGGCGACCAGGACCCCGTAGGAGAGCAGCATGGTCCTGGACAGCGCCACATCACGCCACGGCACCCGGTCGCCGTACTGCTCGGCGTCCATCGTGAACGGCATCACCTGCGGGGTACGGCGGTCGGCGACCCTTTCGTAGAGGGTGCGGAACCTCCGCTCCTGGCGGAGGTAGTAGCTGTCGAGCAGCCAGAATCCCGCCGCCAGTCCCACGGCGACCGCGGCCGTCTTCCAGCTCGGGCCGCGGGTGGCCACCGCGATGAAGGCACCGCTGACGGTCATGGCCCAGCTCTTGACGAGGAAGGAGGTATTGGCATGACGGGCGATCACGGCCTGGAGGAACTCCAGGTGTTTCACTTCCTCGGGGCAAAAGCGCGGTGGCACGGTCACCCTGCCGTCCCTCCTTCCGCACCCGGCGGGCTGTCCGCGGCGACGTGACGGGGCTCCGCCGGTGGTGCCGTGGGCTCACCGGGTGGCCGGTCAGCCTCGGGAATCCGGTGCTCGTCGGGTATGTGGGCGCCGTCGGCTGTCCCGGCCTCGCCGGCTGCCGGGACCGCGCCGGGTACCTCGGCCTCGCCGGGTATCCCCGCCTTGTCGGCCACGGGGGCCTCACCGGCCACCGGGGCGCTCCCGGGTGTCGCTGCGTCGGGTTGCTCCGCGGGCTGACCGGGGGACGCACGGAACTGTCCGTTCAGGTCATCGGCGATGCCGCCGATGCGGTCTTCCAGCGGCTCGGGGGCGTAGCGGACGAGCACGGTGTAGGCGTGATCGAGGAGTTCGAGACGGGCCCTGGGCGGTGTGGGACGGAGGGGCGCCCGGTCGTCGGTGGCCGGGGCGGCGCCGTTGTGTGCCGGGGTGGGGTACGGCCAGGCGGGCATGGTGAGCGGAAAGTCGTGTCGGCCGGCGACGCCGGTGCGGGCGCGCTCCTCGACGATGCGGATACATGCCTCTTCGAGCGTACGGTGGGCTTCGCTCGCCGCCGCCTCGACGGTGGCACGCAGCCGCCACCAGGTCTCGGTGTGCCCCACCAGCCTGCGCCGTGCCTCCGCCAGCAGTTCCTTACCGCGTTTCTCCGCCGCGGCGACGGACCGTTCGGCCTCCCGGTCGCTGTCGGCACAGGGGTTGTGGGCGAGCACCTTGACCACGATCGCGGCGGTGCTGAGCACCAGGGTGAGGATGATGACGGCGCCCTGATCCGGTGCCAGGTCCACATGCTCGCGTACCGCGTCGGCCGCACGCATACGGGCCCAGATGCCGACCATCGTCAAGATGGCCAGGGCGAAGAGCACCGGGCCTGCCGCGTTCGGCCAGGGCAGTTCGCCGGCTCGGCGCCGCTCCGTACGCGGGCTCTTGGGCCAGATCGCTTCGCGCAGTGCGGCGACCGGACCGCGGTGGGTCCGCTCCAGCGTGCGGGCGGTCCGGGTACGCCGCCGGAAGACGGACTCGGCCAGCAGACTGCCCGCGGCCAGCAGGCAGACGGCGACCCCGAATCCGGGCAGGTACGCCAGGTGGTAGGCGAGGGCTTGATCCTCGCCGAGGCCGAAGAACCGCTGCATCAGGGTGCCGATGAACATCGTGTCGAAGGCCACCCCGGCCACCAGGGTGGGCCACAGCAGACGCCGCCAGAGCACCGGCCGACGGCGCAGGCTCTCCGGCCCGTCGTCGGCATGCCGGGCGCGCAGTTCCCCGATGTGCTCCTGGGCCTGCTGGGACGACCGGGCGACGGTGAACCGCTCGGCCGCTTCGATGGTGGTCTGCGCCTCCTGGAAGGTACGGGCGACCGCGGTTGCCGCGGTTCCGAGCCCCGGCTGTGCCGCGGTCAGTACGGTGTTGGCGTCGGTGAAGGCACGCATGAGGGCGGCCTGTTCCCGGTTGTCGGTCTGGTCCGCCGGCCGGGAGGACGGTCTCTTCTTGACGTCCAGTCCGACGAAGGAGGGGTCACTGCCGGGACAGTCGACCGCCGCCTGATAGCGGGCGGCCGGTCCTGGCCGGTGCTTTCCGTTGGTGGTGTTCATCGCTGCCCGCAACCTCACTTTCTGATGATGTCGATGTCGACGCGTCGGTCGCACTGGAGCCTGTCCTCGGCCGTCATCCGGCCCGCCGCGGTGGGGGCCGGCTTCGCGCACCCGGTCGGCAGGCCCCGGCCGTGTGCCGTCACCCGCGTCACCCCGAGCCCGGTCAGGACCTTCCGCACCGCGTTCGCCCGTGCCTGCGACAGCTGTTGGTTGTTGTCCGGCCGGCCGCGCGGGTCGACATAGCCGAAGACGGCGACCCTGCTGCCGGGGGTGGTACGGGCTCTGACCGCGACATCGTTGAGCAGCGGCAGCGCCTGGGGGCGTACGACGGATGAGCTGGTGTCGAAGAGTGCGGCGCCGGGGAGTTGGTAGGTCTCGGGCCGGTCGTTGGCGTAGTCGACCACTGGGTCCTGCGGCGGCTTCTTCTGCGGCGCGCGGTGTCCGGCCGTGCCGATGGCCGTCGGGGCAATGGTGCAGGAGGTGCCCGGGGCGGCCGTGTCCGCGGCACGGCACAGTTTGCGCCACAGGGTGTTCAGCCATGTGCGCTGGGCCGCCGTGGGAGCGGGCTGGTCGGCGGCCGGCTGGCCCAGTCCGGCGAGCGTGAGGTCCACTCCGGTCAGGGACGGTGTCTCGTCGCGGGCGGCGCAGACCCGGGCGATGGCGTTGCTCTCGCTCGTGTCCCGGAACGCGGCCCCGCGCAGATCGGCGCAGCCCGTGGTGGAGAGCCCGTCGGTCAGTACGAGAAGGCTGCGGTCGCCGGATGCGGCCTCCAGTGAGGAGACGCCTGCCGTCAGGGCCGCGAGGACGTTGCTGCCACCGCCCTGGGGGACGGCGCTTTCGGCCTTGCCGACGAGGCCGGTCAGGCAGCCGACCGCTTGCTGCTTTCGCTTCCGCTGATTGATGGTGTTGTCGTTGTTCGTGGCCCAGTCGGTCGAACGGTCCTTGGCGAGCCAGGTGATCTGCGCCGAGTCGCCGCTGAAGCTGCCCACCGAGACCGTGTCCTTGCGCTCGGCCACCGCCGCGAGGAGCGGGCCGACGCTGTGGGCGTAGTCGCGTCCGGTGGCCGTGCCCCGTACGGAGGCGGAGGCGTCGACGAGGACCACCGTTCGGCCGGCGGGCTCCACGGGTTCCTTCATCCAGGCGCAGGCGTCCAGGCGTGGGGAGTCGCCGCATGCGCCGATGAGGCCGGCCATCAGCACCATTCCCAGGGCTCCGGCGAGGGGCGCTGCGCGGCGGCGCCCGGGCCGCGGTGCTGCGGTGTCCGCGCGGTTCACGGGGCCAGCTCCTCGACGTCGGTCACGGTGTCCACCCACGAGAAGGGGCTGAGTCCCATTTGGCGGCAGAATTCGCTCAGTGCCTTGTCGTAGGCGTTGGCGTACTCGAACAGGCCCACCTGCTCGTGGTGCTTGGTCGCGGCCGTGAGGACATCGGCGAGCGCCTCGGCCCCGTTGCGGCGGGTGTTCTTGAGCGCCTGCATGACCTTGAAGAAGTCCTCGTCGGCGAGTGCCGCGGCGAACGGCACCAACAGCCGCCGCTCGGCCGGGCCCAGGGTGCCGAGGAGCTCCAGTTCGCGTATCACCTGCAGCCAGCGCTCGGTGCGCGCCTGCACCTGTCCCGCCTTGAGCTCACCGAGGCGGTGCTCCTCCGTCAGTCTCACTTCGGCGAGGTGGAAGGGCAGCACATGTTCGCGCAGGGCCGGGTCGATACGCATCCGGACCGACGGCCGGCAGCGGATCAGGCCTTTCTCGTCGTTGTAGCACCAGCCGCCGCGCAGCTCCTTGTTGACGGCTTTCTCCGCGGCCACCGGATCGCCGGGATCACAGGTCCGGGCGATGGCCCAGGCGCGTCGCAGCAGCTTGCCCCGGGCTGCCTCCTCGTGGATCGCCGCGCGCTCGCGCAGGGTGTCCAGCGTCATCTCCCGGCTGCTCCAGCGGAAGTGCGGAACGAGTTCAAAAGCGAACACATCCCCGCGGGCCGCCACCGACAGCGCATCGTCGCCCGGTGGCAGCTCCACCCCCACCTCGGCCCGCGCCGCCTGGCCGGCAGCCGAGGTGTCGGGGGTCTCCGTCTCGTCGACGGGCTCGGGACCGTCGACGTTCTCCGCCTCGTTCTTGCCCGTTACCCGGCGCCACCAGTTGCGGAGCCTGGCGCGCAGTCCTTTGCGCTCTGTCATGGTCGTTCTCCTCTTGTTGCGGGGTGTCGGTCAGGACACGGAGTCGGTGGCGAGGCCGCCGCGGGCCGGCTGGTGACGGAGCCGGCGGATGGTGCGCGAGTCCGGATGGCGGCCGGCCCACATACCGAGGTAGAACCCGGCACGCAGGGACAGCGGCCGGGCGCAGATGCGCGGTACGAGTGCCTCCAGGAAGGCGGCGAGTTCCTTGTCCGCGTCCCCTGCGAGCAGCCAGCGCCGCAGCAGATCCCAGGCGCGTGCCGAGCTGTCCTTCCCCATCAGGGCATGGCGCCAGAGGCGTACCAGGGCATCGGCACGTTCCTGGTCGGTCATGGCGGTGTCGGCCAGTACGGGCCGGTCGCGTCGGTCCGGGCCGGCGCCGTAGCGGCTGAGGATCAGCAGGGTGCGGATCGCGTGCCGGTTCAGATGGTCGTTGTCCGAGGTGATCCAGCGGTCCAGGGCGTCGGCCGTCGGGCCCGGGGCACCGGCGAGATAGAGCCAGGACATCGAGAAGGCCACCGAGCTGCTGAACGCCAGTTCCGGACGGGTGCCCAGTTCACGCAGCGCCCAGAGGGTGTCGGGGACGTCCTGCGCGCCGACCAGGGTTCCGTACGCCCGGGCCGCGCTGTCCTGGAGCTGCCACCGGGGGCTGCTCAGCCAGCTTCTGATCTGGCCGCGTACCCGGTCCACCAGCCGGGGGTCGTGGGCCGCCATCTCCAGGGCCAGCGCGGCGGACTGGCGATAGGCCGCGGACTCGCCGGCCCAGTGCCGGATCAGGTCCCGGTAGACGCTGTCGAAGTCATGGCTGAGCAGGATCCCCGCGATCTGCGCGGCACGGACCCGGATCCGCTCCAGCGGGCCGGCGACCAGCGCCGTCAGCCACTCCCGCAAGGGGTCGCGCAGACTGTCGTAGTCGTGCCAGACGACCTCGATGACGGCGTGCATCAGCTCCTCGTCCACCAGCCTGGCGCGGCGGGGGTTGTCATCGGCGCGGCCACCGGGCGTGGTGTCCGCGGAGGCGCGCATCTCCTGCGGGATCAGCTGGTCCAGTTCCCGCTCGAAGACGTGGTTGGTGGGCGCCGGTTCGCGGGTCTCGTAGCGCGGCAGGACGGTCGCGCTGAGGACCTGGCCCGCCTCGAAGACATCGGAGAGCGGATGGCCGTGGAAGAACGCATAGGCGATACGGAACGCCTGGCGGTGCGGATCGAGGACCGGGCCCTGCGAGGTCTCCGCGGGGACGTGCAGCAGCTGTTTCGCCAGCCGGCGCAGCCGGTCACGCCATTGACCGATGACGTCGCTGAGGCTGGTGTCCTCGGAGTGGACGCTCTGCGCCAGGACCTCCGCGAACTCCACGACGCTGCGTACGGACGGGGCCCCGTCGAGGGTGCGCTGCACCTGCTGTGACTCCAGCATCCGGGTGAGGAACGCCGTGGTGTGCTCGGATGTGCAGTCCTGCTGGGCGCAGACGCCGGGGTGCCCCGCGAGCAGTCGGCGCAGGTGCACCGCCAGGACGTCGCCGAGGGCGGGGCGCCGGTGCTCGAAGGCATGGGGCCGCAGCCGGTCGGGGTCCACCGGGCCCGTTTCGCCGATGACGACGAGGAAGGCGCGCTGTTTGCGGGCGAGATGGCCCAGCGTTTCGAGCGTCGACAGCTTCAGTGGCTGGTCGTCCAGGTCCACCACGAAGCCGCCCGGGGTGAGCAGTTCGTCCGCACGCCGGCACAACGCCTGGAGGATGCCCGGGGCCTCGCTGTGCAGGATCTTGATCCGGTCGTCGGGACAGCGGCCGGCGAGCAGTGTCAGTGCCGTGGACTGGCGACCGCTGCCCGGCTTCCCGGCGAGCACCAGGACGTGCTGTGCCGCGAGCCGGGCGCTCATCTGTGCCTGCTGATCGACGTCCTGATGGGAGTCCAGTTGCTGGGCGACGGTCAGCGCGGAGACGCTCAGCACCTGGATCTCGATGCCGGTGTCTCCGCCGATGGTCAGCTGCTCGGCGTAGAAGGCGGAGCCGCTGCCATGGGCGACGGCACTGCGCTTGAGCTTGTTCAGGGCGTTCTGCTGCCGGGCCTGCTGGTAGCGGGTGAAGTCGCCGCCGTCGCCGGTTTCGCGCCGGGGAGCTGCCCGGCCGGTGTCCTGGGCCGACGGGCGGCTGTCGCCGTTCTTGGCTGCGGCTTGCCCGTTCGGGGCGCTCGCGGCGGTGGCTTCGGCGGCATCGGACGGTGGGGCCGCTCCCGGCTCCACCGGTTCGGCCGCGCTCTGTGCCGGTTCGTCCGGGGTGGCGGACGAGAGGTCCTCACCCGGTATGTCCTCCGGCGCGGCACTGTCCGCGCCGGGCTGTTCGGTGTCGCTCACTGCTGCCCTCCGCTCTTTGGGTCCCGGTTCTCGTGGTACGTGGAGTTGCCGCCGTAACTGACGGCGCTCCTCTTGTGGATGACGTCCCCGCGCGCCTGGAGGGGCCCGCCGGCGGGTGGCGCCGGCTGCTGGGCCGTCCTGCTCACCGGTACGTGGCTGCGCAGGGCCTCCGTGATGACGGGGAGGTCGAGATGCGCGTACGGCACTCGCAGATGCAAGACCTGACGTTCCGCCAGTTCGCCGATAGCGGCGGGCAGTTGGCTCCTGGAGGGCAGCACGGCCGCATCGATCAGCACGGGGATGACGGTCTTGCGCCACTCCAGTGCGCAGCGGATCTCGTCGTGGACGTAGTCACCCGGTACGTCGATCCGGCGCCGGCCGTCGTCGTCGCGCAGCGCGAGCCAGTTCGGGCCGATGAGGACGAGGAGAACCCCGCAGCTTTCGAGGTGCCGCCACAGGTCGGGCGGAAAGTGTGCCCCGGCCGGAATGGCGCGGCGGTCCCGGAAGACGTTCTCCGGGCCGAATACGTCCTTCAATTCCTCATCGAGCAGGACGGCTGCTTCAGCGCCGTCGCCGGTCCGGTAGTTGATGAAAACGCCGGCCATGATGTTCTGCCTTTCCTCAGGATGACAGCGGTGGATTACGGCAGCCGGGTGCTGCACGGGCCGCTCGGGCTGTCGCTGGGCACAGGGGGATGAAGCCGAGATTCACAGGGGTTTCAAGCACGGTCAACGCGTTGCCCTCGGCCTTTTGAGCGGGCAACGGAACACCGCGGATACGGCAGCACTGCGGCTCTTCGGGCGGCCTTCTGCGTGGGGCCGGCCGGTGGGCGAGAAGTCAGGCCGGAGTTCCCGGCCCGGTCCGGTTGGTGTGCAGGCCCATCGCGATATGCGGAAGGGTCCGACGGACGGTGGGATTCTTTGGCCAACGATTGAGTGCCCGACTCAGGCGCAGAAGATCGGCACGGATGGTGGCCGAGTCGATGAGGGCAACATGAGAGGCGACCAATTCGGCGATCTGGCAAGCCTGTTCGATCTCGCCGACGTTCGCCAGGGCAAGCGCGAGCCGGGCGCCATATCGGGCCCTGGCCCGTCGGGATTCCGGCGGAATGGCGTCCAGGCCGTCCCCGAGCAGGGTGACCGCCTCCGCCGGGGAACCGAGGTCGTGCATGCACCAGCCCGCGACGAAAGCCGTCAGATCCGGCAGATGGATGCTGCCGAGAACCGGCTCCCCGCCGCCCGGTGGCGCCGCGCCGGACGTCAGCTCCGCACCGCGGTCGAGAGCCCGGCGGCATGCGTCGCGGTCCCCCACCAGTGCGTGCCCCTGCGCCTCGCGCTGCGCGGCGAGCCCGCGGATGCGCGCACTGCGAGCCTGCTGTCCGGCCCGCCGGGCCAGCTGGACGGTGGCCACCGAATCGCCCGTGTACAGGGCCAGTTCCGCCCGCCGGACCAGGGCGTAGGCGGCCAGTTCGTCATCACCGCTGTCTGCGGCCAGCTGGACCGCCTGCTCGGTCCACCACAGCGACGCCGCGTCGCTGCCCGCCTCCTGCGCCATCCATCCCGTGTACTCGGCGAACCGGGAGGCGAGCCGGAGCACGGCGTCCCGGTGGGCCGACTGTGCCTGGTGCGCCATGCCCCGCAGCGCGCTGGTGGCCGCGATGCAGAGCTGGGCGACGACCGCGGGCCCGAAGAGCTGGCCCATACGGCGGAACTCGTCGAAGACAGTGCGGAAGTGCGGCAACGCCGAATTCGTCTCCCCACCTTCGAAAGGAGGGGGTGCGAGGGACCAACTCACAATGGTGGAGGGCACGGTACCGGCACCGAGCGATGCACGGTCGAATGCCACGAAGTCGCTCTCGCCGCCGGCGTGCATACGTAATGTCCAGGGCGTAGCGACATCCGCTTCGGCAAGGGGTGTCGCTACGGTGCTGCGCTCAGGTGCGGAAATCAGGCTGCTGAGTTGCCCTTCGGCGTTCAGAGCGCTGTCGCATAACTGGGCAAGATCGTGGCTGGGCGCCTTCACACCACGTTCGATCTTGCTCAAGTGGCCTTTGGAAAAGCAAATCAGGGTCGCCAGTTCTCCCAGCGACAGCCCCGCTTCGATCCTTCGCCGGCGTAACTCCGCCCCGAACCACACAGGAATCCGCTGCACCCCGCCCGCCCCCCTCGTCGCTCGCGACCGGTGAAGGGAGTGTGCCACGCATCACACCAACTCTCACATCCTCTTCACACATTGCTTGCTATCGGTTTCATCACGCTCCGCTTCGCGCGAGGTAAATCCTCTTCTCCGCAGGAAGGACCCCTTGCGCAACGGTCACTTCGCCGCGCTCCGCCGTTCCGCAAACGTGGAGATCATTGGTGGTGGCGGGTAGTTGGCATGCATCCGCAGCCCCGGAAACGGCTACCGGTCGGCCCGGCCGGGCCGGCAGCGTGGGGTCCTGGGGTGGACTCCAGGCCGGCAGTTCGCCTCCTACATGGGCCACAGTGCGGGGCACGACGGCCTCTGGCCTCTCTTCACGTGCCATGAAGCAGGCACAACGGGCGAGGCCAGGAAGAGGTCAGGTCAACCAGCCTGACTGACAAGGACGTTGACCGCCCATCGACGAAGTACAGGTCTTTCCTATGGCTGGTGCAGGTCCTGGTGTGGCGCACGCGGAGGGCAGCGGTCTGACTGTGTCCCCCCAGGGCCAGGGGTCCGCCTTCGCCCAGCGCCAGGGCGACAAAATCGGCCGCCCGACCGCCCACGCTGCCCGCGCCGCATGCCGCTGCGGGTGCCCCGCCGGACGGTCGCCGACGCCGGCCGGCCCGACGGTTCCTCGGTTGGAGCGCCGAAGAGCACGGGCTGCACCGGCTGCACGGGCTGCGCCTGACGACGGATCGCCCGACAGGTTGACCCGACGGGTTGCGGGGGCCGTCTCTTGCGAGCCGGGACGTGTGCGGCAGCCGGTCGGCTCGCCGGGGCCTGGCGGCCGAGGGAGGCACGGCAACACACCGCCGCCTCGTCGCCACCTCGCCCTCGCCGCACCCGGAAAGACATGCGCCCGTCCCGGGACGGTGCAGCCCCAGGCCCGCGCGGCAGACCCGTCACCGCTCGAACTGAGGGAAAACCTCCAAATCCGTCACTCCAACACTGTGGCCGCCAAGACGATCATGGGGAGGTATGGGGTCGCACACTTGCAGGGGCGGTGTGCTCCGGTGGCGGCCCGCCTCCTCCGCGACGACCTGAAGGACGTGCGTCATGAGCGAACGTGTCATCACCCCGCGCAGCCGCGGGTTCCTCTTCCTCGACTCCCACCCGGCCGGCTGCGCGCGCCTGGTTCAGGAGATGTGGCAGGCCGCTCCCTCGCCCGCCCGGGTCCCGGACGACGCTCCGGTGGCACTCGTCGTCGGCTCCTCAGCCGGCTACGGGCTGGCCGCGATGATCGCCGGCCTCGCCCGGTCGGGGATCCGCGGCATCGGAGTCTGCTTCGAGAAGGCCCCTACCGAGCGGCGCACGGCCACGGCCGGCTGGTACCGCACCGCCGCCACCGCTGAACTCGCCCGCCGGCACGGCCACGAGATGGTGTTCCTCAACGGCGACGCGTTCTCCGACGAGATGAAGGACCAGGTCGCCGATCTCCTCCGGCAGCGCTTCGGCCGTCTGGACCACTTGGTGTACTCGGTTGCCGCACCACGGCGCACCGACCCGGAGACCGGTGCCACCTACGCCTCGGTTCTCAAGCCCATCGGTCAGGCGTACCGCACCAAGACCCTCGTCTTCGACGGTGACGGGACTCCGGAGGTCAAGGAGGTGGAGACACCACCGGCCGAGGGCGATGACATCGAGCAGACCGTGGCGGTGATGGGTGGCATCGACTGGGAGCGGTGGGTCAGCCATCTCGCCGACCGCGGTCTGCTCGCCGACGGCTTCACCACGGCAGCCTTGTCGTACGTCGGTTCGCCCCTGACGGACGGGATCTACCGGCAGGGCACCATCGGCGCCGCCAAGTCCCACCTCGAAGCCACCGCCCGCGCGCTCGACGAGCGCCTGGACAAGCTGGTCGGCGGCCGCGCGGTGACCTCCGTCAACGGGGCCGCGGTCACCCAGTCCTCCACCGCCATCCCCGGCATCGCCCTCTACGTCGGTCTGCTGCGCGGTGCGCTCGGCGAGGCTGTGGTGCCACCGATTGCACAGCTGGCCGACCTGTGGGACCAGCTGACCGGCGTCCGGCCCCTCGAAACCGATGACGACGGCCGGGTCCGTCTCGACGGCTGGGAACTCAACAGTGCGGTGCAGGCCGCGGTCACCGAAAGGTGGGACTCGTCCACCACCGAGACCATCTCCCGGCTCGCCGACCTCGACTGGTTCCGCGCCGAGGTCCAGCGCCTCTACGGTTTCGCGGTACCGGGCATCGACTACTCGGCCCCGACCGCGACCCAGGTTCCCTGGCCGGACGCCTCTGCCTGATCCCCGGGAAACCACCGACCGGAATTCTCGTGGTGTGCTTCGGACGGCCACCGGTTGATCACCGACGGGAACGACTTCGCCATCGGATTGACGAAAGAACGCGCGTTCACTGCGGAAATCCCGCCCTGACAAGGGAAGTTTTCCTGCTGACGGGGCGGGGCCGGAGCGCGGCCCCGGAGTGCCGTTCGTGAGCGTGCACGTCGAATTCGCCTACACCGTCAAGGAATTCGGGCGGTTGGCCAGTCGTCGCCTGGCGCCGACTCCCTCGTGGGGAATCGGGCGGTCGAGCGGTGGCGATATGCATCACGTCATTCCGGGACCGATCGGTCGGCCCGGCCGTCCGCCGCGGCAAACGCGGTGCGCTCAGGTCGTGGCGCATCGGCCACGGCCCGGCCGGTCACTGTGAGCCGGGCCCCTGGCGGGGGATGATCGCGGTCACGGTTTTACCGGCCGGCTCTCTCCTGATCTTCACGGCGGTCGCGATGCGGCAGACCATCGACCAACCGAATCCGCCGCCCTCGCCGGTGACGTCGGGGGTGCGGGGGCGAGGAAGAACAGGGCTGGAATCGCCCACGGCGACCACCACCGACTCCGGGACGGCCCTCATCCGCAGTGTGCAGGTCTCTCCGCCCGCGTGCCGTACCGCGTTGGTCACCAGTTCGGAGACCACCAGGATCACGGCCTCCCTGGTGTCCCTTTCCACGGAGGGCTCCAGTTGCTCCAGGAAGCCGGCGGCGAGGTGCCGTGCGGGCCCGACGGCTTCGGAGTGACAGTCCAGTTGAAGCTCCAGCACCGGCGACGCCGTAACGGTGCGCGGAGCCTCGGCGGTGCTCATGATAAAGCTCACCCCATATCGCGTCGTCTCGCCTTCAGGCCGGAGAGCGTGCCCTCTTCCCGGGCTACCAACCACAATTCTCCGAGGTCGGACGAAATGGTTGGTTCGCCACGCGGGCGAAAAGCCCGGCCCCCATTCGTCCCGAGCGGACAAGGACAAGCGGGAGTGCTGTGAAACACCTCACGCCACCTCGGCAGCAGGACGGCGGGCACGGTCACCGCCGTGCCCATAAGGCCTGCTGTGCACCTCCACGCTGAAAAGATCAACGCGAGAGCGACACCAGCAGAAGCGGAACCACCGTCATCATCCTCCGGACAAGCGCGTGCCCGTATCTGCCGCGCGCAATCGGAAATTACCCCTGTTTGCTTCACGGGCCGATGGGTAAGAGCCGATTCCTTCCGGCCGTTGCAGGCGGAGAGGGCGAAAGGCCTTCGGTATTGCTCACCGAGCCCGGCGCCGCCTTCCGCGCCGGGCTCGGCATCACCTCACCGATCAGATCCGCTGTGTCCGAATAAATACGAGCAAATGCCCCATAGCCGTCAAACCGTCAAACTCCACTACGTCGGATGACGCGGGCCCCTCGGTCATGTGACGGCCACTCCCGGCCGACGCGCGACGGGCCCTCCTGCCCGGCGCCCGAGGACGGCCACTCCCGCCCGGCCGGGACGAGCAGCGGAGCAGTACCGGTCCAGTGGCCCACGCTGTGTGTGGTCGCCGCGGACGGGTGTCCGGACCGGCGCCGATGCGCCCGCGCCCGCAGACGGGACGACACCAGCCTCGCCCCGACGAAGACCATCGCCGTGGCCGCCAGATACCCCAGTTCGAGCACCGCGGCATGGGTCGGGGCAACCCTCGCCGACCAGCCCGCGCCACGCTGTACGCCCTCGAACACGACACGGTTGACGCTGAGGAAGGCCACATGTGTGCCGATCGCGGCCCACAGCGGTGCGGATCCCGGCGCCGTCCGTGCGGCCACCAGCGTGAGACCGAAGAGCGAGAGCAACACCAGATAGGCGACAGGGTCCTGACCCGCGGGGGTCAGCCCCATGGGCGCGGAGGTCACGCCCACCAGAGGGGACACCGCGGCCTGCACCACGGTGGACGCCGCCGGTACCAGCAAGAAGACCGCCGTCGCCCCCAGAGCGGAGATGACTCCGCCGAGCCGGTCGCGCAAGGAGGCCCAGGCATAGCCACGCAACGTCGCCTCCTCGGGCAGCGCCTCCAGCAGCAGGGCCACCCACGCGTTGCTCACCAGGAACGAGGCAAGGGCTGCCGGGTCCAGGCCGGACCAGCTGACCCACCCGAGCGCCGTACCGGCCCCGAGGACGACGGCAGCGCAGGAGGCGGTGACGGCCAGGCCGCGGAAGAAGCCGAGCGGCGCCGAGGAGAGGGGCCCAAGCCCCAGCGGAAGGCACCGTGTTGACCGCGCGGCCCGTAACCCCAGTACGGCGGGGACGGCCAGCGCACTCACCAGTGCGGCAGGCAACAGCTGCCGCAGATAGCCATCGGCACCGAGCGTGCGGGCGAGCGCCTCCCCCAGCGCATTTCCCGCTCCCAGCGCACCCGCCATCACCGCACCGCCGAGCAGCGCCCTCCCCCAGGCCCGCCACGCGGAGCCCCGAGCCGGCGTCGTGCCGTAGGTCGTAGCCATCGGCTTCCCTTCACGTTCGGCGGGAGAGGCGTCCGGCCGCGTCCGCCGGAATCGTCCGTGCGCAGCGAACCGGCCTGATGGGGCTCGTCACCCGACACCGGGCCGGTACCGGACCGCCACACCCCGCAAGCTCTTCGAGAGCTACGTGTGCCCGCGGCTTCGACGATGAAGCCGCACCCTGGCGCGCCCGACACGAACGGCCCCGCAAACCCTCCTGCGGCATGACCTACCGCGGCAGGGGACTACATCCCTCGACCCAGCGGCCGTACCCGAAGCGGCAGAGCAGACCGATGACGGCGTGGACGAGGGCGACGCCACGCCCTCCGTGCTCGGCGTTGCCCGAACGGTGAGCTCGGCTCATCCACCCGCGCCCGGCACCGCCACGACCGGCTCCGCCTTCCGTGCCGCGTGGGCACCGGCCAGGAGCCTCAAAGGGGCGTAGACCACCACGGAAACCATGAATGCGACGTAGTACGCGAGATCGGCGCCATGCAGTGCGGCCGCAACCGGGCCGACGAACAGGGTCGTGTCCATGAAGGGCACGGCCGCGGCGAACGCGACGACGAAAGCGGCGCACGCGGGCCACCACGGCTGGGGACGGGCGAACTCGGCCTCGACGTCGATCGCCGCGCCGCGCCGGGCCTTGGCGCGCAGCCTCGCATCGACGAGCACGATGCCCACGAAACCGGGGATCCAGTAGCCCACGAACAACAGCAGGTTCTGGAAGCGGAGCGTGGTGTCGGCAGCGTGCATCCACAGCACGAGCAGGAAGCCGAGCACGGCCGCTGCGGCCGCGGCGAGCGGCCTGGGCACCCGTAGGCCGGCGGCCTGCAGCGCCAGGGAGCCGCTGTAGTCGTTCATCGCGTTGCTGCACACCGCCGCGGCCGCAATGGCCAGCAGACCGAAGGCGCCGAGCACCCCGCCGCCCAGCAGCCCGTGCACCCCGGCGGCGGTCTGGTCGGTGAACAGCTTGGCTCCCCACAGCCCCAGCGCCTGCACCCAGGCGAAGGAGAGCACCATGCCGAGCACGGAGTACCAGAACATCCGGGGCCGGGACGTCGCGCGGGGCAAGTAGCGGCTGAAGTCGGACGCGTAGGGGGCCCACGAGATGGCCAGGCTGAGCGCAATGGTGCTGGTCAGGACAAAGGCACCGAGACGATCGGCGCCGTGCGCCGAGCTCGATACGGGCAGCGGCACACCGGAGAGCAGCTTGACGCTCAGGACCAGGAATGCGGCGCCCAGCACAAAGGTCATCACCGTTTGGAGCTGATGGAGCGCCTCGTAGCCGAAGACGCCGACGGCGCCCTGGAGCAGCAGGACCACCAGTGCGCCCAGCCAGAACGGCCAGCCGAGCAGCTGGGCCAGCGCCTCGCCGCCGAAGAGGCCGATCAGCGCATCCCAGGCGACGGAGGAGAGCCACTGCATGATGCCGGGCAGCGCCACACCACGGCCGAAGGCCAGCCGCGACAGCGGCAGCTGACCGGTCCCGGTCTGGCTGCCCCAGGTGCCGAGGTACGCGGCGGGCACCGCGCCGACGATCGTGCCGAGCACCATGGCCGTGAAGGCTGTCCAGAAGTCGAGCCCCAGGGTGACGCCCACGGTGCCGGAGAAGACTCCGGTCATCGTGAGGTTGGGGGCGAACCATACGGTGAAAAGGCGGGCGGACTTGCCGTAGCGGTTGCTTTCGGGCACCGGCTCGATGCCGTGCCGCTCGACCGCCAGGTCGCCGGTACGGGCAGGCATCCGCCCTCGGAAGGCGGATTCTTCGATGGTCATGACTCTCCAGGCTCTACAGATGCGCCGCCCTACGGTAGGCCGCGCGGACGGCCCGCCCGTAACGGCCCCCTGGCACGGTGCCGCCGGCCGTTGCCGAACGGAGGCGCGGGCCGTCCCAGGGGGCGGTCGGGGAGGAGGGCGATCCGAGGGGTCCGGGGGTCACGGATCCGGGAGTCAGGGAGTCAGGGAGTCAGGGATCGGGATGATCTGGATCAGGGGCGGCGATCACGAATCGGGGATCACGGGTCACGGGTCACGGGTCACGGGTCACGGGTCACGGATAGGACACCACCGTCGACGGCACCGTCGAGGTACCCGAGGTGGGCGCGCCGATGCCGTTGATCACGTGCTCGTACTGGCCCTTGCCCCCCAGGGAGACCACGAGCAGGTCGTGGAACTTCACGCCCGGCTTGTTCGGAGCCTCGAAGCCGTGGTCCTGGCGGATGGTGGGATCCACGTTGTAGTAGCAGTAGCTGCCCAGGCCCCACCCTTCGTGAGTGGTCACCTCGTCAGCGATCTTGTACGCGGCGTACCCCTTGGTGCTGCCGTTCTGCACCGCGGCCTGATCGGGCGCGTCGTACGCCTTCTCGTTCTGGAAGAAGACCGTGCGTCCCCGCTCGCCGCGCCACTCCACGTCGTACTTGTTGAAGTGCTCGACGAAGAGCCCGGTCGCCAGGACGTCGTCACCGTTGACGCGGACCCCGTAGTCGGCCCGGTTGGTCTCCCAGCCCACGCCCTCGCCGTGGTCGGCGCGCCAGACCCAGGTGTGATCGACGATGGTGTGGTTGCTGTTGATCACCATGCTGGTGGTCGCCTTGCCGGCGCCCGCCCCGCCGATCCGGATGAAGACGTCCTGCACCGTGGTCGGGTTGGCGGCGTGGTTTGCGGAGGCACCCTGGGGGCCGACCTCCAGCAGCGTGGCGGAGTTGACCGGGCCGGCGTCGATCAGGAACCCGGCGAGCCGCACACCGTCGACGTCGGCGACCTTCAAGGCCGTCACACCGTTCTCCGGAACCAGGGTCGCGTACCCCAGCCCCAGGACCACCGTGTTCGCGCGCTGGACCTCGATCGGCCGGTCGACGCGGTAAATCCCGGGCGTGAGAAGCACGTTGAGCCCCTGCGCCAGCGCGGCGTTGAGGGTCGCCGCGTCGACACCGGGCTTGGCCACATAGAACTGGCCGAGCGGCAGGGACTCGCCCCGTGGTGTGCCATTGCCCCAGGTGGTGCCGCGGGAGTTGGTGCGCTTCTCGGGCAGGAAGACCGTGTAGTCGGCCCCGTCGAGATAGAGGAAGGGCTTTTCGCGGGAGACCGGGGTGGTGTCGAGCGTGGTGTACGGGGGGTCGGGGAAGCTCTGGGCGGGGGCTCCCTCGACCCCTGAGAACACCATGTTCCACACGGCGTTGTTCCAGCCACCCACCGAGCTGTCACGGGTGTACCACTGCTGCTGGGAGTACGGTCCCACCGCGCCGTCGATCCGGCTGTCGGCGATGTAGCCGCCGCTCGCCCAGCCGTAGCCGTCGGGGGACAGATTCAGTCCGCCCTTGACGTGCATCCGCCGGAACGGCGCCGCCTGGGCCACGGCCCAGCGGTTGGTGCCGTTGACGGGACGGAGCGCGAGGTTCTCCGCCGAGCGCCAGAAGTTCTGTGTCGCATTGCCGTTGAACCAGCCCGCGTCGACGGTGACATCACCGTTGAAGGTGGTGTCGTCGGGCGACAGCCCGAGGCCCGCGATGGAGGTGTAGAAGCCGAGCTGAGCGTTCAGACCGTTGTAGGTGCCCGGCTTGAAGAGGAGTGCGTACCTCCCGTTGCCGAACTGGGCCGACTCCTGCTGCTTGAAGATCTCGTCCAGTTTTCCCTGGATGTCGGGCGTGGCGGGATCGAAGACCAGCACATTGGGGCCGAGATCGCCCCCGCCCGGCAGCGCGGCGGCGGCAGGGGCCGCGGACGCCCGGGAGGAGAGCACCGGCAGACTTGCGGCGGGGAGCGCGGCTGCCATCGCGGCCAGGACTCTACGGCGTGAGGGCCTCGGCGTGCGGGAAGCCGTGGCATCTGTGGGGGGTGTGGGCATAGCGGCTCTCCTGATTCAGGAAGTGAACGAGTGATGTTCATGGGAGCGCTCTCTTGCCCGATGCATGTTCATCACATGTGAACGGTGCGTCAAGACTTCTGTCGGGAATCCGAAAACTTGGTACTGACCATCCATCAAACTTGAGGCAGTTTAGGCAAGTTGATGCCGAATGCGGCCGGGCGGCGGGTCATTTGCGGAGGTCTTCTCGTGTTCAGGAGATGTCAGTGGAACCCGAGGCGGGCGGACTTGCGTACACTGCGGCCCCATGTCCATGCCACAGAACTCCCCGGCCCCGGACGACACCGTGGTGCGCACCGGACGCCGCGGCGCGCTGACCGTCATCCCCATCTGTCTGATCCTGATCGCATTGGGCCTGACCGGCGTGGTCGGACTGATCATGCTGTTCATGGGCACGGCGAAAGGCGAGGTCACCGTTCCGGGCGTGGCCGGTCTGGTGATGTTGCTGGTGTTCGGCGCGCTCGGTGTGCTCTTCGGAATCCCCGTCTGGCGAGGCCGGCGCGGGGCGGTCATCGTGGACCGCGCCGGGGTGTGGCTGGACAACGGCACGGCGCGGCAGGTCATCCCCTGGGACGGACTGGCCGGAGCCGGTATGCAGTGGAGCCGGTTCGGACGGCGCACGAAGCAGTACTCCATCGAACTGTGCCCCGGCGGCCCGATCAACGACCGGGATCCGGTGCTGTGGGCCCTGGTCCGCGACGAGGAGCCGGTCGCGCCCGGTCTGCCGCGCCTGCGCTACCGGCTACCGCTGCCGCCCGGCAGCCGGGACAAGGTGACGGCGGCGATCCGCCAGTACCTCCCGCCGCACCTGTGGTGGGGCGAGGAGCAACGCGCACCCGGCCACCTCGGCCGCCCGGACCTGAGCCGGCGCCCCAGGCCCTGAGGCGCCGGTTTCTCCGGTGCGCGCCGCACGCCGTCGGCGGCGCGGCTACGGCGCTTCAGCCCAGGGCCCGGTCGAGGTTGAAGGCGGCGCTGATGAGTCCAAGATGGGTGAAGGCCTGGGGGAAGTTGCCGATCTGTTCGCCGGTATGGCCGATCTCTTCGGCGTACAGCCCCAGGTGGTTGCCGTAGGTGAGCATCTTCTCGAAGGCGAGCCGGGCCTCGTCCACCCGGCCGGCGCGGGACAGCGCCTCGACGTACCAGAACGAGCAGACCGAGAAGGTGCCCTCCTCACCGCGCAACCCGTCCGGGCTGCGGCGGGGGTCATAGCGGTAGACCAGGGAGTCGGACACCAGCTCCTCGCCCAACGCGTCCAGCGTGGACAGCCATTTCGGGTCGGTGGGGGAGATGAACTTGGCCAGCGGCATCATCAGGACGGACGCGTCGAGGACGTCGTCGCCCTCGTGCTGGACGAATGCTTGTCGCCTGTCGGACCAGCCACTCTCCATGATCCGCCGGTAGATCGCGTCGCGGGCATGCGCCCAGCGGGGCATGTCCGCCGGCAGACCCCGGTGAGTGGCGATCCGCATCGCGCGCTCGATCGCCACCCAGCACATCAGCTGTGAGTACAAAAAGCGCTGGGCCTTGCCGCGGGTCTCCCAAATGCCTTCGTCCGGCTGGTCCCAGTTGTCACAGACCCAGTTGACCAGGGTGCCGACGGTGGTCCAGTGGTCGCTGGACAGCGGCTCCCCCCACTTGTCGTAGAGGTAGAGGGAGTCGATGAGGGCCCCGTAGATGTCCAGTTGGAGCTGGTTGACGGCTTCGTTGCCGACCCGGACGGGCGACGAGCCCAAGTGACCCTCCAGATGGAGGAGTTCTTCTTCGGGGAGTTCGCTGCGGCCGTCGATGCCGTACATGATCTGCAGCGGTCCGTCAGCGCCGTCATGGAGGCCGACGTTCTCGGACAGGAAGTGCACAAAGGCCTGAGCCTCGTCGGTGAAGCCCAGTCTGAGCAGTGCGTAGATGCAGAACGCGGCGTCTCTCACCCACGCATAGCGGTAGTCCCAGTTGCGCTCGCCGCCGACCTGTTCGGGCAGGCTGGTCGTGGGAGCTGCCACGATGGCGCCGGTCGGGGCGTACGTGAGGAGCTTGAGGGTGAGCGCGGAGCGGTGCACCATCTCCCGCCAGCGCCCTCGGTAGCGGGAGCGCGACAGCCACTTGCGCCAGTACTGCACCGTGGCGCCGAACAGCTCTTCCGCCTCCATCACCGGGCAGGCTCGCGGCTCCACCCCGCCGCCGATCCGGTCGAGCGCGAACACGGCTGCCTCCCCCTCGCCCAGCGTGAACGAGGAAGTGGCGTCCGGGCCGTCGATCTCGACCGGGACGCTGGAGGTCAGCGCCAGTGAGAGATCCGGGGAGTCGAACACGGTCTGGCCCTGCCGCGTACTCACCGTGTGCGTGCTGCGCCCGTAGTCGAAGCGGGGAGCCACCCGGGCGGTGAACGGCAGCGACCCGCGCACGCACAGCACCCGACGGATCAGCCGGTGACGGTCCGCCTCGCGTGAGTCGTCGACGATCGGCATGAAGTCCTGGACCTCGCCGACGCCGTGGTCCGCGAAGAACCGCGTGATCAGGATGTTGGTGTCGGGGAAGTAGAACTGCTTCGTGCGGGCGGGCACGTCCGGGGCCAGCTCGAAGGCCCCGCCCCGGTCGGCGTCCAGGATCGCCGCGAAGACACTGGGTGCGTCGAAGCGGGTGCAGCAATACCAGTCGATGGTGCCGTTGGTGCCGACGAGCGCGGCCGTACGCATGTCCCCGATCAGACCGTGCTCGGCGATGGGGTTGTAGCGGAGTGCGTCCGCCTTGCTGGGGCGGAGGCTCACAGCAGCGGTCATGCGACCTCCCCGGGACGGGGCTGCGGGAGCAGTGGATTCAGGTTACCTCCGCGCGGTTGTGGGCGGCGAGCGAGCGGCGCGGGCCTGAGCCCGCCCGATGTGTCACTGTGTGTGATCGATGTTCACGGAGGGAGCCGTCAGGGTCACCGCCGCAGCCACCGGACAAGGCCTGGAGGTGGGAGATGAGGGGGTGGCCGGTCCAGTGGAAAGTGGACAGAAGGGCCGCGGTGCGAAACCAGGAGCCGGCCCCACCGCTACCCGCGCCGCGAAGACGGTTCATCCCGTCGCGCCCAGCTGAACTGCGGTAGGAAGTACGCATGAGTTTTCTCCCTGTCTGCGGTCCCGAAGGGCCCCTCCGCGTCACCGCCGCCTCGCAAGCAGCAGCCCCGACCGCCGTCCGGGCCGTGCTCTTCGACTTCTCCGGCACGCTGTTCCAGATGGGAGCGTATGAGGACAGGATCCGGGCAGCCTCCGACCGGCCGGTGGACGACACGACGATGGACCGTCTGCTGAGCGGGCTGGAAGCGGGACTGTCCGACCCCGAGGTCATGCAGGCCCAACGAGCGCGGGACGTCTCCTCGAAGGCTCACCGGCATGCCTTCACCACGTGGTACGCCTCGGTCCCCGAACTCGCTCCGCTCGCCGAGGCGCTCTACGAACAACTGCAGGCTCCCGAGCAGTGGCTGCCCTATGCGGACACCGCATCCACGCTCGCCCACCTCGCACGGAACGGCCTGGCCCTGGGGGTGGTGAGCGACGTCGGCTGGGATCTGCGGGCGACCTTCGCCCACCATGATCTGGACCGGTACTTCTCGGCCTGGGTGCACTCCTACGAGCACCACACGGAGAAGCCCGACCCGCTGCTGTTCCGGCACGCCTGCCGCGAGCTGGGCGCGGATCCGTCGGAGACGCTCATGGTGGGTGACCACCCCGCCAAGGACGGCGGCGCGGTCGGCGCGGGCCTGCGTTCGTATGTGCTTCCCGCGGGATCCGCGCCCGGCTCGCTGCGCGGCCTCGACGCGGTGCTGCGACTGGCCGGACTGCCCTCGGCCTGAGCACGGGCGCGGAGGAGGCGCGGCACGGCGGCCCCGCGTCTTGGTGGTCCCCCGACTGAAGGAGGCCACTGTCGGCCGCCCGTGCCAACTCCCCACCACCAGCAGGAATTCCGGCCCGGCCTCTCGCCATACGCCTCCCCGCCGTAGGACCATGGCACGCTCGCTCGCACCTGTCCCCGTCCCGTACGCCAGGCCTTGGGGAGGACCCGGATCATGAGCAGACCGACTGCTGCACGCGGCCGTTTGACTCTGCGGCTCACCACCCTGCTTCTCGGACTGTCGCTCGCCCTGCCGCCCGGAGCGCTCGCGCAGGCGGCGGGTACCCCGGACGGCCCCGGTCACCCGGTCGCGTCGGCCGGCACGTACTGGAGCCCGCAGCGGATGAGGGCAGCCGAACCGGCCGTCGTCACCAGGAGTTGGCAGGCGCGGCGCCCGGCGGCGGGCCCCACTCCGCCGAGCCACCCGTTCGACGGTCTCCCCCAGGTGGGGACCTTCTTCTGGACGGACGGCAGCAACACCGGCCGGTTCTGTGGCGGCACGGTCGTACGCAGCCCGCACCGCGACCTCGTGGTCAGTGCCGCCCACTGTCTGCGCTCCCCCGACCCGAAGCGCCACCTGTCCTTCGTGCCGCAGTACCACGACGGGCTGAAGCCGCACGGCATCTACCCCGTCGACCGCATCTACCTCGACCAGCGGTACTACGACCTCGGTACTGACGCGGGTGCCCGCTGGGACTACGCGGTGGTACGGCTCGGGGCGAGGGAGGACGGGGCCGAGGTGGAGGAAGTGACGGGCGGCTTCGACCTCCTCCCGTACCCGGGTTACGACCACCGGAACGTACGGCTCATCGGTTACCCCGGCAACAGCGACACCAGCCACCCCAAACCCCTGGACTGCGCCTCCTCCACACATCGCTACACCAGCACCGACCCGGCCGCCCCCGGCGACTTCCTGGAGATTGCCTGCGCGGGCTATATCGGCGGCACCTCCGGCGGGCCGTTCCTGGTACGGGACTTCACGGGTTACGCCCTGATCGGGGTCATCGGCGGCTACCACACGGGAGGCGACATCCCGGACGTCTCCTACAGCTCGTACTTCACGACCGACACGCTGGCGCTCTATGTACACGCCGTCCGCGGCGACACGCCTGCCGCACCGCGCTGGAATCCGCCATCGACATATCCGAGCGTTGCGTTGGGTGCTGTTAATGTCAGCGATGGCTAAGGGCTGGATGCCCAGCAGGCCCGCAGTGGAAGGTGACGCCCGTTGGTGCCGTCGTTTCTCTCGTCCGTACTGAATCGCCTCTTCGGCAATGAAGCGTGGCGCCGGCTTCATGCACAAGCGGCGCTCTGGGTCACCCTGGTCATGACCGCGGTACTTCTCGGAGGTGCCGCTCTGGTCGTGGTCGCCGAATCCGGTGCGCCCCGCGCCAATATCACGTCGTATCCGAGGGCATTGTGGTGGTCGATCGAAACAGCGACCACGGTGGGATACGGGGATTTCTACCCGGTCACGCTGTGGGGCCGCATCATTGCTTCCTTCTTGATGCTCAGCGCCATTACGGCGTTCGGGGTCATCACGGCCGCCCTGGCCACCTGGTTCGTCGGCCGCGCTGAGCAGGACATGGTCCGCGTGGGCAAGGCGGTGGGGAACCATGCACGCGAGGATGCGGAGGCGCTTCGTTCGGAACTGCATACGCTGCACACGCGGTTCGACCACGTCGAGAATCTGATCCGGGACAAAGGTTCACACTCCCCCTCCTGACCGAGGAACGTGGTGGTCCTTGACCGAGGAGCCTTGTGGTCCTTGAGGGGGTACGCGGCGTTCCGTGCCCCCGGGTAGGTTGGTGGCCGTGATCGATTCCGCTGATGTCCGCCGTATCGCCCTTTCCCTGCCCGAGACGGTGGAGAAGGAAGCCTGGGACATGCCCACATTCCGGGTCGCCGGAAAGATGTTCATCACGATCCCCGACGATGAGACATCGTTCGCCGTGCGCTGCCCGATGCATGAGCGGCAAGAGTTGATTGCCGCGGAACCGGCGAAGTTCTGGGTGCCGCCGCACGAGGCCGGCTCCGCCTGGGTGCGGGTGCGGCTGGCCGAGCTGGAGGATATGGACGAGCTACAGGACATCCTCGTGGACTCCTGGAAGCAAGCAGCTCCGGCGCGGCTCGTGGATGCCTTTCCCCGGACGGACTGAGTCCGCGCATCCTGTGCGACGCCACTCCCCCGACGGATTCACTCACCACGTCCCACCGAGGGACGCCGAGCCAGACGGAACAGCTCGGAGTCCTCAGGGGTGCAACGCATTTCCACATCCCGACGGGCTGCCGCCAAGCCATCGCTGCACGGCTCTGACGACGGCTGCACGGCTCGGATGGCGAGGGCTGCCGGCAAGGCCGCAGAAATCAATGTCGGCGTCGCAGATCGCTCCAGTCCAGCGCTTGGGTGGCCGTCTGCTGGGAACGCTCGGCGGCCTCGCGGGCTTCGGCGAGGATGTCTCCGTGTTCCTCGACGAGCTCTTCGTAGATGGGGGTAGGGCTGGAGGTGGAGGTAGTCATGTCGGCGTCCCGTTCCCTTGTGATCCTGTGACTGCGGCTTGGTGCGTTCTCGCCGCCCCGGGAAGTAGGGAGCACCACAGTTTGCAAACTCGGTGCACAAAGGGAGGTTGTCCCCACTCGTCCACCGCTCCCCCGCGCGGGCGCTGGACATCGTGTCATGAGCGCGGCGGGCGCGCAAAGATCATCCCAGGGGCCGAGACCGTTGACGGGGAACGTCCGGAACCGGGATCGCCGCTGGAGGCGTTCGTCAAACTCGCCCGTGAGGCGAACGCGCCGGGGACCGGTCCCCTCTCCGTCGTACTGAGCACGACCGGGAAGCTCAAGGAGAGAGAAATCGAAGTGATACCCCGCCCCTGACCGAAGCCCGCCCGGCCCGCCGGGGTGCGTCGTTCCCACGCGCTCCGGTCCCGGCGAGAGCTTCGGCCGCAGCCGGTCATCTTCGTTCTCGATACATCAGCTGGAGGAGAGCTCGTGAGTGAGGCGCTGTACGTAAGGTTTCAGGGGACCAGGCGCAATCCGAGGGGTCATTTCCCCGGCATCTTCGGCCTCGCCAACGGCCTTGCCCGCCAGGGCAAGTTGAGCGACGAGCAGTACCGCTTCTGGCGCGCCGGCAACGACTGGTACGACGCCACGTACACCAACCCCTCGCGCATCGACCCCACTGTCTACGATCGCGAACTCAACCCAGGGGCCGTGGCGTGGTTCAAGGCTCACGCGGTGCATCTCATCGACCGGGTGGACGGCTACTTGGAGCTGCTGGCCGCGCATGACGTGGCCTGCGAGCGGATCGAGTCCACAAATCCGGGAAGGATTATTTATGAGGATGACGAGCAGGTCGTTGTCGTGCCGTGGGAGAAGGAGGGCCCGGGGGCAGCGAGGCCGTGATCCGGGGACAATGGTGACATCGTGACGAGTCATGCCGCGGCGCATCCGCGCACTCTGACGGCCTGACCATCGCCGAGGAATTCCAGCAATGAACGGATGGGCCACGGATGTCGCGCTATCGCGAGATGAAATTTCGGACTGTGACGTCGTTCCAGAGGCGGATCGGCAACCCGATCCTCGCTCGGCTGCCGCAACAGACCCTCCTGGAGACGACCGGACGAAAGTCCGGATTGCCCCGTCGGACACCGATCGGCGGACGCCGCGTCGGGAATGAATTCTGGTTCGTTTCCGAGTACGGCGACAAGTCACAGTACGTACGGAACATCCAGGCGCATTCCCGGGTCCGGGTCCGGATCAAGGGACGGTGGCATGTCGGCACCGCTCATGCGGTCCCACAGGACGACGCTCGGGCGCGGCTCAAGGCCTTGCCGCGGTTCAACAGCGCTGCGGTCCGGGCGCTCGGGACCAACCTGCTGACGTTCCGGGTCGATCTCCTCGACTGAGGCGCCTGGGCGGCGGAAGTGTGGCCGCCTGCCGGTGCGGGGCGGCCACCACGTGCAACGCTGGTGCGAAGGACGCCTGTTGTGCAGGATGCCTGGTGTGGCGAAGTCGTGGGGATGTGAAGCATGTGGTGCGCCGCTCCCGACGCCCTCACGGGCTGCAAGCGGCGGCACGGCTCCGGGCGGCCGGCCCGCGCGGTACTGCTCCAGTGCCTGTCGGCAACGCGCGTTCCGGCAGCGCGCGGAGCGTCGCGTCCCGCCTCGAACGGAGCTGGCGGGGCGCGGACTGCCCCCCGCGCTCGACGCGTTCGTGGGTCGTGAGCGAGAGCTGTCGCGATTACGTGCGCTGCTGAGTTCCTCGCGCCTGCTGACGCTGACGGGCCCGGGAGGGGTGGGCAAGACACGTCTGGCACTGGAGCTGGCGGGCAGCGTCCGGGGCGCACACGCGGGCCGTGCCCACTGGGCCGCACTCGACTCGCTGCAGGACAGCGAGCTGCTGCCGCAGGCTCTTGCCACCACCCTCGGGGTGCGCGAGCGCGGCGGCCGGGCAGGCGTCGAGGCACTGGTGCATGCGCTGGGCACTCGCACGATGCTCGTCGTGCTGGATAACTGCGAGCATCTGGCGGACGCCTGCGCGCAGCTGGCCGCGACGCTGCTCGCCCGTTGCCCTCGCCTGCGGATTCTCGCCACCAGCCGGGAGCCGCTGCGCGTCCCCGGCGAGGTCGTCTTCCGTGTCGGCGAACTGTCGCTGTCGCCCGCAGGCGAGGACCACGACACCGCTGAGCTGCTGCAGTCGGAGGCCGCCAGGCTGTTCCTGGAGCGCGCCCGGAGAAGCGACGCGGCGTTCGGGCTCGAGCCCGGCGAGGCCCGTACGGTGGCCGAGATCTGCCGACGGCTGGACGGGCTGCCGCTGGCCATCGAACTGGCGGCGGGCAGGGCGGGCTCGCTCTCCCTGCCGGGCATTCTGCACGGCCTGGACGATCAGCTGTCGCTGCTGACCGATGGCAGTCGGACCGGGCCCGGCCGGCATCGTGAGTTGGGGGCCGCGATCGACTGGAGTCATCGCTTGCTGGATCCGTTGGAGAGGGTGGTCTTCCGGCGGCTGTCGGTCCTCGGGGGCGGCTTCGACGCCCAGGGAGCCGCCGCGGTCTGCGCCGACGGAGCGGAAAACCGGGACGGCGACGAGGGCGACAACGAGCACGGGGGCAAGGGCGGAGGAGAGGACGGAGACCGGCACGGAGGGGAGGACGGAGACCGGGAACGGGGCAGCGGACGGGACGGATGCGGAGACGTCCGCGAGGCGGGCGGCGCCGGCCACAGGGGCGAAGTCCACCGCAGGGACGGCATCGACCATAGGGACGGCATCGCTCCCCGGGACGGCGTCCACCACACGGAAAACCCCGGTCACCGAGCCGCCCCGCACCGCACCGTGCGACCGGAGCAGGTCTTGCGCGTGGTCTGCGCGCTGGAGGCCAAATCTCTGGTCGTGAGGGTACGGGGGGATGAGCCGCGGGGCCCGGCGAGGTTCCGGCAGCTGAGTGCGATCCGGGCCTACGGGATGGCGCGGCTCGCGGAAGCCGGGGAGCTGCATGACACATGGGACCGGGCGCTGGACTGGCTGGCCGGGCAGGCCGCGGGAGCCGTCGCACCGGGGACATTCCCCGACACCACCGAGGGGCCCCTCGCCCAGGAGCAGGAGAACCTCGCGGCAGCCGTCGCCTACTCCGCCTCCCGTTCCGACCGTCGGCACGCCCCGCTCGCCGTGGCCCTGGCCCGGTTGCAGTACCACCAGGAGCAGTTGACGGCCGCGCGCACGCTGTTGTCGGGGGTGTGGGAGCAGATGCACGACCGCGAAGACCGCGGCGCGGCATTGGCACTGGCCGCGCGGTCGGCCTGTCTGCAGGACGACCATGCCGCGGCCCTCGCCTTCGCGCAAGAAGCCGTCGCCGTCGGGCGCAGGGGACGGGACCCCGCCAGGCTGGCCAATGCCTTGGACGCACTGGCGGCCGCTCGGCTGTGCCGGGGCGAGTTCTCCGATGCCGTCGCTGTTTTCGCCGAGTGCCTCGACGTGGTCCACACGCTCGGCCGCCCACTGGACCTCGCGCTCTGCCGGCACCATCTGGCCTGGGCGCTGCTCCAAACGGGCGGGGTCGCACGGGCCGAGCAGCTGATGCAAGAGTGCCTGCCCGAGTTGGAGGCGAGTGCGCCGCCAGGCCAGTTGACGGCCGCTCTGCACACCGCAGGGGCGATCCGGCTGGCGCAGGGCGATGTGGCTGCCGCCGAGCGGCGGTTCGCCGAAGTACTGCTCAAGACGCCGCCCGGCGAGAGCTTCCATACGCTCTACCCGCTGGAGGGGCTGGCCATCGTGGCGGCCGAGCGGGGGGACCTGGAGCGGTCGCTACGGCTGTACGCGGCCGCCGCCGCGATACGGCGGCGGATCGACACGGAGCCGGAAGCGCACTGGTGGGGGCAGGTGGAGGCGGCCGTGGCACGGGTCAAGGAGCGGGTCCACCCCTCCGGGGTCAGCGCGGCGATGGCAGCCGGTCGCCGACTGCGCGGAACGCGATTGGTCGCGTATGCACTGCGCGGTACGCAGATCCGTTCCATGGGGCGCGACAGTGATCATGAAGGGCACCCCGGCCGGGTCGGCGTGGCCGGGCAGCCCCCGCTGACCGGGCGCGAGTCGACGGTCGCCGAGCTGGTCGCCGAGGGCATGACCAACCAGCAGATCGCCTCACATCTCGGTCTCTCCAAGAGCACCGTGGCCAGCCATCTGGACCGGGTCCGGGACAAGTTGGGGGTCAGGTCCCGTACGCAGATCGCCGTCCGGGTCGCGGGACGGGCACCGGACGCCGAGCCCGGCCCCTGAGCGGACCGGAGCCACCGACGGCCGTTCGCCCGGCGCCGGTGGTTTCGTCACGCACACAACTCGTAGGTCATCCGACCGATGCGGGGGCCGATACGGCATCGGAGGCTGAGCGGGAGAGCGCACCCGACGGGCCGATCACCCCACGGCCGTCCCAAGCCGTCCCACCGGATGGCCGTCACACGGACGATCGTCACAGGAACAGCGAACGATCGTCATCAGCAGGGCCGTCACAAGGACACCACCAAGGACACCCACCGTCAGCCGTTCGTCACGTCACCAGCGCTGACCCCGGCCGTCCATACCGGCCTGCCCTCGTCGGGTGCCCCGTCAACGAGTTCCTTCCGGCAAGGAGATGCGATGCGGTACGCCGACGATATGAGCCCGGGGTCTGACACCGGCCCGCGGCCCCCGGCACGGGCAGGCGGCGAGCAGGGAAGTTCGAGGAGGTCCTTCATCAGGTCCACTTCCGCGGGCGTGACCACCGTGGCCCTCGGGGCGAGCCTGGCTGCCTCGACCGGCTCTGCGGCCGAAGCTTCGGAGGTGAGCCGGCCAACAGCGGCACGCCGCGGGGCACGCCCGCTCGCCGTCACCCCCGCCTGCTCGGGCCAGGAGACTCCGGACTCCATCGAGGGCCCGTTGTTCAAGCCCAACTCCCCCGCACGGGGCGATCTGATCACCCCGGCCACCCGCGGGGTACGGCTCGACCTCAGCGGAGTCGTGTACGACACCAGCTGCAAGCCGCTGCCCGAAACACTCATCGAGTTCTGGCAGTGCGATCAGAACGGCGACTACGACACCTCGGGGTTCTCGCTCCGCGGGCACCAGTACACGGACAGCAGGGGCGCCTACCTGCTCCGGACGATCATCCCCCGTGACTACTGGGGCCGTTGGGGCCAACGGGCACCACACATCCACACCCAGGTGCAGGCGTCCGGCGGCCCCGTGCTCGTCACCCAGCTGTACTTCCCCGACGACACCCAGGCGTACGGCCGGGACTTCGCCGCCCTCAACGCCGCCGACCGGCTGTTCAACCGCGCCTGCGCCGTCGGGCTCACCGGCCCGAAGGACGGCAGCTACACCGGCACATTCGACTTCGTGATCACCACCAAGGTCTAGCGAGCAGGCGGGCGCCCATCAACCGCCCCCGTGCGCTGACCTGATCCCCCACCAGACAAGGAAATGCCTATGCCATCGACTAACTCCCTGCCCAGGCGGCGTCCCGGCCGGATACCGCTGCTGCTGGCCTCGCTTGCCGGCACCGTGGTCACCGGGGCACTGGTCCTGACCGGCATCAACGGTGGACCGGCCGCGTCCGCAGCAGCCACCGTTCCCACCTCGTCCGACACCGCTCCCGCGTCCTCGGCATCCCGCGCGGACGGGTGGCAGGCAACACAGGTGCCCGTAAAGAAGGGCGATCTGACCGCGATAGCCGCTCTGAGTGACAAGCAGGCCTGGGCAGTGGGCTATCGGCTGAAGAGTGCCACCGCTCTCGAGGCCGTCGCACTGCGCTGGGACGGGACGTCCTGGACCCAGGAGTCCACACTGCCGGAGAACAGCTTTCCGCAGGCCCTCGCCGTCCGCTCGGCCACCGATATCTGGGCGGTGGGCAGCGCTTCCGTGCACTGGGACGGCTCCAAATGGACCACACACCAGCTGGCCCGCGATCCGGGCGGCCATGTCGTCCCCGACGCCGTGACAACGACGTCCGACGGCAAGGCCTGGACGGTGGGCCGGGCGATGAGCCGGTCGATCAAGGACGGAGTCCCGGCCATCCAGTCGTGGGACGGCACGAGCTGGCAACGGCAGACCCTGCCCGATGTGGGCACGGGCGAACTCAGCAGCGTAACGGCCGTCGCTCCGGACGACATCTGGGCGGCCGGTGCCGCGTATGCCGCCGACGCCAAGTCACCGCAGACGGCGCTGCTGCTGCATTGGGACGGCACCAGCTGGAAGCGGGTCACCGTGCCGGGCCCTCAGAAGTCCCACAACTGGCTCGGCGGAGTCACCGCGTTCGCCTCCGACGACATCTGGGCGGTGGGCGGCAGCACGTCCGGTAGCGCGGATCGTCCCCTCGCGGTGCACTGGAACGGCACCGCCTGGACAGCGGCAAAGACGCCGGACGTGGCGGACGGCCGGCTGCGTGCCGTCGGCAAGGCGGCGAACGGCGATCTGTGGGCCGTCGGCGGGAAGGGCGCCGCGACCGTGGCCCTGCGGTGGAACGGGAAGACGAACCAGTGGGACACGGCTTCCGCTCCGGGCATCGTCGTACGGAGCTTCACCACGGTGCCCAAGAGCGCCGACCTCTGGGCCGCCGGCATCTCCGAACAAGGAGACCTCGTTCCGGCAATCACCCGCCTGAAGGGCTGAGCCGACGGCCGTCGTTGGGGTGGACAGAGCATGCCCGTCCACCCCAACGGTCCGCCTTCGACCCCAACGGTCAGCTCTGACCCCAACGGTTCAGTCCCGGTCCCAACGGTAGCCCCGGTCCCAACGGTCAGCCCCGGTCCGGTGGTTGACCCCCCCCGGCGCCGGTCGCACAGCGCCGGTGCGGCGGCTGGTCCACCGCACCGAGGCCCTGCACCACGTGCTACCGGACGGCCCGGCGGCCCTCCTCGCCGCTGCCCTCGCGGCGGCTTCCTGACGATCGGCCGGGCGCGCGAGTGGTGCAGGATGACGACACCGCGGCGCGGTCCGGGCGCAATGCGTGCGCGCGGAGCGGCAAGGTACCGGTCGGGGCACGACAGCCACGCGGCATGATGACCGCCATGATGGAGATACCCGGGTACGCATGCGGACCGCTCACGCCCGAGCCGGAACTGCTCAAGTCAGCCCTCTTCTGGCCCGGCCACCTGTACTCCATCGCTCAGCGCGAGGAGACGGAAGAGCTGCTCTTCGGCGCCGACCACGACGCGGCCGAGGAGTTCCACCGGCAGTTGACGGAACGAGCGAACTGGCCCGTCTTCACGATCCCGCTGGGCGCTGAGCACCGTCTCCACGTCGTCTACCGCACCGACAACGACGACCCCGGTGTCGACTACCTCCTGCACCACCCAGCCTGGGAACGTGCCCTGCTTCTCGCCCGGGACGACGGGCATTTCATGGGACCGGCCATGTCCTGGTCCGAGCTGATCAGCGCTGCCGACAACGGTCTGGCCGGGGGCAGCACCACCGACCCACACGCCCGCCTCCTGCTTCTGCTGCCCGCCATGGGAGACGACGACCTCCCGGATAGCGCGATGCCACGCCTGGCAGCCGCACTCGATGCCCGCACCTCCGCCGAGGCGCCTCACGACCTTGCGGCTGCGCTCGTCGAAGATCAAGGCTCGACCGGCCCCACTTCCTGGACCACCCACAACGGAGTTCTCGCCAACGACGGCACGCACTCCTACCGAAATCCGGCCAGTACCTTCGCCTTCACCACGGAGGACCAAGGCCGCGTATCGGCAGCATTCGCCCGCTGAAGGCCCCCAATCGGCCTCCCACCTCGGTCAGAGCTCGCCGGCCCAGGTGGGACACGGACGTCAGTGCGCGATCCCGTCGATCAGCTCGCGGGCGCCCTGACGCAGCAGGGCGACGGCCACGGATGTGCCGAGCGTCTCCGGGGTGAGCGGGCCGGCCCATTCGTGCGCGTTGAGAACCGTCTTGCCGTCCGGGGTGAACACACAGGCCCGCAGCGACAGTTCACCGCGGCCGTCGGTCTTGGCGTAACCGGCGATGGGGCTGTTGCAGTGGCCCTGCAGCACGTGCAGCAGCATGCGTTCGGCGGTGGTCTCCTGGAAGGTCCGGGGGTGGCCGAGACCGCTGACGGCGTCGATGGTGTCGGTGTCGCCCTCGCGGCACTGGAGCGCCAGCACGCCCGCGCCGATGGGCGGGCACATCTCGTCCACCGACAGGATCTGGGTGATCACGTCCGTACGGCCGATGCGTTCGAGACCGGAGACGGCCAGCAGCAGTGCATCCGCCTCACCGGCCGCGAGCTTCTCCATACGGCGGTTGGCGTTGCCGCGCATCGGCACACACTGCAGGTGCGGATGGGAGGCGGCGAGCTGCGCGATCCGGCGGACCGAGGAGGTACCGATCCGGGTGCCGTCGGGCAGTTCGTCGAGAGTGAGCCCGTCGGGGTGGATCAGCGCGTCCCGGACGTCATCGCGTTCGAGGAACGCGGCAAAGGTGGTGCCGGCCGGCAGCGGGCGGTCGCCCGGGATGTCCTTGACGCAGTGCACCGCCAGGTCCGCCTCACCGGCCAGGAGGGCGGCGTCGACCTCCTTGGTGAACGCCCCCTTCCCCTCGACCTGGGAGAGGGCGCCCATCCAGCGGTCGCCGGTCGTCTTGACCGGGATGACCTCGGTGGCGATGCCGGGGTGGAGGGCGCCGAGTTCGGCGCGGACGCGCTCCACCTGGGCCAGGGCCATCGGCGAGTCGCGGGAGACGATACGGATCAGTTCAGGCGCGGACATGCGCCTACGATAGACCGTCAGATCCGTAGCACGACCACCAGCGGGCCCGGTCGGCCCGCCCTCCCCCGCGCTCGCGGTACGGTCCCCGTATGTCCCGATCAACAGAAGTCGCACTCCAGCCGGCCGCCGTCGCTGCGGACGATCTTGACCGCGCCGTACAGCTCGCGGTGGCCGTATTGCGCGAGGCGCCCCCGGCGGCGTGGGACCGCAAGGCAGGCTCGCTGGAGTGGGACTGCTGGGAGACCGTCGAGCACCTCAGCGACGATCTCTTCGCCTACGCCGCCCAACTGGGCCCCCGGAGGCCGCCGTTGGAGGGCAATGTGCCCTTTGTGTGGGAGAGCCGGCGGCCCGGCGGCCCCGCGAACGCCGTGCATGCCGACCGTACGGCGGGCCCTGCGGGGCTGCTGCAGGTGCTGGAGGCGAGCGGCGCTCTGCTGGTGGCCATGGCGCGGACGACGCCGCCGAAGGTGCGTGCCCACCACGTGTTCGGGGTGTCGGACCCCGAGGGCTTCGCCGCCATGGGCACGGTGGAGACCCTCGTGCACGCCTACGACCTGGCGGAGGGGCTTCAGCTCTCCTGGAACCCGCCCGCCGACGTGTGCGCACGGGTGCTCGCCCGGCTGTTTCCGGACGCCCCGGAGGCCGCCGATCCCTGGCACACGCTGCTGTGGGCCACCGGACGCGCCGAACTACCGGGGCACCCTCGCCGCACCAGCTGGCGCTGGTACGGCAGCGTTCAGGGATAGCTCCCGGGCGTTGGACCGGTCCGGGCGGTTGCGCCGGCCGGGTGAGCGACGGGCACCGTCACGCCACTGAGCCTCCTGCCCGTCGTCACGCTCAATGCCGCGCCCATGGGTGCCGCAACCGGAGCCAGAGGTCCCTGGCCCGCCGCCCCGCTTCGGTGCGGCTCTTGGCCACCAGCTCCTGAGCCTGCTCCTCGCTCTCCACCATCGGGCCGGAACCACGCAGCGGCTTTCCGGCCGTTTCGTGGAGGAAGAAGGTGGCGATGAGCCCGATGACGCCGGCGACCATGAGGTAGTAGGCGGGGATCATGTCGTTGCCGGTCGCCTGCACCAGCGCGGAGGCGATGAGCGGGGTGGTGCCGCCGAAGAGCGAGACCGAGATGTTGAAGGCGATCGACAGCGCGCCGTAGCGCAGCCGGGTCGGGAACAGTGCGGGCAGGGTCGAGGCGGACGTACCCGCGAAGCACACCAGCAGGAGCCCCAGGATCAGGCACCCGAAGGCCGGCAGCAGGATGCCGCCGGCGCGGATGAGAAGCATCGCGGGGACGGCGAGGACGATCATGGCGGCGCTGCCCGCCATGAAGACGGGCCGGCGGCCCCATCGGTCGGAGGTACGGCCCACGGTGGTGATGGTGAGCACCACAACGATCATGGTGCCGAGGATGAGCAGCTGGGCGGTGGTGGCGTCCTGACCGAGCGTCTCGGTCATGAACGTCGGCAGGTACGAGGTCACCATGTAGTTGGTGACGTTGTAGAGCAGCACCAGGCCCATACAGATCAGCACGGCCTCCCAGTGCTGGGTGAAGATCTCCTTCAGCCGCCCCTTACCGGACTGGCGGGCCTCCTCCACCGGGTCCTCGCCGCCCGCGGCGACGACCTCCTCCGCATCGTGATGTGCCTGTTCGGCCTCACGCTGGAAGGCCGGGGTCTCCTCCAGCCTCAGCCGCATGTACAGGCCGATCAGCCCCAGCGGTCCGGCGACGAGGAACGGCAGCCGCCAGCCCCAGTCCACCAAGCCGTCCGCACCGAGCACCGCCGTGAGGAGGGTCACCAGTCCGGAGCCGAGCGCATATCCGACGAACGTGCCGAAGTCGAGCCAGCTGCCGAGGAATCCGCGGCGGGTGTCCGGTGCGTATTCGGCAATGTAGGTGGTGGCTCCCGCATATTCCCCGCCGGTGGAGAACCCCTGAACCAGACGGCAGATCAGCAACAGAATGGGCGCGGCGAAGCCGATGGTGTTGTAGGTGGGCAGAAATCCGACGGCGAAGGTGCTGATCGCCATCATGATCATGGTGGCGGCGAGCACGCGTTTACGGCCGATACGGTCGCCGAGCGGGCCGAATACCAAGCCGCCGAGCGGCCGGACGAGAAATGCCGCGGCAAATGTGGCGAAGGTCGACACCACCTGGGCCCCGGGGGAACTCGACGGGAAGAAGACCTTGCCCAAGGTGCCGGCCAGATAGGCGTAGACCCCGAAGTCGAACCACTCCATGGTGTTGCCGAGGGCCGCGGCCGACACCGCCTGGCGTACGGCGGGTCTGTCGGTGATCGTCACATCCTCGGCGCTCAGCGGCTGTTTGCGGCGGCGCAGCAGAATGCGGAGCATGCGGTCGGTGGCAGGAGTGCCTCCGCGGGCCGGCTTCCGGCCCCTGCGCGGGTGCGACGGTCCTTGGCGTCCAGCGCTCATTTCATCCCGTCAACAGGGCGGCATCGGGTGCCTCATGAATACACTCGGGAACATCATGGGCGCGCCCATGGTTTCTTCGACGGTTCATTATTTCCCCGGGCATTCCGTATCGGGAGAAAGCCACGGCACCGCGTGTCGCCCGACGACCTGACAGGCTGTCGGCTTAGGGGGCCGGGGCGGATTACCGGAAGCCGAGGGTGGGTGAAATGCCGCCGCCGTTCCATGGGCCGTCGGACATCTGACGGGCAGTACGACGCGGGCCTTGGTCCCGGGCGGGCCTCGGTGCCGGGCGGCCTCGGTACCGGGCAGCCTCGGTACCGGGCGGGCACCGACGTCAGGCGGCCTCGCCACCGGGTGAGCATCGCCACCGGGCGGCGTCGGTCTCAGGCGGGCCGCGGTCCCGACAGCCTCCGTGCCGCCCTCGCCAGGTCGTCCCGGCCCCGGGCAGCCTGGCGAGGCCGATGTGGTGCGCACGGCGGCCCGATTGCCGTGGATGCCGTCGCCCGCCCCCGCGACCGGGCCCGGCGGCGCCGACGCGCCGCCAAGGTCCTCTTGCTCGATGCCACCCACCCCACAGCCGTCAACTGTCCCCTTCCCGTTCTCCGCCGGGGTGGCGGAGCGCGCGATCTGGTAAGGCCGTGGAGGGCCATGGGTGCCGGACCGCGACCGGCAACGCGAACCGGAAAAGTTGCACGACGGGGTCATTACCCCGTTCACGGAAGACGGACAGTTCGCACGGGTCGAGCTGCCCGGCCGCCCCTGGGTGCGGCGCGCCCCCGCGAGGCCGGCTCGCCCCGACCACGTGGCCCGACGGTAGTGCCTCCGCACCGAGCCCGGCCCCGTCCCGGCCGCTGCCTCGTATGCGACGAGCCGCCTGACCGGACCTCACCAGCCCGCGATCGGCCCGGCCCGCCCCGTCGACCCGCGCAACGCCCGCCCATGCCCCCGCACGCGAACGGCTCGCCCATCCCCCTCCTGCTGCCACTCCCACCCCGGCCCCGGCCATGACAAAGCCCAGGCCGACGAGGGGGTCGGCCTGGGCTTGTCCTGGCGTGTCTGTGTTTGCCTCGGGGATGGGGGGAGAGCCCCTCGGGCGTGTCGGAAAGGCTCAGACGTGTCGGTACGAGGCGAGGTGGGCGTACACCACGATGTTGTCGACGTAGTCCTTGACCTTCCTGTCGTAAGCACCACCGCAGGTGATCACCCGGAGCTGCGCGGTGGGAGCATCGGCGTAGACCTGGTCGCTGGGGAACTTCGCCTTGCTGTAGGTCTCGATGGAGTCGACCTTGAAGGTCGCGACCATGCCGTCCTCACGGGTGATGTTGATCAGGGCACCGGGCTTGAGCGCTTCAAGTTGCAGGAACACCGCCGGTCCGGTCTTGGTGTCCACATGACCGGCGATGATCGCCGAGCCGCGCTCGCCCGGCGTCGCGCCGTCCTGGTACCAACCGACGAGGTTCTTGTCCCCCGCGGGCGGCGCGTTGAGCTGTCCGGTCGGGCCGATGGTCAGCGGGGTGAAGGGCGCGTCCACGGCGATCGTGGGGATCGACACGCGCTTCGGGGCGGAACGGGGCAGGGCCAGATCAGGCACTGCCGCGGCGGCGGAGGGCCGCGGTGTGGCGGAGGAAGCCACGGTGTGGTGGGAGGGCGGCTTGGGGTCCGCCGAGGTGTCCACCGAGTTGTAGACGAGGAGGGAGCCCAGCAGGAACGCTCCCGCAGACCACAGCAGACCGCGGCCGACGGGGCGAGACGCGGGGGTGGTCCGGGACGGGTTCGAATTCGGCTGGGGCGACTGCTGGGCGGTCATTGAGGGTGCCTTTCATGAACCGGGGGACGACGAGGCGTGAGGGGCAGCGGTGATGCAATCGCCGCGGCCACCGTCCACGAGGAACGGTGGCCGCGACAGCGCAGCGGCCCCCGTGTGGGGCAGCCGGGTCAGGCCGCCGCAGCGCCCGAGGTGTTGCGACGACGCAGCATGTACGCACCAGCACCGAGACCACCGAGCATCAGCACGGAGCCGGCGGCCAGACCGCTGCCGGTCGCCATGCCGCCACCACCGGTGTGGATGCCACCGTGAGGCTTGCGGTCGCCGCGGCCGTAGCCGCCGTAGCCACCCTTGTCGTGGTCACCGTCGCCGTAGCCACCCCGGCCGTGGTCGCGGTCACGGTCGCCGTACCCGCCGCGGCCGTGGTCGCGGTCGCCGCCGCCGTGGTCACGGTCGCCGCGGCCGTGGTCGCGGTCGCCACGCCCGTGCTTGTCGTGGTCGTCGCCGTAGCCGCTGCCCTGGTCCCAGTCACCGATCACGGTCTTGGCCATGGCGCCGCCGCCGGTGTGCATACCGCCGCTCGGCATCCGGTCGTCGCGGCAGTGGGCGCCGCCGTGGTCACCGCCGTGGTCACGGTCGCCGTAGCCACCGCGGCCGTGGTCACCTCCGTTGTCACGGCCGTTGCCGCGACCGTTGTCACGGCCGTTGTCACGTCCGTTGTCACGTCCGTTGCCGCGACCGTTGTCACGTCCGTTGCCACGGCCGTGGTCACGGTCGCCGTAGCCGCCGCGGCCGTGGTCGCGGCAGTTGTCGTTGCCCCGACCGTGGTCGCGGTCGCCGTTCCTGTCGTGGTCGTTGTTGGTGGCGGAAGAAGCGCTGTCCGAGGCAATGTCCGCCGTGATCATGGCGTTCGCAGCGGGAGCGGAGATTGCAAGCACCGCCGTAATGGCGGCTGAGGCGAACAGGGTGCGAGCAGTGCGCATGGGGACAAGTTCCTTTCGACGCGACTGCGAAGGCTGACTCTTTGCCGGCTCATCGGATCGCAGTGGCGACGTGATCACCGTCAGCCTGATTGCGACCTCGCACCACCGGAGAACGTCGCATTCGAGGGACGTCATGGGCTCTTCGGGTGGCCGGAGGCGGCGGATTCACCCGTTGGATGGCGCGCGTCGTCGGCGTGTCGCGCAACGAGTGGGCTAGAGGCACTTCGGCGCCCCTCCACGGCACCGCAATTCAGCCCTGAACGAGCCCGCCGAGCGGGATTCTCCGCGACACGCCGACGGCCCCGATGGCTGTGATGACCGGGGTGACGGCGACTGCGGCGAACGGTGACTGCGACGACTGCGACGACACGAGGGCGTTCGGCGATGGGTTGCGTGGGTGAACTCAACGCGGTCGATACGGACGTGGCCGACGAGCCGTGTGCCTGTGACCGCAGCCCTGGCGGGATGCGGTCACCCCGTACTGCGCGAAGAGCAGGCAAGGGACGAACTCCCCGACAGGGATGGTTCGTTCCGCTGCCCGCCGCGCAGCGGAACCCGATTCGGAACCGTGGTCCACTATGGCGGCACCGGCGAGACGGCCCGGTCGCGGTCGGGGGGCCCATGGTCCGGAACACCTCGGCTCGCCCCGGTCCCGATCCCCAAAGTCCGAAATAGCCTGCTGTCAGAGCCAGTTGAGGCACCGTCCGAAGCCGATCCGCACGAACTTCGCCGTGCGTCCGGTGCCGTGATCACCCGGCAATTAATGGACACGCACGCGGACCGTCCTCCACGGGCGCTCCGCGGGTTGTCACGGGTGCGCCACGGGAGCCCCAAGGGCGCCCTCACCCGAACTGAGGAATTCGTACGGCCGACGGGTGGAGCCGAGAGGCGGTCTCACGTCCCCATGAAATATCGAGTGTCGGTCCGCCCTCACCTCAGGTCGTGCTGTCCCGGAGCGCCTTTTCGACGATTGCCTCCAGCCGCGCATGGTGTGCCCCTCGCCAGTAGACGCGCCCGCAGGCAGTGCACTGCGCGAAGACGTCATACGTACGTTGAGTGCCGTGCTCAAGCTGCTCCCGGACCGAGTTCTTGTCCGCGTCCGCCAGCCGTCCGTTGCAGGCGGTGCAGCGCGTCCACGGGGCGAGGGTGGGGGCGAAGCGGCCCAGTATGTCGCGGAGTTGGTCGTCGGGCCGGTCGCTGTAGACGAATGCGCCCGCCCAGATCTCCCGGCGTCGCAGCAGTCCCCGATCCCGGGAGAGCAGTACCCGTCGCTCCTTCGCCGAGAGCGCGGCCAGCGCCGCGTCACCGGGGTCCTCGTTCGTGTACGCCGCGTCGACGCCGAGCAGCCGCAACCTGCGGGCCAGGGTGCCGAGGTGCACATCCAGCAGGAACCTCAGGGGCGCGCCGGCGATCCGCTGCGGGCGCTCGACGGCCTGTACCTCGATGTTCTCGCCCGCCCCAGGGACATGGGAGACGGCAACCTCGACGCCGTCCACGACGAGCCGCCCGACCTCCGTGAGCGGGACACCGAGCGACTCGACGACATGGCCGAGCGTCGATGACCCATCGGTCACCACAGACGCAGGGGTGGTCGTGGTGTGCTCCGAGGCGACGAAAAGGTGCAGCTCAGGGGCGAAGCTGACATGGATCTCAGGTCCGTTCACGCCGGACAGCATGCCATCGGCCGGGCCTGGCCAGCCAGCCGATTCCTGCCGGTCAGAGGGGCCCCTGTCGTGGCCACGGCGGATCTGGCTACAGACGGACCGTAGCGATCCACGCCCCGGATTGTTCACGATGGAGCGGGACCCGCTCCGTCGCCGCCCCTAGCCTCACTGCCACCACATCACCAACATCACCAACATCACCAATGAGGGGCGGTACCGGTGAACTGGCTCATCCACGACTACCGCGAGAACGATCTCGCCGAAGTGGTCCACCTGATCGACTCCACGGCCGAGCTCGGACAGGAGTCCGTCTTCTCGCTCGCCGAGTGCATCAGTGCGCTGACCTCTCGGCAGCCCGCCGTGGTGGCCGTCCACCAGGGTGCGCCCATCGGCACGGCGCTCGCGTGTGTGGCGGGTGAGCGGGGCTGGGTGATGCGGATCGCGATCTCCTCGGCCTGGCGTGGCCGGGGGCTGGCGAGTGCGCTGCTGGTGGAGCTGGAGCGGCGGCTGATCGCGGCCCGGGTGAGCCGTATCGCCTATGTGCTCCCCGAAGAAGATCTGCTCGGGGAGGGACTGCTCAACGCGGGCTATACGCGGCAGCCCGCCGTCGCCTACTTCGAGAAGGTCGAGCCGCACCACGGGCCCGCGGCCAGCCTCCTGGAAGACCTCGGCGGACGGTTCCTGCCCACCGACCTGTGGGCCAAGGTGGCCGGCATGGAAGCGGAGAAGGACCTCATCGAACGGCGTGTCGTGCTCCCGCTGGCGGAGCCGGAGCGAGCCGCCCGGCACGGCGTCCGGCCACCGCGGGCGATCGCGCTGTTCGGTCCGCCGGGAACCGGGAAGACCACCTTCGCCCGGGGTATCGCCGCCAGGCTCGGCTGGCCGTTCGTCGAGCTGCTTCCGTCCCGCCTGGCCGACGAGGGCAATCTGGCGGCGGCCCTGCGCAGCGCGTTCGCCCGGATCGCGGAGCTGGAGCGGGTCCTCGTCTTCATCGACGAGGTCGAGGAGATTGCGCCGGTCCGCGGCGAGCCCGCGCAGCCGGGCGGGCTGCACGGTGTGACCAATGAGCTGCTCAAGCTCATACCGGGTTTCCGGGAACGGGACGAACGGCTGCTGGTGTGCGCGACCAACTCCGTCCGCTCGCTCGACCCGGCGTTTCTGCGCCCCGGTCGGTTCGACTACCTGATCCCGATCGGGACGCCGGACACGGCGGCCCGGTCGGCGATCTGGTCCCGGTACACGGACGGCCGGGCCGAGGTGGATGTCGCGGCGCTGGTGGCGGCCAGCGAGCTGTTCACCCCGGCCGACATCGAGCACACCGCCCGGGTGGCCGCCCAGACGTCTTTCGAGCGGGACCTGGAGGCGATCGGCGTCGGTGCGGGGGCGCACGGCCGGCTCGGGGCGACCACCGAGGACTATCTCGCCGCCATCGCCCAGTGCCGGCCGACCGTCACCCCCGCAATGATCGACGAATTCAGCGCGGACATCACCGCCCACGCTCGCTGCTGACGACCTGTGCGCGGCACAACCAGCTCGGGGACGGCGGACAGCGCCCCGACCTGGCCATGGAGCCATGGACACCGGGCTCGTCGGACTGGTCGGCTCGTCGGGCTCGTCGGACTGGTCGGCTCGTCCAGCGCACCGGAATGCCGGGCCGGGGAACGGAACACCGTCCGGTGCGCTGGAACGGCCGGCCGGCAAGGCGGCCGCCGCTCACGACCGGCCGCCATACGTATGCCGCCCGTCGGATTGCCGACCACCGATATGCCGACCACTGATTTGCCGACCACTGATTTGCCGACCGCACCACTCGTCAGCAGCTCAAGTTGCCGCCAGGCGTGGTCCCCAGGATCTGTACGAAGCTCTGGTAGCTGTTGATCCGGCTCTGTACCTGGCCGGGGTTGCCGCCGTTGCATTCGAGGGAGCCGTTGATGCTGCGGATGGTCTCACCGAACCCGGCGCCGCTGACCATGGCCTGGTGCGGGGTCATCGTGCCCGGCCCGGTCTGCGTGTTCCAGTACCAAAGGGCGGTCTTCCAGGCGACGGCGGCGTCCTGTTCCACCAGATAGGGATTGTGCAGCAGGTCGATGCCGAGCGCATCGCCCGCGGCCTTGTAGTTGAAGTTCCAGCTGAGCTGAATCGGACCACGGCCGTAGTAGGCGGCCTGACCCGCCGGGCACCCGTACGGCTGGCTGGCGTCACAGTAGTGGGGGTAGTTCGCGGTGTTCTGCTCCACCACGTACACGAGGCCACCGGTCTCGTGACTGACGTTCGCGAGGAAGGCCGCGGCCTCCTGGCGCTTCACGGTGTCGCTCCCGGTGTTCGCGAACTCCGGATAAGCGCTGAGGGCCGCGGTCAGGCCACTGTAGGTGTAGAACGAATTCCGGTTCGGGAACATCTGGTTGAACTGCGCCTCGCTGACGACGAACCCCTCCGCCTGGGCATCAGCCCTGGCCGGAGCCGCAGCACAGTCGGAGCAGCCCACCGTGGCGGCCGCAGGCACAGTCGGTACGACGAGCGCGACGCTCGCGGCTACGGCGGCGGCGCTCAGCAACGCGGCAATACGTGATCTCATTGCGGTGACTCCTTCGCGCGGCCGCACTCCGGGCAGGAGGGGCCACTGCGTGTGGGGGGATGGCCGAGTTGACGAATCGCCTTACGAACTCCGCCAGTTGACGACGTGTGGTCGGAGATGCCGCAACCGCCCTCGCAGTACGGGCGTGGGGACACGGATCGTCAAGCGACACGTTCACGGACAAGGACGAGTAGGACGGCAACGCACGGCAGCTTCAACTGCAGCTGCAACCAGGACTGCGGCTACGACCGCCAGAGCTGCGGTCTAGACCAACGCCAGGTTATGGGCAGCGCATTGAACATGTCCATACCAATGCATCGATCCCATCGGCCCCATCGGTGCTCGCCCCGGCCGGCGCCCGCACGGCATCCCCCATGCGGATCGAGCCGTTGTCAGCGCCCACCCCGCGCGGGGCTCGGGACGAGGGCATGACAGCCGCAGGGAGTTGAGGAGACGTAACCGCGCCCCGGTGAGGTGACGTAACGGCCCGCATCCTGTGCGAGGGTGGCCCGATGAAGACCATCGGGTTGCTCGGAGGCATGAGCTGGGAGTCCACGGCGGAGTACTACCGGCTGCTGAATCAGCTGACGCGCGAGCGTCTGGGCGGCCTGCACTCCTCGAAGTGTGTGCTCTACTCCGTGGACTTCGCGGAGATCGAACGACTGCAGGTTGAAGGTCGCTGGGAGCAGGCCGGCGAGGTGCTCGCCGAGGCCGCCGGAGCACTGGAGTCGGCCGGCGCGGACATGCTCCTGCTCTGCACCAACACCATGCACAAGGTCGCCGACCAAGTGTCCGCTGCCGTCACCGTCCCGCTGCTGCATCTCGCCGACACCACGGCGGACGCCGTACGTACCAGCGGCCTGCACCGCGTCGGACTGCTGGGCACCGCCTTCACCATGGAGCAGGACTTCTACCGCGGCCGACTCGAAAGCCATGCGCTGGATGTGCTCGTCCCGGACGCCGCCGGGAGAAGCGCCGTCCATCGCGTGATCTACGAGGAGCTGTGCCTCGGCATCGTCCGCGAGGAATCCCGGAAGGCGTTCCAGGCCGTCATCGGCGACCTCGTCACTGCCGGAGCGGAGGGCATCGTCCTGGGCTGCACCGAGATCGAGCTGCTCATCGAACCGGAGCACAGCCCGGTTCCGCTCTTTCCGACCACCCGGCTGCATGCCGAAGCGGCCGTCACCCGCGCTCTCGCCGACGTCCCGTAGCCCGTACGGCCGTGGCGCATCACGGGTGACGGACCTCCGCGAGCCCTACTCGGCGGGCTCGGCGATGAGTGCGGTGGCCACGAAGCGGAAGCCGAGCCGGGCGTAGATCCGCGCGACGTCATCGTCGCCCGCGGACAGGAAGAGGGTCTCGACGCCTCGCGAGCGTGCGTCGGACACCAGCGCCGCGGTGACCGCGAGCCCCAGACCACGGCGGCGTGCGGTCGGCAGAGTTCCGACGCCGACGGTCTCGCTGACCTTCCCGACCGGCTGGTGCTGACCGGCACACAGCGCCCTGCCGTCCGCCACCGCGGCGGCGACACACGTCAGACCGGCCCGGATGCGTGCGGCCGAGCGTTCCACCGTCCCGTCTCCGGCGCTGCCCCGGACCGCCTCGGCCAGTTCCCGCACTCCGGCCACACCGACACCGGTCCCGGGATCGGCGAAGGCCAGATGTGGGACGGCCAGTGCGCTGGGCAGCACAGGATCGTCCGGCCCGACGGTCCGCAGCGCCACACCGTCGGGCACCTTGGACTCATCGGGGGTCGGGACGTCCGGGCCCAGCACCATCAAGGGATGTGCGCGCACCGAAAGCCCCGCCTGTTCGACCGCGGCCTTCAGCGTGGGCGCAGTCTCGGCCACCCACTCAAAACTCTCCGGAATGCCCAGTTCCCGCTGCCGGGCGCGCACCCGGTTCACCTCGGCAGCACTCACCTCTCCGCGCCGCCCCAGGGCCGGGCGGGCATAGAAGGGCCATCCCTGCCCCTCCCGGACGAACAACGTCAGCGCCCCGAAGTCCTCGGCCCGGGCACCGGATCGGGGGACGGCATCGTAGTAATGCTCCAGCCGTTCCAGCAGTTCACGACGGTCAGCCAGCTCCAAGGAAGTCACACCGCGCATCCAAGCAGCAGGTCGTGAACCGCTGCCACGCATTTCTCCACCGCACTGCTCCACCGCCCAACGCGCCCCCAGGGAGGGAGGGACGTGTGGGACGGAATGCTGATCAACTGCCGACACCGGGCTCGCGAACCAGGTCGTACGTGTGGGAGTCCGACAGCCCGCCGGGTTGAGGGTGATGCGTCCGCCAACTCCCCTATCGTCACGGATTCTTGGGTCGTGCCGAGGTTTGAACTCACGGCAGGTACGCTGACGTGGTGTCGCGTAGCGAGTTAGAACGACTGGCCAGGATCCGGATGCAGGTCACCGGTGAGACGCTCGAACGCGCCATGGCCGTGCTGGAAGGCCAGACGGCTTCCTCCGCATCGCCATCCGAACCCGACGCCAAGCCCGACCCCGCCGAGAACGGTGAGGTCAGCGAGGCCGGCACGGACAGCGAAGGCACCGAGGACCGCAGGAACACCTGGGGCAGCGGGAACGTGACAATGCCCGACGGCCGACGGACGCCGCAAAAACGAAACCATCTGCGGGGCCTCTGAGCCGGAGCGCGGATCAGTCGAAGCTCCTGGCTCCGTGTGCGGATCAGGCTGACGCGCCTGGCGTGCGTATGCCGATCGGGGGGCCACGCGCCTGGCGTGCGTGTGCCGATCGGAGGGCGACGCGCCCTTGTGCGCACGGCATGGGGGAGCGACGCACACGGCATGCAGCTGACTGCCGAGAGAGCTATCGCTCCGAGGTGCGCCACGCGGACTCAGCGCCCGGAAACTCGCCCAGGGTAAAGATGTCGCAACACAGCGTGATTATGAGTGCGCGTTCCCGTCCGCCGGACAGGCTCCTGCGAGACCTCACGGGGTCAGGGGTCGCGCCAGCAGCGGCGTCCGGAGCATCTGATGTCCCCCGCTGGCCAGCATGCGGACTTCACCCCGGTCGCTGATCTCCGCGCGGACGATTCCGGATTCGTCCTCATAGACCGGATAGCCGCCCGCTCCAGCCCGGTCGGTACGACGGACGATCACCACGTCGTCCTCGACGGCAGGGGCTTGAAATACCAGCTCATAGCATTCCGGATAATCCATCGGGGCCTCCCGGCACGACTCGGCAGGTGCTCCGGGCGTCCCCCACCGCCGCTGCACGGGCGCCGCTGCACCTCGGCCATTCCATCGTCACCCACACCCGCCCGGCGCGCCTGAGGAGGACGCGAAAACGTCCGTTTCCCCGCCGAGGACCGACCAGGCTGGGATCAAGGTCGCCCCCATCGCGGCGCGCATCACCTAGCTCCGCGGGCCGGCCGGATAGCTCCGCGGGCCGGCCGGATTGGTGGCCCCGCTCCCGTGCGCTGTTCACGGAAGCGGGGCGGGTCCGAGAAGCGCCAGCAGCTCGGATATTTACGAGAGCCACGGTAGGGGGCACCACTGACAACGGCGGGTCCGGCGGAACTCTGCGAGGTGCTCGTGGAGCGCCACCTCGACCGAGATCGACTCGAGAACGATGAGGCTGCGCTCGTTTACCCATGCGGTGACGACGAGGATGCGGCCGTCGGAACCCGGTCGCGACGGCGGCTTCACACCTCACCCGATTGGGGTAACGCTCGCGTGGCCACGGCGCGGTCCTCCTCGTCAGCCTGGGCACGCCACGACCAGGGGGCCGAGCCGTATGGTCAGGTGCCGGTGTGTGGATGGGGGCGATGGGAGCAATGCCGATGGGGAAGCCTTGGTTTTCGCTTGCGACGGTGGCTCTGGATTGCCCGGATGCCCATGCGCTTGCGGAGTTCTATCAGCGGCTCCTCGGATGGGAGGTGAAGTCCAGTGAACCGGACTGGGTACTGCTCAGGTGCCCGGACGGAGGTACGGGGCTCTCGTTCCAGTCCGAGCCGGGATATCAAGCCCCCGTCTGGCCGGAACGTCCTGAGGAACAGCAGAAGATGCTGCACCTCGACATTCGGGTCGATGACCTTGCGGAGGCCGAGGCGTATGCCGTCGCGGCGGGTGCGTCATGCCCCGAATTCCAGCCGCAGGACGATGTCCGGGTGCTTCTTGATCCGGCGGGGCACCCGTTCTGCCTCTTCCTCCACTGAAGGAGGGAGCTGTGGGCGAGTGGGCTTGTCGGCGATGCCCGCCCGGAGTTGGCGTGCCGGCTGCCTCCGTCACCCCGGGTGATCGCGGAGCGTGTGGGAATGGACACATGCGGACGGTGGGGCCGCGCGGAGGGCCGACTGTCTTTGCTGGTCAAGAAGTTGAGGTGACGTAGGGACACCCGCAGGAGCACCCGCTGCGGGCGCGGGGACGCCGCGCGTGGGTCTGCGTTGTCAGTGTCTGCCCCTAGCATGGCTTATATGTCCCCAACTCCTTCTGCCCCTACGGGTACGCCCGTTCCTGCTTCCGAAGCGAATGAATCGATCCGGCGATTTGTACGCGCCCGTCGCGGCATGGCGTGGTCGGCTCAGGACATGGCGGAGTATGCGGTGCTGCTGGAGATCTGGACGCTTGCGGTGCGCTCGGAGGTCGTCGAGGCGGCGTAGGCCCCCGCACGGTCAACGCAACGGCCCGCGCGCCCGCCCTTCCTGGCTGTCGGCTCCTGCCTCCTGCCTCCTGCCTCCTGCCTCCTGCCTCCTGCCTGGAAAGCGTCTGCGGAAGACCCCGGTCCGAGGGTCCGTTTCCGGTGAGCACACGGAAACGGAAGCTGCGTTAGTGGTCCGTTAGTGGATCGGCAACGGCCATGACCAAGCTGGTGATGCACCGCTACCGAAAGCGGTAGCTACGCCATGTCCGAAGCCCGTGGCCGAAACCAACGCGCACGCCCACGCCAACGCAGCAACGGCGCGATTCCGCCGAGACGCTGTGCGGCAGTGTGCACACAAAGGGGATTCATGTCCTGGAACAAGGCCTCCGAGGTCGACGCAGACGCCAACAGCACCGCCGCGTCCGCCACCGCCGACGGCTCCGCCTTACGCCGTGGGCGTCGGATCGTCGCCGCTTCGCTAGTGGCCGTTGCCGCGCTCTCGTTGACCGCCTGCGGCAGCAGCGACGACGACACGAAGGCGAGCACCAAGGTCTCGTCGAGCCCCGATCCTTCGGATCTGTCGGACGAGGCCGCAGCCCTCGGCGACGTAGCGGCCGAACCGGGGTCCAAGGATGAGTCGGCGCCGAGCCGGAAGCCGTCTCAGGCCGGGAAGAGCGGCGGTGACGGCGCCGGGGCGAGTGAGGGCAAGACGGGTCGCGACAGCACGGCGAGCGGCGGCAACGGAACGGGCGGCGCCAACGGCACGAGCGGTGCCGGCGCGGGCTCCGGCTCGGCGGACGACGCCGGCTCGGCGCCCCACGGCAAGGGCGTGAGCGGCACCTGGAACGGCGTCCTGAAGTACCTGGCACCCGGAAAGCTGACCGTGGCCCCGGCCTCCGGAGCCGAGCAGGGGTTCTTCGTCGACTCACAGACCAAGGCCCTGGGAGCCGCCGCGATGTGCGCGTCGAACGGCAATGTCACCATGGACGACAGCGGCTACGGCACCTCCCCGTGCACCGCAGCACAGCTGGAGAAGGCCGCCAAGATGAACTCCCTCGACGTCCGGGTCACCGTCGAGGACGGCGTCGCGACGAAGATCGTCGAGCACTACCACCCCTGAGTGTCGAGGGCACGGCCTGGCGAGGGCACCGGACGCCGCTCAAGCATCAACTCCCCTTGCCGACGGGGCAGATACCTCCCGCCTTCCAGCCTTGACCCTCACCCCGAGGCGCAGTAGCTTCCGGGGCCGAACGGCAGGAAACTTTCCTATCAGTTCGGCGCCGCCGAATGCTCGTCCCCGAGGGAACGCCCCGTCGCCTCTTCCTGGCTGGAGGACTCCATGCACCTGCGCACCAGAGCCGCACGCCCCACCACATGGACCGTGGCGGTCACCTCCGCCCTGGCCGCCGGACTACTCGTCGCTGCCTCCGGCACCGGCAGTGCCGCCGGTCCGGGTCACGCCGCCGGTCCGGGTCATGCCGCCGGTCCGGGTCATGCCGCCGGTCCGGGTCACGTGACCGGAAGCCGCGCCCTTGCCTCCGAGCCCGGCTCCCCCAAGACCGTCTCGTCGGGCTGGTCCATCCCCTGGGGCCTGAGCTGGCTGCCGGACGGCTCCGCCCTGCTCACCGAGCGCGATGCGTTCAAGGTCTACACACTCACCCGGGACGGCACGAAGCGGCAGGTCGGCGAGGTCCCGAACGTCGTCACCACGGGCGGCGAGGGCGGGCTGCTGAGCATCGCCGTATCGCCGTCCTGGGGGACCGATCACTACGTGTACGTGATGCACACCGCCGCCGAAGGTAACCGGATCGCGCGCATGACCTTCGATGGCAGCACCCTCAGCGACTACAAGGTGCTGGTCGACGGCATCAAGAAGAACACGTACCACAACGGCGGGCGCATCAAATTCGGGCCCGACGGCTACCTCTACGCCACCACGGGCGACGCCCGGACCCCCGATCTCGCCCAGGACAAGACCTCCCTCAACGGCAAGATCCTGCGGATGACCCCCGAGGGAAAGCCGGCCCCCGGCAACCCCTTCCAGTCTCTGGTCTACTCCTACGGCCACCGCAACCCCCAGGGCATCACCTGGGACGCCCAAGGCCGGTTGTGGGAGGGCGAGTTGGGTGACAGCAAGGACGACGAGCTGAATCTCATCGAGCCGGGGAAGAACTACGGCTGGCCCCGGTGCGAAGGCAGTTGCTCGACCTCCGGGATGACCAACCCCAAGCGTCAGTGGCCCGTCGCGGAAGCCTCGCCCAGCGCGGTCGCCTACGCCGACGGGGCGGTCTACATGGCCGCACTGCGCGGCGAACGCCTGTGGCGCATCCCGGTCGACGGCACCAACACGGGCACCCCGAAGGCGTATTACACCCACGACTACGGGCGGCTGCGTACGGTCGAGTCCGTACCCGGCACGAAGTCCCTGTGGCTGACCACCACCAACGCCGACAACAGCGGCGAGGGCGAGCCGGGCTCCGACAAGGTGTTCCAGATCGACCTGAGGTAGCTCCCGATGGAGCACGGCCGGCGTGTCGGCCACTGCCGGTGCGGCGGGTCGACACGCCGGTGGTCCGTGCGCGGTGGGTGGTGACGAGCGATCGGTGGTGATCGGTGGCTGGTGAGTGGCCGGTGGCCGGTGGCCGGCGAGTGACCTGTGGTTGGTGGGTGATCGATGAGCCGTCGCTGGCGGCTCGCGACTGGCGACTGGCGACTGGCGACTGCGACGGACCAGCAGCGCCCCATCGTGACGTCCGATTTCCGCCAGCCGAGGCGCGGCCGAACCTGCAGACTCGAGGAATGAAAGCGAGGAATGAAAGCAGTGAACACGAACGAGGAAGCGCCATGATCTCCTCCGCGGCAACCACCGCCACCACCAGCTACACCACCCTCGACAGCCCCATGGGCGAGCTGCTGCTCGTCGGCGAGGAATCGTCCACCGCGCCCGGCGGCACCGCCCTGACCGCCCTCTCCATGCCGGGGCAACGGGGCGCCGCCACCGTGCAGCCGCACTGGCGCCGCGACCCCCGTCCCTTCGCCGAGGCCGTCCGCCGGCTCCGCGCCTATTTCGCCGGCGAGCTCTCCCGCTTCGAGCTGGAATTCCGCACCACCGGTACGGAACTCCAGGAACGCGTCTGGCGGGCCCTGGAAGCCATCCCGTATGGCACCACGACCACCTACGGCCGGCTCGCCGAGGCCATCGGCGTACCGCGGTCCGACGTCCGGGCCCTGGGGGCCGCGATCGGCGCGAATCCCCTGCTGATCCTGCGCCCTTGCCATCGTGTGATCGGCGCGGATGGCACCATGCGCGGCTACGCGGCGGGCGTCGAACGCAAAACCGCGCTGCTCACGCACGAGGGCGCCCTCCAGCCCACGCTCCTCTGAGCCCGGCCACGGCCCGGCACCCCTTCCCTCATGGCCTCTCTCCTCATGACCTCTCCCCTCATTTCCCCCGCGGAGGTGGCCGCGTACGGCGACCTCCCCTCCCCCGCCCCGCACACCGACGCCGAACTCGCCGCCCTGCTGGACCTGTTGACCGCGCCCCGGAATCGTGTCGCCACGGTGGTCGTCGGGCACGGCCGGGACGCCGCGTCGCGCTCGGCAGCGGCAGCGTTTGCCGAAGCATGGCGTGCCCACGGGCGGCTACCGGTACTCGCTGTCGTCGACTGGCCAGAGTCCGCCGCGTCCTGGCTCCGTGCGGCCAACCGCTTCACGGCCGAGGAGCCCGACGCCTGGGTAGTGGCCGCCGCACCTCTCGGCTGGGCCCAGATGAGCCGCCGGCTGCGCCACAGCACCGTCTGGGACCCGGCACGCACCTACGGCTTCGCGGCTCTCGGCGACTCCCGCGTACCCGCCCTGGCGGGCCCGGAGACGCTGCAGGGCATGCGCGGTGTGGCCGCGGACGGCAGCACCTGGACCATCGACGGCGGCTGGGTCACCCAGCAAGCAACCGGCCCGTCGGCCGACGACTCACCCCGTGGGACGCTGTAAACAGCGAGCGACGAGGCAAGGCAGGAGCACATGAGCACGCCACTTCCCGGCTTCGAGGACTTCGGCGATCCGGCGGGTCCCATAGGACCCGGTGCGCCTGACGGATCTGGCGGTCCTGACGGATCGGGCGGGCCTGACGGACGCGGTGGGCCTGACGGACGCGGTGGGCCCGGTCGACGTCAAGGAGCACGAAGCGGCGACGCCGCCGAGCTGCCCGGCGAAGGACCCGACGGCACCGCCCCGGGCGCCGCGCGCCCCCATGGGCTCCTCCACCCCACCACGGCCGACGGGCACCACGCCCACGCCGGCCGCCGGGAAATCGCCCCCGGTGCCGTCCACGTCCCCGGCTGGCTGACCATGGCCCAGCAACGCGAGCTCGTCACCGCATGTCGCGGCTGGGCGCGCGGCCCGGCCCCGATCCGGCACACCAAGCTTCCGCGCGGCGGTGTGATGTCCGTCCAGACCGTGTGCATCGGCTGGCACTGGCAGCCGTACGCATACACCCGCACGGCCGATGACGTGAACGGCGCTCGGGTAGCCGAATTCCCCGACTGGATGGTCGAGTTGGGCCGTCGCGCGCTGGTCGAGGCCTATCAGGACGACGCCGCGGGCGACGACTACACGCCGGATACCGCACTGATCAACTTCTACGACGGCCAGGCGAAGCTCGGCATGCACCAGGACAAAGAAGAGCGCTCCGGCGCGCCGGTGGTCTCCCTCAGCATCGGCGACACCTGTGTCTTCCGGTTCGGCAATACCGAGACGCGCACCAAGCCGTACACCGACGTCGAGCTGGCCTCCGGTGATCTCTTCGTCTTCGGCGGACCGTCGCGTTTCGCGTACCACGGAGTCCCCAAGGTCAGGCTGGGCACCGGCGACCCGGCGTCCGGCCTGACCGGCGGTCGCCTCAACATCACCATGCGGGTGACCGGACTCGACGGATAGGCGGATATCGGCCACACCGCGAGGCAGACTGGACTCATGTGCCGCAGCATCAAGACCCTCCGTCCGCCCACCACCCCCGAGGTCTCCGACGAGGACATCCGGGCCGCGGCCTTGCAGTACGTCCGCAAGGTCTCCGGATTCCGCGCCCCGGCCGCCCACAACCGCGAGGTGTTCGACCAGGCCGTGGACGCCGTGGCGGCCGCGACCCAGGAACTCCTCGACGGCCTGCAGATCCGCGGCTCCGCCGCCCGCCCGCATTCGCAGGTCTGAACCACCGGCACCGGCATTGCCGACACCCCTCGGCAACGCCCCTAGCCGGTGGGTGATCGCACGGACACCGACCGTGCGCGGAAGGGAAGGGATCCTGACGCGCCGCTCACGCATGTCAGGTTCCTGAGCCTCCCCGGTCCTGCGGGCGGGCTCGGCTCCCCGTCCCCTCCCTATCGATCGCCCGCCGGCCCCCGCCAGTCCGCATGCCGGATACGGGAGATCTCCCGTACGCCGCCGACCGTGCCCCATTCATCCTTCCCCAGCCGCGACAGGGGCTTCAGCCTGGCGATCTCGGGATGCCCGTCGACCAGCACGTCCTGCGATACGGCCGCATGCACCACGCGCCCGAACACGATGGTCGAATCCCCGATGCCCAGCGTGCTGTGCACCTCGCACTCCAGCGCCACCGGCGAGGCCGCCACCCGCGAGGGCTTGACCCGCAGACTCGGCTCGACAGCGATCCCGGCCGCCTCGAACTCGCTCACCCCGTGCGGGAAGTCGGTGCCCGTGTCATTGATCTGCTCAAACAGCCCCTCCGGCGCGAAGTTGACCACGAACTGCCCGGTCGCCTCGATGTTGCGCAAGGTGTCCTTGCGTCCGACGGAGCTGAACTGCACAACGGGCGGCGCGACGCTGGCGATCGTAAAGAAGGAGTGCGGGGCCAGGTTGTGCGTGCCGTCGGCCGAGACGGTGGACACCCAGGCGATCGGCCGCGGCACCACGGTGGCGGTCAGGAGCTTGTAGAACTCGTTGCGGGACATGGCAGCGGGATCAAAGTCGGTACGCATGGTGATCAGTATCCAGGAGGCGGCCGCGGATCCTATAGCGGATCCACGGCACCACCAAACCCCTGAGTTCGGCGGAAAGTGCCTGGTATCGGAGCCACCGAGCACCAGGAGCCGACACCGTGCCAACAGCAGCCCCCACCGTCTGGGAGGACTTCGAGGTCCCTCCCCATGCCCGCGGCGGCCAAGTCACCCTGAACCTCCACGACCATCTTGCGGCATACGCCCCCAAACGCCCTGGCGCCTACCTGCGCATCTCCTCCGACCGCTTCGGTCTCGAAGCCGGCGTCGACCGTCAGCTCGAAGACGCAGAAGACACCCGGGCACGCCTGCGCTGGGGGCCGCTCACCAAGATCTACCGCGAGAACGACACCTCAGCCTTCAAGAAGCGCAAGGTCATCAAGCCCGACGGCTCCATCGACTGGATCGTCCTGCGTCCCGAGTTCCGTCAGCTCCTGGCCGACCTTGCCAACGGCGTCATCGACGGCGTGATCTTCTACGACCTCGACCGGCTCGTCCGCCAGCCCCGAGACCTCGAAGACCTCATCGACATCGTCGAATACGTCAAGCGGCGGGTCACCGGCGCCAGCGGCGGCCGCATGAACCTCATCAACGACAGCGACGGTCACATGGCTCGCATGATGTGCGTGATGGCGCTCAAGTCCTCCGAGGACACCGCCCGCCGCGTCGCACGTCAGCATCTCTCCGCCGCCCAGAACGGAATCGCCCAGGGCCGCATCGCGTACGGCTGGGTCCGCAAGGGCGAGCACAAGGGGCAGCTCGTCCCGGACGAGACCGACGTCGTCGTCCGGATCTTCGAGGACTTCATGTCAGGGGAGTCGGCATACAGCATCGCCAGGAACTTCAACGCCGAAGGAATCAAGCCTCCGGCCGCCCGCACATGGTCGTCCACGATGGTCGCCAAGATGCTCCGCAACCCGCGCTACGCGGGCATGGTCTCCTACGCGGGGAAACATCGGGTCCAAGCCGCTACGGCCGGGGACGGCTGGTCCCTGGTCCTCTTCGATGACCAGGGACGCCCCTTGCTCGGCTCCTGGGAACCCATCGTCACCCCCAAGCTTTGGTCCCAGGTCCAGTTCGAGTGGCAACGTCGCCGTCAGAAGGCCGGAATCAAGCTCGGCGAGTCCGGCACGGCGCCGGTCAACAAGTACTTTCTCTTCGGAATCATGCGGTGCAGCAAATGCCATCGAGGTCTGGTGGGACACCGCTACCGGCGTAAGTCGGGAAAGCTAGTCCAGAACTACATCTGTCCGTCGTCCGAGCGAGGTGGCTATGGGGGAATCGCCGTCTCGGCGCCCGCCGCCGACGCGGCGGTCGACGAAGCTATGAATGCCTTCCTGTATGAGCAGCTTCAGACCTCAAAGACCGACTTGGTGTGGCGGCCGCCGCTGCGTTCCCTGGTCGTTCTGCAGACCGCCTGGCCCGGCCCTCCGCCGATGCCGTCGGCACGATCGAGACCCAGTTTCTTCGACCACGAGCCCCATGAAGGGTCATCAAAGCCCTGCTGGCGTGGGCCGAACCGGGTGCCCCCTCGCTGCAGGGAAAACGTCTACGCGCAGAGCGGACTGCAGCTGACCGGGCAACGCCCGCCCCCCACCAGTAGCCGCCTGAACTGCACAGGTGCCCGTCAAAGGGCCGTGCCCTCCGCTCCGCTAGAACGTCCAGCAGGCCGGCCGAGCCAGGACACGAACATCCCGTCCGGATCCCAGGTGACACGGAGGTCGTCGAGCCGGCGGAGGTTCTCGTCGGTCACGAAGCGATATGGGCGGTGGAGCAGGTTCTCGTCGGCCAGCTGGATGCCACTGGCGCAGGGCTCCCACGCGCGCATGTGGTCGGTCACCCACCGGGTGTATGTGCTGTCGTCGGCCGGATCGGTCCAGGCCGCATAGAGGGCGTAATACAGCTCGTCCTCCACGGAGTAGGCCATCGACGGGCGTGGGGGCTGCCCCTCGTGGCCTGCCCAGTTGAACAACACCAGGTGCGACGGTGCCGGCGGCCAGGTCTTCAGCATCTCCTGGAAGGTGGGCCACAGGTCGTCGAACGGCGCGTGGGTCCACATGTTGTCGGCCAGATACCGCTTGGTCTCGTCGTAGTGCGGGTCGGTGCCGAAACGGCTCAAGGTTCCGGTGTCGGTCACCTCGTTGAGCCGGGTCGTCAGCGTGTGCGCGCGTGCCGGACAGGACTCGTAGACCGACAGCTGTTCCCTGGCCTCCTCCTCGGTGTCGGCGAAGGCCGTCGCGTTGAGGGCGATGAGCGGCTCACCGCCGGTCATCGGATCGCGGCTGCACAGGAGATTGATCTCCGTCGGCGTCCGGCGGCCGGTCTCGTGCACGAAGCCGTAGACGTCGTACGCGGCGGAGGCCGGCCAGAAGTAGCCGCTGTTCATCGTGACGCGCCTGCGCGGATAGAGCGTGACGTGGAACCTGGTGACGACGGCGAAGAAGCCGGGGCCGGCTCCGCGGGACGCCCAGAACAGGTCCGGGTTCTCCGTCTCGTCAGCGTGGACCCGCTCGCCGGCGGCAGTGACCGCGTCGATGCCGGTGACCGACATACAGGCCGGCCCGTAGTCCCGCCCTGCCCAGGCGAACCCGCCCTGCAGCAGGTACCCGCCGAGGGAGACGCCCGAGCAGTGCCCCGTGGGGAAGAACAGGTTCTGATCCGCGAGCATGGCGCTGAACTCTGATCCTTTGATGCCGGGCTGCGCGGTGCCGGTCATCGCCTCCGGGTCGACCGTCACGTGCCGCAGGTTCGAGAGGTCGATCAGCACCGTGCCGTCACGCAGGTGCGAGGCGGACCAGCTGTGGCCTCCGGAGCGCACCGCGATCCGCAGGCTCTCCCGCCTGGCGAGCTCGACCGCTCCGACGACGTCGTCCTCGTGGTTCGCCAGCACGATCACTTCGGGATACCGGTCCGGTACACCGGCGTGCCAGCAAGCCTCACGACGCAGGCTCTCGTAGCGGTAGTCACCTTGCCGCAACACCCTGCCCTCGATACGAGGCGCCATGCCCTCTCCCTCTTGGATCTTCCGTGAAATTGACTCCCGCTGCCCGCTGCAGAACGGCTCATTACGGCTGGTCGCGTCCTTCATCGCGGGTGAACTCATCGAAGATTCCCGGGAGAAACGCGGCGAGGTGGTTCATCTCCTGGGAACAATGCACGACCATGGCACGGGCTTGCTCCGCTCCGAGCTTTCTCAAGCCTTCCGCGGCCGCTTCGAGCTCCCCGGACAGGGATGCTTCTTCGCGAGGGGCGACGTACTTTCCGCCCATCCAGAAGCGTGAGCGCATCTCGCTGCCGTCCTTCACCCGCCGCACGTGATGGATCAAGTAGCCCCAATCGAGTGGAACTCGGGACAGTCCGACCACACCGCAGACCGCGGTCGCCTCGTCCGGATCGAGACTGTCCTCGCTGAATCCGAACGTGCTGGGCCGGACGAAGCGGATGGCGAGCTCGCCGAGGGCGCTGCCGACGTACTCGTCGACGAACGACGTGCCCCCGATGTATCTCTCGTGGTACGGAGCATCTCGGTCCGTCGGGGCTCCTGACCATGCGGCGTACACATGGGCTCGCGGGTTCCACAGCTTGTACCGCTGAGCTCCGTGGCGTGCCACCAGAACCACCAATCCAGCATGGCCGGGACACGCCTGGCATACGGGTCAGCGTGGCGGTGTGCATGGAACCGTCGTCGAAGAGGCTGTAGCCGTTCTCGAGGTCGTGGTGGCCGACGTCGCTCAGCGTCCCGGCAGCGTCGAATTCCAGGCACAGCGGAGGCGCCTGCGGACCGAGTGCGAGGGCCTCCCTGACGTGCTGCGGCAGCGGCGCCATCACCGGGTTCCAGTACTTCGCATACCACTTGCCGTCGAGTTCGCCGACCTGCATTCCCAAGTGGGGCCGGCGCCCCGGGTCGGCGCGTGGTTCCGCCACGTCGGCCATACGACACCTCCTTCACGAGGTGGTGACGGTGACCCGCATGGGATGAAGTCCTGGCTCGGAGACGAAGCTCCACACCCCGCTGCCCGAAGTGACCAGCTCCGGCGCGGCCTGGCTCCTGGTTGGAGGAGCCTGCTCCGTCGCGCATAAACGAGGCCCCGTTGGCGGACTGGCCTCGGCGGGAGGTGCATAGCTCGCGACGGCAAACCCCGCAGCCAGCGCGCAGGCCCCTGCGGTGCGGCTCAATCGCCTCACAGCCCTGCGAGCAGTCGGCTGTCGCTCCGCCATCGTCACTCCGTTGCGAGGTGTCAAATGCCCGGGCGACCCGGGAATTCCCGGCAGCACGAGCAGGGACGGGAGTCCTGCGCTCTTGGGTGACGCTATGCACGACTGGCAGTCGATGCCCTGCTGGAGGGTCCGTCCGGAGGACACCCTCGTACGAGCCCACCGTCGCGGCGTACTCATCCAGGGGACGACGGGCCGGGGCCGGCGTGAACGAGCAGCCGAGCGGTGTCGCGGGGTGATCGATGGGAGTAATCAGGAGTCGTCCGCATCGATGGGGCGTTGATTCACTGCGCCGACGTCTGATCAAGCACACGATGCCCGAGCCCGAAATCAGCGGGTGACCCGCCGGCGCCGACCCCACGATCGGCGGCGCCGGCAAGGAGTGCCAGTCCGGACACATGCCCGCTCAGGACGCATGAACAGTGCAGGCACCCTCCAAGGGGCGGACAGTGGAGAGAGGAACCGCAGTGCGAACGCCTGAGGAGGAAGCGGTGACATGCATCGAATGGTCGGAGACCTCATGACCACGGCCGCTGTGAGCGTGCTACGGGATACGGGGTTCCAGGACATCACCACACACCTCGGGGAGCACGACATCACGGCGGTACCGGTCGTCGACGACTAGCCACGCCTGTCAGGGACGCGACCCGAGGGAGCCGTGACTGCACATCCGACGCGCGGACCTGGCGGCCGTGGTCGTCGCGGTCCAAAAGACTTCTGATGGCCGGCGGCACGCCGAGTACCGGTCGATGCTTTCACGACGGCGCCGTGGGGTTGTCCGCCACGGTGGCATCACCATCATCGGTTCGCTGGTGCTGTCGCAGCACCTCCAGGACGGCGGAACCGGCGACCGTTTCGTGGGTGACGAGCAGCGCCGCAAGGGCGTCCAGCGCCTTGCGGTGTTCGCCCAGCAGGATCACTGCGCGTGTCTCTGCCTCCTGTACCAGTTGGGCGGCCTCCTGGTCGATGATGCGTTGGGTCTGCTCGGAGTAGGGCCGGTGCAGGGTCTCTTCGGGGGTCTCGCCGCCGAGACGCTGAGGGGTGCCCACGGCATACCCGACCGGGCCGAGGTCAGAGGACATGCCGAAATCGCGGACCATGCGGCCGGCTACCTGAGTGGCGCCGGCCAGGTCGTCGGCGGCGCCGGTCGAGCCTTCACCGAAGGCGACGAGTTCGGCGGCCCGCCTCCCTAGGCGAACGGTCAGCAGGTCCGTCAGATAGCCCTCACTGTAGAGGTGGCGTTCCGCTTCGGGGAGCTGCTCGGTGGCGCCCAAGGTCGGTCCGGAGGGCAGGATGGTCACCTTCGCGACCGGATCGGCGTGCTCGCAAAGGGCCGCGACGAGAGCATGGCCGGACTCGTGAACGGCGACCGCGTGGCGTTCCTCGGGGAGCAGGGCGTTGGAGGTTTCGCGTCGTCCGAGCAGAACCCGGTCGCGGGCGGTGTCCAGGTTCTGGGCGGAGATGACGGCGCCGCCCGCACGGACCGCGTTGATGGCTGCCTCATTGACGAGGTTCGCGAGGTCGGCTCCGGAGAAGCCGGGGGTGGCCCGCGCTATGACGTCCCAGACGACGTCGGGAGCGAATGTCTTGCCGCGGGCGTGGACGGCCAGGATCGCCGCGCGCTCGGCTTGGTTGGGCAGCGGTACGGTCACATGCCGGTCGAAGCGAGCCAAGGTCGTCAGCGCACAGGGCGAGTCGCTCGCCGCAGCTGCGCTCGGCGACGCTTCGGACACGATGATGCAGCACCCGCTGGCTCTTCAACTGCGCAATCTTCAGAGCCTGGTGGAGATCGGCGTGGACAAGAATTCCACCGTCGTCTTCCCAGCCCCGCTCATGAGCACCATCGGCGAACTCGGCTCCTTCCTGGCCAGGGAAAAGGGCGCGGCCGAGGCAGCCGGGCCCCCCGCTGTGCCCGCCGACTTCATCAAGAAACTCCCCGGCACGGCACCGAATGGGACGGGCAGCAGCGGGTGACCATTCCCCGGCAGGCCAGGAGCTGAACTCACCGGGGAGCAGCGTCAGTCCACCCCGCGAGATCGGTCCCTCCGTCCGCCAATGGGCCAGACGGAGGGGGCCTGTATCCGAATCGCAGTGGAGCGTGTCAGCACGGCTTCCGGCGCCTGCGCATCCGCACCGGCGGCTGAGCCAATTGTGTCAGTCGTTGCCACCCCGGTCGCCCGTGGCGGTCTTGGAGAAGCCGTCATGCCAGGCGGCCTTCGCCCCGGACTCCCCGATCCGGTACACGTCCACGACGGCGCCCGCGGCCACCCCTACGGCCAGCACTGCTGCCACTATGCGGATGACCAGCGCGGACCGGGACGCGGCGGACCGGGTCCGTTCACCGGAGGCGGCCTCCGCCGCGGCCGGCCTGCGGGTCGTCCACCAGACCACTGTCGCCAGCACGAACAGGCCCACGGCCCAGGGAAGCAACCCGTCGCCGAGTTCGGTGTGCCTGCGTACCAGGGCGTTGCTGTCGACGTGCTTCTCCAGCCACTCCCCGGCGTCCGTGGCCAGAGGCACGCTCACCAGCGTCACCAGGGCCAGTAGCGGCAGCACCATCCCCATGCGCCGGGCGGCACTCGGCCAGATCGCGCCGACCACGACCGCCAGTGCACTCAGGGGAACGAGCACGACGACGACGTGCACGATCAGGACGTGTGCGGGCAGGCCATTGACAACATTGAGGCTCATAGAGGCGCTCCTCCGGAAAGCAACCGTGCGGGGTCAGCTCGCGCACAGTCTCCCCGTGCGGGCCAGTGGGCACGACAGCCTGGCACAGGAAGCTCTCAACTTCTTCTGAGCCCACGTCCTTCCGGAGAGCAGTGCATTCGAGTCCCGTAATCTGCGTCTCAGCGGCTGGCACCTCTGCCGCTGGTGGAGCCATGTGAGCTGCCTCACACAGCGCCGTCCGCTCGCACTCGAACTGCCTGGCCGGCCCCCTTTCCCCATCCGCCGACCGCTTGTTGGCCGGATACGTCAATAAACTGTCATTGCAGCCAGTGCGTTGTTCAATACAGGCTGTGACTGTGATCGAGCGACGTGTTGTGGTCGTGGTGTACGCGGGCGCAATGGCCCTGGACATCACCGGACCCATCGAAGTGTTTGATACCGCCAACCGGCTCCTCGACCCCTCGGGCGTCCCCTACCGCGTCGACTTCGTCTCCGCCGACGCGCCACTGGTACGCACGAGTTCAGGAGTGGTGGTGGAAGCCGCACCCCTGGAGGCGGGACAGGGGCCGATCGACACGCTCCTCGTGCCGGGCGGCTGGAGTCTTCCCGACGCGCTTCAGGACCAGGAGTTGGTCTGCTGGATCGGCGGGGCAGCAGCCCGGTCGCGCAGAGTCGCCTCCGTATGCGGCGGATCTTTCCTGCTGGCCGAGGCTGGCCTCCTGGACGGCAGACGCGCCACCACCCACTGGGCGTACAGCGAAGCGATGGCGTGCCGCTATCCGGAGGTGACGGTGGACGCCGAGCCGATCTTCGTCTGGGACGGCCCCTTCGTGACCTCCGCCGGCGTGTCGACGGGTATCGACATGGCGCTGGCTCTGGTGGAGGCCGATCACGGTGCGGCGCTCGCGCTGGAGACGGCACGGTTTCTGGTGCTGTTCCTCAAGCGGCACGGAGGGCAGGCCCAGTACAGCGCCGTCCTCGACGCCCAGTTGGCCGACCATCCGCCGATCAGGGCAGCACAGGAGTGGATTCTTGGCAACCTGCACAACCCCCTGTCCGTGGCCGAGATCGCCCGGCAGGCCAACATGAGTCAGCGCAACTTTGCCCGGGTCTTCCGGCGCGAGGCGGGCGCGACACCCGGCCAGTACGTCGAGCGGACGCGTATCGCCCGCGCACGCGAACTGCTGGAAACCACCGACCTGACGATCAATCAGGTAGCGGGCCGCTGCGGATTCACCGCCCCCGAGACGTTCTTCCGCTCCTTCGGACGGATCCTGGGACTCACCCCCAAGGAATATCGGCACCGCTTTCAGGTCATCTCGCCGTCCGGTCTCATCGACCGGCAGCACGAGAGGGACAGGAGCTCCGTATGACCGGCACGACCGCGAAGTTACGCGAGACGAAAACGGTACGCCTGGTCGACCATCTGGTCGGGGAACTCGCCAGGGCCGGCGTCACCCACGTATTCGGCGTCGGCGGCGCGAACATCGAAGACCTGTATGACGCCGTGCACCGCTGTGGCACCGTCCGCGGCGTCGTCGCCAAACACGAGTTCTCCGCCGTCACCATGGCCGACGGATACGCACGCACCACCGGCCGCATCGGCGTCGTTGCCGCCACCTCGGGCGGTGGGGCGATGAATCTCGTACCGGGCCTGGCGGAGGCCCATGCCTCGCGGGTGCCCGTGCTGGCCCTGGTGGGCCAGCCGCCGACCGCCCAGGAGGGCCGCGGGGCGTTCCAGGACTCCAGCGGCAAGGCGGGCTCCTTCGATGCTCGGGACGTTTTTGCCCCCATCTCCCGGTTCTGCGCCCGGGTGGATGACGCGGAGTCGCTCAAGAAGTTGCTGCCCCGAGCCGTGGCGGCGACGCAGTCCGATCCATGCGGGCCGGCCGTCCTGTTGCTGCCCAAGGACGTGCAGCAGGCGCAGCTCCAAATGACCGGCCTTGGCGCGGCCCCGACCCCGTGCGTGCGGACGCGGACGGCATCGACCGCGCGGCTCGACGGAGCCGCCCTCACCACCGTGTCGGACACTCTTCGCAAGGTCGGCCGCGTTCTCGTCATCGCCGGTGAGGAGGTCTCCGCCGCCGATGCGCGCACGGAGCTGGCCGAACTGGCCCGGCGCCTCGGGGCATGGGTGGCGGTCACCCCGGACGCCAAGGACGTCTTCGACAACCGTGATCCCCGATTCGCCGGCGTAGCCGGGGTGATGGGCCACACCAACGTCGAGGAGTGTCTGCGGCGAGCCGACGTATGCCTGCTGGTCGGTACCCGACTGCCGCTCATGGCACGCGGCGGCCTCGACCGGGCCCTGGCCACCACCGACGTCCTCTGCCTCGGCCCCGAACCGCCGTTCGTGGCAGGCACCACGCTGGGCGGGAACCTGCGGGACGCGCTGCGCGCGGTGACCGCCCGCCTGCCGTCCCGCCCACGTCCCTGTCCCCCGCACGCCGGTCCCCTTCCCACCCCCGTGCCGAGCCCGCCTCCTCAAGCCCGGGGGCGAAACACCCCCTACATTCAGGCGGTCGCCGCGGTGGAAGCGGCGCTTCCCCCAGACGCACACGTCTTCGTGGACGCCGGCAACGCGGGGGCCAGCGCCATCCATCTGCTACCGGCACCGCGACGCGGCCGATTCGTGGTGGCGGTCGGCATGGGCGGCATGGGCTACACCTTCGGTGCCGGCATCGGCGCCGCGCTCGCCACCGGTCGACGCACCTATGTCCTCGCCGGGGACGGGGCCTTCTTCATGCACGGGATGGAAGTGCACACCGCCGTGGAGTACGCCGCACCCGTGACCTTCGTGATCTTCAACAACAACGCCCACGCCATGTGCGCCCTGCGCGAGGAGTTCTTCCAGGGCGGCGTCCGCAACGACGACCTGTTCGCCCGGACCGACCTCGCCGCCGGAGTGGCCGCCGCCTTCCCCTCCCTCGATGCCACCGGGGCCGGCGACGCGGCGCAGCTGCGCACGGCGCTGCTGCGCGGCAACGCGGGCGGCGGCCCGGCGTTCGTCGCGGTGGACTGCGACCCGCGGGAGATCCCGCCGTTCCTTCCCTTCCAGTCCTTCACCGAAATCACCGAGAGCACCAACGGCACCGAGAGCAAGGAGAGTTCAGATGAGCGAGGAATCGTCCACGTTGGCTGACATCCCCGGTCTGATACGGATCGAGAACGCCGGCAAGGAGGAACTGACCGCCCACTGCATGGAGCTCACCCACTCCGTCTACCCCCACCATCAGGTCTACGGCCGGTACTGCACCATCCACGAGTACGTCGACTGCCCCCCGGAGCCGGCCTACGACTACCTGCGCCAGGGGCACCATCTGGAGGAGTGGACCTGCAGCCTCCGGGACTTCGCGCCCTCCGGCACGCCGGGGCAGTGGGTCGGCCACGACCGGCTCGAGGCCGACACCAGGATCTACTGCGAGGTGGTCGCCAACCCCGAGGCCATGACCGTGGACTACCACTGCTCGTGGGACCAGGGTGAGAAGCTGTGGATGATCTACCTGATGCGCGTCGTCCCGGCCCGGCTGGTGTTGGACAAGCCGGGTTCGGTGATCACCTGGACCAACTGCCGGCACCCCTACTACGACGCCAACCCGCATCCCGACAAGGCACCCCGCCCGAACCGGCCCTGGGTGGGCGACTACTGGGACCTCTTCTACGCGGGGCACACCGTGGAGATGAACAACCTCAAGGCGATCCTGGAACACCGCCACCGCAACGGCCTCCCGGTCAGCGCGACGCCGTCGAGGGCGGTGGCGCGGTGACGACGGTCAGCCTCACCGACGTCGCAAGCTACCTCCCCGGCGAGCCGGTCCCCGCGGAGTTCTACACCGAGTACCCCGGAGCCGAGGACAAGCTCCGCAACCATCCCATGTTCAAGGTCCCTCCGTTACGGCATCACGTGGCCGCGGACGAGACGAACGCAGACATGGTCGAACGCGCCGTACAGCCGCTGATCGAACGGCACGGCAGGGAAGAGATCCGAGCCGTCGACGTGCTGTTGGTGCACAGTCAGTTGCCGGACCTGCCGTTCGTGGGCGCCGGCACCGAGGTGGCGCGCCGACTGGGCCTGAACCCGGAGTGGCTCGTCGACGTGGCCAACGCGGGTTGCGCCTCCTTCGTGTACATGCTGAAGCTGGCCCGGCAGATCCTCACCACCACCGACGCGAAGACCGCCCTGATCTGCAATGCCCAAAGCGCCGCAGGTCAATGGTTCACCCAGTCCCAGGTGCGCCGTCTCGCCCAGGCCGCGATCCCGGGCGACGGCTGCGGCGTGGGGTATGTGACGACGTCGTCCGACGCACCCGTCCTCGACGTGGAGACCCGGCACGTCGGCGAGAACGCCGGGGACATGACCGTAGCGGTCGACGACGGCCGCAAGTACTGGGAACCGGGAGAATCCCAACTGCGGATCGGGTTCACCGACGCCGGCGTCGCCAAGGTCCTGGCACGCGGGAACCGCCTGGTCCCCGAGGTGGTCGCCGACCTGTGCCGGCGGCTCGGCGTGGCGACCGCCGACATCGATGTCCTCATCACCAACCAGCCCAACCGCACCTTTCTACGGAATTGGCGCGAGGCGCTGCACCTTCCGGCCGAACGGCACCTGGACACCTTCGACAAGTACGGGAATCTGTTCGGCGCGGCGATCCCGATCACCCTGGACCGCGCGATCAGCTCCCGACAGGTCGAGGACGGCAACCTGGTGGTGCTCGGAGGATTTGCCCACGCGGGCGACTTCGCCGGCGCCGTCGCCGTCCGCTGGCAGGGTGGACGGGACTGAGCGATGGACATCCCGCGCACCGCCCCGACTTGCCCTGAACGAGAGCCCGTGTCATCCGGCTGTCGTTCACGATGTGATCGTCAGCACCTGCTCCACCGGACGTCGCGGAGTCCTGGGCCCCTGTGGGCCGTACCCCAGGCGCAGGATCATGTGCACATGGCCGGTGCCGGACTGCGGGTCGCGCAGGATCCATCGCAGGTCCGGCCATTCGACGGGCTGCGTCGCGAAGGAGCCGGCGAGCCCGTGGAGAGTAGCCAGGAGCAGGACACGCTCCAATGCCTGGCCGGCGCGTAGCCAGTCGGCCGGGGTATCGCCCACGCTGAGCGAGGCCAGTTGGGGGCATGTCTCGAAGTCGGCGTAGGCGCGGTCGGGCATGGTGCCCCGGCCGGCGAAGTCCCTGACGGGGGTCGAGCCGGTGCGCTTGCGGGGGCCGAAGGCGTAGTCCGGGATGCCGTCGTCGACGGCTGGTTCGGCAGCGGTGTCGTGAGTCCAGCGGCGCTGTTCGGCATCGCGGCCGTCGTCCATTCGGTTGTAGCCCTCGGCGGCCGTCCCGCTGCGCGCCGTACACGGCAGACATCTGCCTGCGTACGCCTACAACCGCGGCGGTGGCGTGGACCGGATCGCCGCCGGGGAATCGGCTCAGAACGCACGCGACGAGTTGGCTGCGGCATTGCGTCCGTGGAGGGCGAAGTTCCCGGACGTGCACGTCGACGAACAGGTGATATTGGAGAGTCCGGCGCCCGCACTTCTGCACGGCACACCGAACGCAGAATTGCTGGTTGTCGGCCGCCGGCACAGAGGCGTGTTGCCTCCTCGCATCGGCCACGTCGTACAGGGAGCCGTGCACCACGCCCCGTGTCCGGTAGCTATCGTCCCCCACGACTGATCCCGTGGCACGGCATGCCCCGTGTGGGGAGACACTCTGGAGTGTTGTGCCGATTGCCTCGTCGACTGCGTCGGATACTCATCCACGTACCAGCACGTGCTCTCCGGAACGGGGAACCACTGCTGTCCACCCCAATGCGAGGTCGATCTGGTCCCTGAGAGCGGCTGCCGCGTCGGGCTCGCCGTGCACGAGATAGGTGACCTGCGGTGGTGGTGCGGTACGCAGCCAGTCCAGAAGCTGCCGCCGGTCGGCGTGTGCGGAGAAATGCGGCACGTCGGCGACTTCGGCGCGCACCGGCACGTACTCGCCGAACATCTTCAGGGCGCGTGCCCCGTCGAGCAGGTCCCGTGAGCGGGTTCCCTGAGCCGCGAACCCGACGATCACCACGGCGTTCCGCGGATCGGGCAGTCGTTTGCGAAGGTGGTGCAGGACGCGCCCGCCGGTGGCCATGCCGGACGCGGAAACGATGACGGCGGGCCCGGGGGTGTGATTGATGTCGATCGACTCCTGCACCGACCGGGCAGCAAGAAATGGCTCGGGGGCCAGGGCGGCGCTGCCGGCCGTACGCACTTCGGGCCGCAGCTCCGGAGCTTGCGTCCGGATTGCCTCCGTGTAGACGTCCAGTGCGGCCAGTGCCATCGGGCTGTCCACGAAGACCGGGACCGAGTCGGGCAGTCTGCCGCTCGAACGCAGCGCGGCGAGTTCGTGCCTCGCCAGGGGCAAGGATCCCAAGAGGATGACCGCCGGCGAGCCCGCTCAGGGCAAACCTTTCACCATCAGCGCCGACGCCGGAAGCGAACAGGTCCTGCACTCCATGGCGGAACACCGGATCCGGCGGCTACCGGTCATCGACGATCACCGGCTGGTCGGCATGATCAGCGAAGCCGACCTCGCCCGGCATCTGCCGGAAGAGAAGGTAGGGCACTTCGTCGAAGCCATCTGTGCGACTGCTTGACGCCACCACAGCGTCCAGCCGCTCAACGGTGCACAGTGCCAGATGACGCCCACATCCCATACCTCTGGGCAGCGCCGGGCACATCCGTGCTCCCCCTTCTCCACGCCAAGCCTCGCTCGACGGTTCCCGCAAGCAACGCTCAAGATCCGTGGATCGGCCTGAGGGAAGTGGACGTACCTTCCCGAGGGATTCGTCACCGAGCATGAGGTCCACGTTGACGGTCCTTGAGGCGACTCGGGGCCCTCGGTGCCGTTCCGTGGGACCGGGCAAGGCAGGCTCTGGACGCCTCAGATCAGCAGCTCTTGCCGCACCTTCGTGACCTGGACCAACGGCTTCCTTCACAACTTCGCAGGCGTGGCTTTCATGGTCAAGCGTCCCAGCAACCTGACGATATGTCGGGTCAGTGGATGTCGGAACCGAGCGACGCCGGAGGAAAGGTCACGGTGAATTCGCTGTGTCCGGGGCGGCTGTTCATCATGACCTGTCCGCCGTGCGCGGAGACCACGGCTTCCACGATCGCCAGTCCCAGGCCGGTACTGCCTGCCGCTCGCGAGCGACTGTGGTCACCCCGCACGAAGCGGCCGAAGACTCCCCGCCGGACCTGCTCGGGCACGCCAGGGCCGTCGTCGGCGACCGTCAGCCGGATTCCCTGGTCGTCGGCCGTCAGCCCTACCGACACGGCGGTCCCCGGCGGGGTGTGCGTCCGGGCGTTGGCGAGCAGATTGCCGACGACCTGGTGCAGGCGGTGTTCGTCCCCCGTCATGGTCACCGCCGTCTCAGGGAGGTCGAGCAGCCATCGGTGGCCCGGGCCGACCACCCGCGCATCGTCGACCGCGTCGAGCACGAGTCGCGTCAGATCCACCGGCCTGCTCTCCAGGGCACGGCCGGCGTCGAGGCGTGCGAGCAGCAACAGATCGTCCACCAAGCGGCCCATCCGCTCAGACTCGGCCTGGATCCGTTCCAGGGAGCGCCGGACCTCACCGGGCACCGGCCCCCTGTGCCGGAGGGCAAGTTCCGCATGGCCACGGACGTTGGCCACCGGCGTCCGCAGCTCGTGACTGGCGTCGGCGGCGAAGCGCCGCAGTCGCTCTTCGCCGGCATGACGACGCTCCAGGGCGTTGCCGACATGGCCGAGCATCCGGTTGAGGGCCGTGCCGACCTGCCCCACCTCGGTGCGCGTGTCGGCCACCGGCACCGGCGCCGGCATCGCCACCTCGCCACTGGCCAACGGTAGTTCGGCGACGCTCGCCGCCGTGGTCGTGACACGGCGCAGCGGACGCAACGACAGACGTACCCACAGAACTCCCAGCACGCCGGTGACCAGGAGAGCCCCGCCGAACACCACCGCCTCGACCGCCACCAACCGGTGCACCGTCTCCTCGACCGGGCGGAGCGGCAGACCCGTGATCAGCACGTCGTGATCGTCGCCCACCACCGCGTTGACGCGATACCGCCCCAGGGCGGACAGCCGGATGCCGTGTCCGGAGCCGTCGGTCGGGAGGGCGGACAGCGCACGACTGTCGTCGGCGGACAGCGGCACCGCGGCGTCCGTCCGGTCCCGTACGACAGCCGCCTGGGCCGGCGTGCCGCGCAGCAGCCGGGCACCCAAGGTGCCCTCGGACTGACCGCGGGTGTCCGGCCGGTTGTCGGCGTCCGGCCTGGACTCGTGTTCCAGACTCACCGCGAAGCGGCCGGCGGAGGCGGAGAGCTGCTGGTCCAGGCGACGTACCAAGAAACCCTCGAGCGCGAAGACCGTGGTGACGCCGACCGCCAGGCAGGCCAGCGCCAGGAGCACGACCAGACCGGCGGTGAGCTGGCTGCGCAGTGTGCGCGGGACGGGCCGATTCACGACAGCTCCGGTTTGAGGACGTATCCGACGCCACGGACCGTGTGGATCATAGGGGCGCGGCCGGCGTCGATCTTCTTCCGCAGATAGCTGATGTACAGCTCGACGACATGCGACCGGCCGCCGAAATCGTAGGACCAGACCCGGTCGAGAATCTGGGCCTTGGACAGTACCCGCCGGGGGTTGCGCATCAGGAACCGGAGCAGCTCGAACTCGGTGCGGGACAGCTCGATCAGTTCACCGCCGCGAACGACCTCCCGCGCCTCCTCGTCCATGACGAGGTCCCCGACGACCAACCGGTCCCCGTCCGGATCATGCGCCATACCGGCCCGGCGCAACAGACCGCGCAGCCGCGCCAGGACCTCTTCCAGGCTGAACGGTTTGGTCACGTAGTCGTCGCCGCCCGCGGTGATCCCGGCGATCCGGTCCTCGACGGCGTCACGTGAGGTGAGGAACAGGACGCAGACCGTCGTCAGTTCCTGGCGCAGCAGGTGCAGCACCTGCAGACCGTCGATGTCGGGCAGCATCCAGTCCAGGACGACGGCGTGCGGACGGAAGGTCCGTGCCACAGCGAGCGCGGAGACGCCGTCGGCCGCACTGCGGACCTCCCAGCCCTCACCGGCCAGGACGCCGGAGAGCACTTCGGTGACGTCCGGCTCGTCGTCGACCACGAGGACCCGCACCGGCGAGCCGTCGGTGGCGTGCAGTGGGGCGGGAGCACGGCGAGTGTGCATGGTGGCTCCAGCATCCCTCCCGCGGAGGCACGCGCGGGTAAGAGTCAGCTCTGAGTTTCCTGTGAATCGCTCGGCGGGGACGCCGCTCAGAGGATCTTCAGAGGTTTCGCTGCGACGCTGGCGCCGACCAGGGAAGGGAAGCCCCCATGAGCGCCATTTCGCACACCCGCCGCGGTGCCCGCGGCAGCGCCCCGCCACGGCGGCTACCGCCCTCGGCTCCGCTGCTCGCCCAGGGCGTCATCTGGGCGGGGGGGCGCCGGCGTCCTGGCCCTGTGGTGGACCGGAACGGCGTCCGTGGTGGGCCCCGCGGACTGGCTCACCGGCGCCGGCCGGATCACCGGACTGCTGGCCGGCTACGCCTGCACGGTACTGGTCGTGCTGGTGGCCCGCGTTCCGCTGCTCGACCACAACCTGGGCACCGATCGCCTTGCGCGCTGGCACGCCATGGGCGGGCGCTACACCATCTCGCTGGTTCTGGCACACACCCTGCTGATCGTCTGGGGCTACGCCCTCACCTCGCGGAGCGATCTCCTACACGAGACGACCACACTCGTCCTCGACTATCCGGACATGCTCAAGGCGCCCGCGGGCTTCGTGCTGCTGGTCGGCACCGGATTCGTCTCGGCGCGTGCCGCCCGGCGCCGCATGAGCTACGAGACCTGGCACTACCTCCATTTCGCCACCTACCTGGCCGTCTTCCTCGCCTTCGGTCACCAGCTCGCCAACGGGGCCGACTTCGTGGGCCGGAAGCCGGCCCAACTCGGCTGGTACGCCCTGTACACGACGGTGGCTGCGCTGATCGTCTGGTACCGCTTCGTGGTCCCGGTACGACGGGCCCTGCGCCACCGGCTCCACGTCGCCGACGTCCGCCCCGAGGCACCGGGCGTGGTGTCGGTGCACCTCACCGGGGAGCGGCTGACCGAACTCGGGGCCCGACCAGGCCAGTTCTTCCGCTGGCGTTTCCTGGCGCCGGGCCTGTGGTGGACCGCTAACCCCTACTCCCTCTCCGCGCCCCCGCTCCCCCACCACCTGCGCATCACCGTGAAGGAAGCAGGCCGGCACAGTGCGGCCCTGGCGCGGCTGCAGCCCGGCACTCGGGTATGGGCCGAAGGCCCCTACGGTGGTTTCACCGAAGCACGCCGCCGGTCGGCGAAGGTGCTGCTGCTCGCGGGCGGCGTGGGCATCACCCCGCTGCGTGCGCTCTTCGAAACCCTCCCCGGCGAGGTCACGCTCATCTACCGGGCACGGCGTCCGGAAGACCTCGCCCTGCGCGCCGAGCTCGACGCGATCGCGGCCGCGCGCGGCACGGCCGTCCACTACTTCGTCGATGAACCGGCCAGGCACTCCGCGCCGTTGACCGCCCGCGCACTCAAGAGCCTGATACCGGACCTGGCCGGCCACGACGTGTATCTGTGCGGTCCGCCCGGTATGACCGGCGCCGCCCGGCGCGCGCTGCGCGGTGCCGGCATACCCCGGCACCGCATCCACCACGAGTCGTTCGAGTTCTGAGGAGCCCCCGTGCGCCGAGCCGTTCTGACCGCAGCGTCGACCAGCGCGCTGATCGTCCTCCTGCTTTCCCTCAAGCCGCACCAGCCCGCTGGCCTGACCGGCGACCCGGCCCAGGCGGGCGTCGCACCTGCCCTGTCGCCCACCGGACGTCCGCAGCGAGGCGGCCACCCAGCCGAAGGCACCTATACCGGCGCCCGGATCAGCACGCGTTACGGCACCGTACAGGTTTCGGCCACCGTCAAGGCCGGCCGGCTGACCGCCGTCAAGGTGCTGCACGCGCCGTCCGAGAACGGCCGTGACCGTGAGATCGCCACCTACGCCGTCCCGCGCCTGACGCAGGAAGCGCTGAGCACGCACAGCGCCCGCATCGACGCGGTGTCCGGGGCCAGTTACACCAGTGCCGGCTACATCCGGTCGTTGCAGAGCGCCCTGGACCGGGCCGGTGTCTGAGCCCCGTCGCGGACTGCGCCACGTCGAGCGGACGATGGGCACGGGGCGAGCTGTGCACCGTCGTCACCGGACGCGACCTGGCCGTCGCCACCTCGGGCACCGCCGAACGCGGGGCCCACATTCTCGATCCGCACACCGGCACTCCCGCGACGGGACCGGCCTCGGTCACCGTCGTCGGCCGCAGTCTCACCACGACCGACGCCTATGCCACGGCGGCCTTCGCCATGGGTGCGGGCGCCCGCGACTGGTTGGCGGGGCTCGACGGTCACGAGGGTTTCGCGGTGGCATGGGACGGCAGCATCTGGCACACCCAAAACTTCCCGGGAGCGGCGTGCGACGTCGTCAGAACGACGGCGTAATGAGGAGCCGCCTCCCGGTAGCGGCGCGCGGTCGTTGGACGAGTTGCTCCGGGCGATGGCGAGGTTGAGGATGGTGGCGAAGGCGCACCACGCCGCATAGGGCAGGAGGACGCGAGCGGCCGTGCTGTCGGAGCGGGCGGTGCGGCGGATCAGCTCCACATTGCTCACGTCCAGCAAGAACGTTCCCAGCACGCCGGCTTCGGTGCTGCGCGGCCGAAGAACATCCAGTTCCACCCCGCGTTAAGGGCCAGGTTCACGCCCAGACTGACCATTAGGCGGCGGCGGTCCACCGCCCGCGACCCGATCACCGCGGCAGCGGCTACCGCGGCAGCCGTGGCCACGTAGAGAGAGTAGGGGGACCTCGCGGCCCGGTGGATCGGTTTGCTCGCCCTCATGTGCCCGCCCTTCCCTGCAGTCGTCAGGCCTCACCCGACTGCGGGAGCCCAGGACCTGCGGCCCGGGCGAGAGCGTCCTCGAACCCGTCGTACGCGAATCGCCGCACCTCGGCCCGGACTAAGTGATTCGCCAGCTGGGGCGCCAAAGCGGCGGCCTTGGTGTCCGCCGCCAGCGCAACCCTTCTGACCTTCCGGTGATGGTCGCGGATGAAACGAACGTGGCGGATGAGGCTGCCGACATTCTCCCAGCCGGGGAAGGTCCGCAAGTGGATCACAACACCCGCCAACGCGTCGTGAGTGCCGAGCCAGCTGTCCGCCGTCACGGCAAGAGCGTCGAAGTCCTGGGCGCGCAGGGGATGTTCAACTTCGACGACCAGTACGCGGAAATCGGGCAGGAGCCGGTGGGAGATGCCGGGGCCTTGGGGCAGTGATGCCAGCCAGTCCAGAGCTTCCTCGCGTTCCCTCCGGCACCGCCTGTCCAGCAAATGGCCGGCGGCCACGGCTGTGATGGGGCCAGGCGGCCCGGCAGACCAGATTGCTGCCAGGTGAAGCGCAACTGCCGGTCTTCCCCGGTGTCGGCGGCAGCGGTACGACGACGCTTTCCGGCAAGCTCGAAGCGCCCCCCGCCGACGGGCCGGAGCGGCCGCTCCGTGGCTGCAGTACACCTGGCCCGCGGGGCATATTCTGCCAGTCCGATCGGTCTCGCCCGCTCTGCCGGCAGAGCGGGGCATGCTGCGGCTCCACGCGGAGCAGGGCTTTCGACCTCGCACGCACGCCACATCCCTGCGCCCTGAACTGTGCCCCGTCTCGAACAGGCCCGGTATCTCGCGCAGATGAGGGGATCCCGACCCCGACGTGCTGGTCAGTCCGGACTGGTCCAACAGGGTGGAGGGGACAGGCTGCGGCCTGTGCGTCCTGGGAGGGGCCGTGATCGCTGCTAGCTTCGCGAGCCTCCGACGACTCACGAAGCCTCGGTACGAGGCACGGCTATCAGCATGGCGGGAGGCAACGATGAGTGATACCAGCGAAGCCCCTGAAGGACCGGCGGTTCCCGCTCTCAACCGCAGGCGTTTTCTGGCGTCGGCTGCCTTGGCGGCCGGAGCGCCGGCCGCGCCCGGCGGAACAGCGGTCGCAGCTGAGCGGGCGGTCGAGGCCGCGGGAGCCGGATTGCCGCTGCACGAGCCCCGGGCCACGGTCGGCCGCGGGTCCGTGGCGCGTCTGCTTGCTGTGCCCGAGGGCGGACGCGGCGTGAGCTGGCTCAAGGAAGCCCTCCAGGTCGCTGTGGAGCTCGAACTTGCTACGATCCCGCCCTATCTGTGTGGCTGGTGGTCCGTCAAAGACCGGCGCAGCGCGGCCGCGCGGCTGATCCGTCGTATCGTCGGTGACGAGATGTACCACCTGGGCATGGTCTGCAACCTACTGGTGGCTGTGGGCGAGCGACCGCGGATCGGGGCTGCGGCGCCGACCTACCCGGGTCCGCTGCCCGGCGGCGTGCACCCCGGGTTGAATGTGTACCTGTCAGGCCTGACGAAGTCGTTCGTCCACGACGTGATGATGGCTATCGAAGCCCCGGAAGGCCCGCTCACCCTGAGCACCGACCAGCCGCCCAGCGTCGGCGCGTTCTACAGCGACCTGCTCAAGACGTTCCGGGCCACGAGACCAGAGCTGTCGAGGCGGGGGCAGCTGTCCGAACGCATCGGATCCGACGTACTGAAGCCCGTCGACAGTCTTGATGGTGTGGAGCAATGCATCGAGATCATCAAGGAGCAAGGCGAGGGCACCGCCAGCTCGCCTGCCGATTCGTTCGAGGACGATCACCCAGCGCACTACTACGCCTTCGGCGAGATCTATCACGGGCGGCGGCTGCGCGAGACGGAGAACGGCTGGCAGTTCACCGGCGCGCCCGTGCCCTTCCCCGACGCTCGCCCCATGGCCCGAGTCCCACGTGGCGGCTGGCCGCACCCGCCTGCCCGGGCACGTCGGCTCCTTGATCATTTCGATGCCGCCTACAGCGCCGTGCTGAACACCCTCGACAGAGCCTGGGGCGAAGGCGACCCTCACACCTTGCGCCTGGCTGTCCACGCCATGCGCGGGTTGGAGCACCCTGCCGTGGAGCTGATGGAGATCGACCTCCCCAACCGCCCAGGCACCTACGGTCCCCAGTTCCGCCGGCGGTGAGCGCCTGTGGGACCTCGGCGTGCAAGCCGCCGGCGCCGGCCTCGTCATCCACGCCCTGGTCCACAACCCTCTCCACGCCGCCTGCGCCCCGTGGCAGGTTCCCCATCTGAGGCGGTCAGCGTGACGACCGCCGTGCAGCAGACCCTCGACGCGCCACGAGCACCGCGGCGCGTGCCGGGGAAAGGCCGCCCGCCGCGCATCGGTCGACGGTTTCCGCTACGGCTGCAGCGGCCTCCGCCGCTCGACCGAGCGCGCTGAATGCTTCGGCCGACGCCTCCCCTGCGTCGACGAGATCGCCGACGTGATGGTCGGAAGCGCGAACCGATCGCCGATGTCTCAGAACGCGGCCGACTCCTGTAGATGCCAACTCTCCTCGCCCGGCACGCCAATGGGGCGTGCACGAAGCGCCCTTGGAGCCGTCGCGCAGTCGGCCGCTCACGGCGGTGCGGCAGATGAAGGTCTGGGTCGCTCGCGAAGTGGCTCCACTACGGAGACCACGGTCGAACCGAGGGCGACATGGATGATCTCCACGCGCCGGATGGGCGCACGTCTGGGAGCCAAGCGCCCCGATGTGAGTTCCGCCGGCCGCGCCGCCCTGTTCACACGGACGCTCAGCTACGGCGGTCAGGCACGGCGTCGGCCCACCCCAGGGGGTGGAGTTCCAGGGCATCCACAGGCGGCTCGCCGCCCGCTTCGTTGAAGGCGTCGAGCGCTTCGATGAGCGCGGTTCGCTGCTCGGGAGCGAGACGTTCGACGATGGTACTGATCTCCGCGCGCCGGCGGGCGGTGACGTCCTCGACCGTTCGCCGGCCCTCGTCGGTGAGCTGGAGCAGTGTCTCGCGCCGGTTGTCGGGGTTTGCCTGCCGATCCGCCAGACCGGCGACGATGAGCCGGTCCACCATGCGCATCGCGGTCGAGGGAGCGACCTGGAGCAGCTCGGCGAGCGCGACCAGCTTGGTGGCCCCTCGCGTGGAGAGCACCACCAGCATCCGGAACTGGGGAAGCGTCACCCGTTCCTCGACCTCGCCGAGTGACCGCGCGGACACCGCGACCAGCAGTCTTGACGCCGTGAGCACCGCTCGGGTCACCGCATCCACATCGTCAACGCCCCTCGTGGGGGCTCCGCTCTCGGCCATGCCCCCTTTCTACCGTCCGGCGGCAGGAGTGACCCCGTCGGGACACCCACAGTGCACGCGACCACCGTCCACCACACGACCCAAGGCAATCCCAGCGTGCTGACAGGACAACGCTCGGTCAGTTCCGCTCCGGCACGCGACCTCGTCCACAGACTGCCTTCGAGCGGCCGTCAGCCGCCTTCGAACGTGCTGCGCGTCTTCGTCAACCACCGTCCGCAGGCATGAAGTGACCGCCCCCGGGAACCGCGGCGCGCCCGGCGACAGTGCGACGACACTCCGGAACCCCATGCCTTGCGCCCTGGGAACACATTTTAGACTATGCAACTGTTGCACTGGCGAAAATCCATTCCCGGCGTCTCGACCCACTCCACGCACAGGGCCGCGACCCCCGGCCGGAAGGAGACCCATGACGCATCACTTCTCGACCCTTGAACGCCCACCTCTCCCCACCGGATGGCGACGCTTCGTGGCCCGCCTGCCCATCCGCCTCTACCGGGCAGGACTCGGCCCGCTGCTCGGCAAGCGACTGCTGCTTTTGAACCACACCGGGCGGCTCACCGGACTCCGTCGCCAGGTGGTCCTGGAAGTGGTCGCACACGAGCGGGACGGCGACAGACTCAGTTGGACCGTCGCCTCCGGCTTCGGCCCGGCGTCGGCCTGGTACCAGAACCTGCGCCACTCCCCTCGGACAACGGTCCGGTGCGGCAACCGTCGCTACACCGCCACGGCCTCCTTCCTCTCCCCCGAGGACGGCGGCGCCATCATGGCCCGCTACGCCCCGGAGCACCCGCGACTGGCTCGCCGGCTGTGTTCCTTCATGGGGTTCGAGGTGGACGGCAGCGAAGGCGCCTACCGCCAGGCGGGACGGCGCATCCCGTTCGTCCGCCTCGACGCGTCGCCTGATCGCCTCGCATGAACCGCAGGAGCCCTCCGAGACGGCCCCCTGCACCCTCGCACCCCGCAGACCTCTCCCCTGCCCCTCCTGCGCCCCCCGCCCCACTGAAAGTGCCGCTTGACAACTTTTGCATAATGCAAACAGGCGCCCCATCAGTGAGACGAGAGGACGATATGAGCGGGACAGGCACAACGGATGCCGTCGGCACCGGTAACCGCGGGACAGTGGTCGAGACTCGGCCCCCCTCACCGGTGGCGCGAGTGCGTAACGCTCCGTGGGGACTACTGGCGCTCGCGGTGGCGGTAGGTGCGGGAGCCGGCCTCGGCTCGATCGCCTTCCGCTGGCTGATCGTGACCTTCACCCACCTCTTCTCCGGTCATGCCGACTACGCGGGCGCCGGCCGGGAAGCGAATCCGCATGTGCCGTGGCTGGGGCCGTTCTTCGTCGTGCTGGCGCCCGTCGTCGGCGGTCTGCTGTACGGGCCGTTGGTCGACAGGTTCGCCAAGGAGGCACGCGGCCACGGCGTACCGGAGGTGATGCTGGCGGTCGCCCAGCGCGGTGGCCGGATCAACCCCCAGGTCTCCGTCGTCAAGGCGCTCGCCTCGGCGCTGTGCATCGGCTCGGGCGGCTCGGTCGGCCGTGAGGGCCCCATCGTCCAGATCGGCTCCGCCCTCGGCTCGACCCTGGGCCGTGTGGTCAAGGTCTCCGAGGACCGGATGCGGCTGCTGGTCGCCTGCGGGGCCGCCGGCGGTATAGCCGCCACCTTCAACGCCCCGCTCGCCGGCGTGTTCTTCTCCATGGAGCTCATACTCGGCGCCTTCAGCATCGAGGCGTTCGGCGCCACCGTCCTGGCCAGCGTCACCGCGAGTGTGATCGGCCGAGCCGCCTTCGGCGACACCGCCTTCCTCACGCTGCCACCGTTCCATGTCGAACACCTCGGCCAGTACGGACTGTTCGCCGTTCTCGGTGTACTCGCGGGCGTCGTGGGAGTCGGCTTCACCCGCATCCTGTACTGGATCGAGGACGCCTGCGACTGGGCCTGGCGCGGCCCCGAATGGCTCCGCCCCGCCGTCGGCGGCCTGCTGCTCGGCGTGGTCCTGCTGATGCTGCCCGAGATGTACGGCGTGGGCTACCCCGTACTGGAGAAGGCGGCCCACGGCGGGTACATCGCCGGCTTCCTGCTGCTCCTGCTCGTCGGCAAGATCCTCGCCACCAGCCTGACCATCGGCATCGGCGGCTCCGGCGGCGTCTTCGCCCCCAGCCTCTTCATCGGCGCCATGCTCGGCGCCGCGTACGGGGCCACCACCCACCAGCTGATGCCCGGCACCGCGGGTGCCGTCGGCGCCTACGCGCTGGTCGGCATGGGCGCCGTCTTCGCCGGAGCCTCACGGGCCCCCATCACCGCCGTCGTCATCCTCTTCGAGCTCACCGGCCAGTACTCGATCATCCTGCCGCTGATGCTCGCCATCGTCCTGGCCACCCTCACCAGCCGACTGCTCTCCCACGACACCGTCTACACCCTCAAGCTCCGCCGCCGCGGCATCGACCTGAACGCACCCGCGCCCGGAGCCAGGATCGGCTCGCAGACCGTGGAGGAGGTCATGGAGCCGCTCCCCGCTCCCTTGCCGGATGCCACCGAACTCGCGGAAGCGGGAGACCTGTTGGTCCGGTCCGAGCACGGAGCACTGCCGGTGCTGGACACCGAGGGGCGCTACCTGGGCACGCTGACCGCCCGGTCCGTGGCCGAAGTGCTCGCCGAACGCCCCGGCGGCGACTTCGAAGCCCCGGCCCTCGCGGGCGACCTCGCCGAACCGACCGCTCCCCTCACCACCGACATGCCGCTGTCCACGGCGCTGCACGCCCTCGTCGCCGCGCCCGGGACCGGCCTGCCCGTCCTCGCACCCGGAAGGGACCGGCTGGTCGGCTGGCTCACCCACCAGAGCGCCCTGCGTGCACTCCACACACCCATCGCCTCCTGACGGCACCGCTCCCCCACGCAACAAGGAGACACACCAGCTCCGACAGCACACCGGCGCCGTCGCCGACATCCACCATGCAAAGGCCGTGCCACATGAAGGCAGTCATCTGCGGGGCCGGAATCGCCGGCCTCGCACTCGCCCAGCGCCTGGACACCCTCGGCTGGGAGGTCGTGGTGCTGGAGAAGGCGCCCGGCCCCCGCGCCCAGGGCTACCTGCTCGACTTAGCCGGCCCCGTCCACGACGCCGCCGGCGCCATGGGCCTCCTGCCCCGGCTGCAGCAACTCACCTACCCGGTCCGTGAAGCCGTCTCCGTCGACCACAACGGACAGACCCGCGCCCGGCTGACATATGCCCAGTCCGGCAGGCCAACAGGAGGGCAGCTGCCGAGTCTGATGCGCCCCGACCTCGAACACGCCCTGCGGGAGAGCCTTTCCCGTCGCGTGGACCTGCGCTTCGCCACCGGCCTCGTACATATCGACAATGACGTCACCGGCGTCTCGGTGGCCCTCACCGACCACAGCACCGTCGACGCCGACCTGCTGGTCGGGGCCGACGGTCTCCACTCCACCGTTCGCTTCATGATCCACGGGGACGAGGCACGCTACCTGCGCTACCTCGGCTTCCACACCGCCGCGTTCGTCTTCGACGCGCCGGAAGTCCACGCCCGGCTTCGGAACCGGATCTGTCTCACCGACACCCTCGGACGCCAGATGGGCTTCCACGGGCTGCGCAACGGCAAGGTCGCAGCCTTCGCCGTGCACCGCACCCCCGACCCCACCTTGCCGAGCGATGTGCGGACCGCGCTCCTGCGGGAGTACTCCGGGCTCGGCTGGGTCACCCCCCGCGCGTTGGAACGGTGCCCGTCGGCCGACCACATCTCCTACGACCAGGTGGCGCAGATCGAACTGCCGCAATGGAGCCGGGGCCGGGTCACGCTCTTGGGCGACGCCTGCCAGGCCGTCTCCCTCCTCGCCGGACAAGGTGCCTCCCTCGGCATGGCCGGCGCCTGCATCCTGGCCGACCAACTCCACCGCAGCGACTCGGTCGAAGCCGCCCTGCGCCGCTACGAACAGATCTGGCAACCGGTGATCACCGAGAGACAACGCACCGTTCGAGAGACCGCCCGGTGGTTCGTTCCCAACGCCGCCTGGCAACTCCACGTCCGGCGCGGAGCCTTGAAGGCCCCCGGGCCGTCCGATACCAACCCCAACCGCGGTGCGGTCCTCGCCGGGGAGTCCGCATCAGCCGCCACGGAACCCGGCAACCGGAAGCCCTGAAGCCTGCCGGCCATGGAATCCGCCCGGCACGGCCAGGATCCATGCCCACGGCACGAAGGGCGAGATCGTAGCCCACGAGAACCGCCCGTTGGCCGGATTTGAGCATCGTCGCTCAATCCGGTTCCTTGCCTAGTGCAAAGGTTAGCGTGGCGACGCCCACCGTCGCCGGGACGGCCACGCCCGCCGGCGATCGGTCACGCGCAAGCCAGGAGGCACGATGAAATCTCACGCGCGAAACCCCCGCCCCACCTCGAACCGCGGCCGCTTCATAGCCGCCGCACTCGCCCTCACCACCGTCATCGCTGCCGTTTCCGTGTGGCTCTGGCAGCGGAACAGCTCCGCCGACGAGTCCGTCTCCGCCGATCTCCCTGCCGCGAATGCCGCCCTGAACGGGCCTCAGAAAGGCAGTGCGGGCGCGCTCGGTGCGCTGGACAAGACCTTCCTCACCAAGGTCCGGCAGGCCGGGCTATGGGAGATGCCGGCGGGCCGGCTCGCCCAGACGCATGCATCGAGCGAAGCCATCAAGCGCGCCGGGATGCACCTGCTCGAAGGGCACAGCAAGCTCGACGAGCTGGCCCGGGAGGACTCCGAGGCGCTGAGCGTGCCCATCCCCGACCAGGCCACCGCCGAACAACAGGGCTGGGTGGACCAGCTGAAAAACGCCCGGGGCCGGGCGTTCGACCAGCTCTTCGTGGACCTGCTGCGCGCCTCCCACGGCAAGATCTTCATCACCATCGGCGAGGTCCGCGCCACGACCAAGAACACTATGATCCGGCGACTGGCCACACAGACCAACAACACCGTCCAGGACCACATGGACGTGCTGGAGGACACCGGCCTGGTCACCGACGCCACCCTCGACGACGTCGCCTCGACCATCCCCAAGTGACCTTCCGCCGCGCCTCCTGCCCGGAGAGGCGTCCCAGCGTCACCTCGCGCGCTCAACGGCCACGAGTGGCCCACACCTCGACGAATGCTCCCCGGTCGACATGTCGGCCTCGAACCCGGTGTGGGCGACACGTCTCAGGCCGAGAGCCCGGCCGCGGCGCACATGGACCCATGGCCGGCCGAGCCGCATCAGGCGAGAGCGAAGTAGCGCAGCCACACGTAGACGAGGGACAGCGCGACCGTCACTGCGGTGACGATCAGGCCGTACTTGGTGAACTGCCAGAAGGAGATGGGCTGCCGGTTGCGTTCCGCGATGCCGAGGACGACGACGTTGGCCGAGGCACCGATCGCAGTGGCATTGCCGCCGAGGTCCGCGCCGAGCGCAAGAGCCCACCACATGACGTGGTCGTTTCCGCCGCCCATGTTGTGGACGAGGTCGCTGGTGATGGGGGCCATGGTCGCGACGTACGGGATGTTGTCGACGACGCCGGAGAGGACCGCGGAGGCGCTCAGCAGTATGAGGGATCCGCCGAGCTCGTTGGAGCCGGTGACGTGGGCCAGCCCCTTGGAAATCTCGTTGATGACGCCGGTGTCGATCAGGCCACCGATCATGACGAAGAGTCCGGCGAAGAAGGCCAGGGTGGGCCACTCCACTTCGGCCAGTACGTCACTGGTCTCGGCGGAGGAGACAGCGACGAGCAGGCCGGCGCCGAGCAGGGCAACGATGCTGGGGGCGTAGTGCAGGACCGGGTGCAGGACGAAGCCGGCCACCACAAGGGCGAGCACGATCAGGCCTTGGATCAGCAGGCGCGGGTCCTTGATGGCTTCGCGCTCCTCCAGCGCCATGATCTCGGCGGCCCGGTCCTCGTCGTAGACGAAGGTCTTGCGGAACATGACTCGGCACAGGGCGACGAGGACGACGACCAGGATCGCCGAGAGGGGTGCGAGGTGGACGAGGAAGTCGTTGAAGGTGAGGCCGGCTCGGCTGGCGATGATGATGTTGGGCGGGTCGCCGACCAGAGTCGCTGTGCCGCCGATGTTGGAGGCCAGGACCTCGGCGATGAGGAACGGCGCGGCGGGCAGCGCCAGACGCTCGCACACGAGCAGCGTGACGGGAGCGATCAGCAGCACGGTGGTGACGTTGTCGAGGAGTGCCGAGGCCGCTGCCGTGATGACGATGAGCATGGCCATGACTCGGAAGGGTTGGGCACGGGCGCGTTTGACCGACCAGATCGCCAGGTACTCGAAGAGGCCGGTCTTCTTCAGGACGCCGACGATCATCATCATGCCCATGAGCAGGAAGATGACGTTCCAGTCGATGCCGGACTCCGCGGAGTAGAACGCCGACGCGTCGTCGGTCGCCCCGATCGCCAGCATCAGTCCCGCGCCGCCGAGGGCCACGGCGACGCGGTGGATCTTCTCGCTGATGATCAGGGCGTAGGCGCCGACGAACACGACGATGGCGGCCCAGCTGTGCCAGTTGTTCACGATCCTCCGATGAAAGGTTCCGGCTGAGTGTCCTCAGCCGGGCGTTTGTCCCTCAGCCGGGCGCGCCGACCTGGTTCTCCTTGGTGAGCGTGTTCGGGTGCGCAGCTGCCTGCTCCTGCGAGGCCGGGGTTCCGGCCAGATCGTCGACATGGAAGGCACGGGCGATCGGGACGTCCGTGGAGCTGTGGGCGACGATCGAGAAGGCGATGCACACCGCGATGAGCGTGAATGCCTTCTCTGCCTGGGGGATGCCGGACTGGAGCACCAACAGGCCGTACACCACCGACGCGAAACCCTTCGGGCCGAACCACGCCGCGACCAGCTTCTCCCGGCGGGGGAAGCGCGTACCGAGCAGCGAGATAAGCAGCGAGGCGGGCCGGATGAGGACGATCGCCAGAATCACGGCCAGGTAACCGCCCCACGACAGGGCACCGAACAGCTGCGGAGTCAGCAGCGCGCCGAAGACGAGCAGTGCCGCGAACTTCGCCAGCTCCGCCAGGGCCTCACCGAGCGGCTGGAAGGACTGTTTCGCCTCGGGCGAGACGTGCGCCAGGACCGCGCCGGCCGAGAACGCGCCCAGGTAGGGATTGGCGTGGGTCAGGTGGCAGGTCGCGTAGAGGATGATCCCGGTGGCCAGTGGCAGCAAGGGCTGGAGCTTCGGCTCGACACCCAGCAGCCGGAAGCGTACGAGCCCGCCCGCGACCAGTGGCAGCGCGATCCCGACGGCCAGGCCGAGCGCCAGCTCCAGCGTGATGCCGACGAGCGACGCCTCCGCGCGGTCGGCCGTGGGGCCCGCAGCGGCGATGAGGACGAGTACGACGGGGAGGGCGAGGCCGTCGTTGATGCCACTCTCCACGTTCAGCAGCTGCCGCAGTTTGGCCGGGACCTCGCTCCGCCCGACGATCGCCGAGGCGAACACCGGGTCGGTGGGTGCGAGAACCGCTCCCACCAGGAAGGACGTCGTCCAGTCCAGTCCCGCAAGGTAGTGGGTGATCAGTGCCATGAAGACGAAAGCAAGCGGCATGCCCAGGCCCAGTGCACGGGCGGGGTTCTTCCAGTTGGCCCGGAGCTTGGGCAGCGAGACGTGCATGCCGTCGGTGAACAGCACCGCGAAGAGCGCGAGGTCGGCCGTGACGGACACGATCTCGCTGTCGGGCGTGATGTGGATCAGCCCGAGAAAGCCATCGCTGACGAGAGCGCCACCGACGAGGAAGAGCAAGGACGTGGAGAGCACCGTCCGCGCCGCCAGTCCCGACAACAACACCGCCGCCAAAAGCGCGGCGCCGAACACCACCACGAGCACCATGTCGTGAGCCCCCGATCGGAAGAGAGAGTGATCCCCTGCTCGCCGACCAGACTTCCCGGCACACCGTGCGGAAGCTTACCGATTCTTGATGCTTCTTTGACAGATTACTAACGGGCACCCTGGGGGTCGGAACGTTGCCGGGCTCCGGCAACTACAGGACCCACTGGCCCAGCCGGGCACCGGATGCGCCGTCGGCGGGCCGTGGCTGCGGCGCACCGTCGGCGGGTGCGAAGGGGCGCCCCGCGGCGCTTCCGGTCGCCCGTCAGGAGGCGGCGAGCAGGAGCCGCTCCAGCAGATGGGAGGCGGTGATCACACCGAGCAGCCGTACGCCGGTCCTGCCCTTGTCCACGACCGCCACGAGCGGGCTGCGGGCCTGGGCCATCAGTGCCGCAACCTCCAGCGCCGTGTCGTCGGGTGCCGCGACGGGTGGTGTGGGTGCCGTCCTCGACAGGCAGTCCCGTACGGTGCGTCCGGACAGCGCCTGACACAGCCGGTCGGCGTGGCGCTCGTCCACCACCGCCGCGAGGGCCGGGTCCTCCACGACATAACCGGGCACCAGTACTTTGATCATCTGGGAGGCCGGGAGGACCGCCGCCGGTGCGCCCTTCTCATCCACCACCAGCAGGCCGGGCAGCCGGTGTTCGGCCATCAGCCGGGCCGCGTCCAGAGCCTCGCTGTCGAGGCCGACTGTCTCGTATTGCACCGCCAGGTCACGTGCCCGCACGATCGGCTCCTGTCTCGCCCTGAGGTACCGGCCTTCGGCGTCATGGGAGCGGCGCCGGGACCGCACTGGGCACCCTACAACCGGTGGGACCGGACACGACGGCAAGGCGGAGCGGTTGCCGCCATGACATCGGCCGGGCCACCCCCGCAAGGGCGTGCACTCACTCGGGGTGCCCCCCGGGCGCATGCCGGGCGCTGGACTCGGCCATGAGGTGGCGGGGATCGGCCGCGTGCGTGAGGGCCGACTCGACGGCGGCGATCCGTTCGGAGAGGAGGCCGAGGGCGGCGGCGGTGGGGGTCCCCCCTGCTCGAGCGAAGCCGAGAGCTTGGGGGAGGCCGGCGGGTTCGTTCTCCGTGCCGCCGGGCTTCTGGGTGCGGACGTAGGCGGACTTCAGCGCTGCCCAGCGCATGGCCTGTTCGGGGGTGAGGGTGTCGCGCAGTTCGGCCAGCTTCAGCAGGTTGGCCTCGGCCCCGCTGGTGAGGGTCTGGGCTTCGGCGGTGTAGTGGTCGTCGATGACGGCCGCCAGTTCCGCGTCGTTCATGACCGGCTGGATGCGCTGGGCGATCTTGGCCATGTTGCGGTAGGAGCCCTGGAGCTGGAAGGGCGGTTCGGTGCGGGTGGCGTCGGTCTGTGCGGCGGAGGCGATGTAGGCGTCGTTGACCGCCAGGACGGTGGCGCGGGCGGCGAGCAGGTGCCGCAGCACGGCCGTGATCCGGTCCAGCTCGGCGGGGACGCAGGGGCGGGTGAGCTGATCGGCACGGGCCGTGGGGTCGTTGACGGCGAGGCGGATGAGGAGGTCGAGGTCGGCGCGGTCGCGGCCGGCGAGCGGAGCCAGGACCGGGTTGGCGGTGAGGGTGTTCTCGATGAAGCTGAGTGCGAAGACCTCCTCCTTGCCGGTCAGTACATCGCCCAGGTTCCAGACGTCGGCGCGGTTGGCCAGCATGTCGGGAACCCGGAAGCGGCCGCCCGACTCGGTGTAGGGGTTGCCGGCCATGCAGACCGCAAAACGCTTGCCCCGCAGGTCGTGGGTGCGGGGCTCGCCGTCCTGGACGCCGTCGATGCGGCGGGTGGCGTCGCACAGCGGGATGAACTTCTGGAGCAGCTCGGGTGAGATGTGCTGGATGTCGTCCAGGTAGAGGAGGGTGTTGTTGCCCGCCGCGAGGGCGAAGTTGATCTTTTCGATCTCCTGGCGGGCGGTGGCGTTCGGGGCGTCGGCCGGGTCCAGGGAGGTGGCGGCGTGCCCCAGTGCCGGGCCGCTCACCTTGACCAGGACGAGGCCGAGCCGGTCGGCGACGTACTCCATCAGCGTCGTCTTGCCGTATCCGGGCGGGGAGATGAGCAGCAGCAGTCCACCGGTGTCGGTGCGTTTGGCCTCGCCCGTGGTGCCGAGCTGTTTGGCGAGGTTGTCGCCGATGAGGGGGAGATAGACCTCGTCGATGAGCCGGTTGCGGACGAAGGACGACATCACGCGGGGCCGGTAGGTGTCCAGGTGGAGCCGGGAGCGCTCGGCGGCCACCAGGGCGGTGCGCTGCCGCTGGTAGGCGCGGTGACCGGGGACATCGAGGGCGCGGAAGTCACGGGTGCGGGCGAGCAGTTCGTCGATCCGGACCGTGAGCGCGCGGCCGGTGATCCGGGGGTGGGTGCCGAGCAGCCCTTCGACGATCTCGGTCAGCGGTGCGTCGGACTCGTAGCGCGTCAGGTCCGGGCACAGCTCCGCGGCCACGGCCTCGGCCAGGTCTCCGGCGGTCGTGGCGGTGGCGACGGCGTAGGAGGACAGCCACGCCTCGACCAGCTGACGGCGCGCGGCGAGGTCGTCGAGGGCGGACAGGTCCTCGTCGTACGCCGGTGTGCCGACGGTGCGGCGGAAGGTGTCGAGCAGCGTACGGGTGCCGGTGCTGAGGACGAAGCCGTCCGGTCCGCGGGTCAGCTCCTCGAAGAGGTACGCGGCAGCGGACGCTGCCTCGTCCCGGCCGATCGCGCCGGCGAACTCCGCCTGGAGTTCGGCGATCGCCGAGGTCGGGCCGAATGTCTCCCGGGCGCGGGCGAGCGACCTGGCCCGCCGGGTCCAGGCTTCGCGGGCTTCGGCGGTCGTCCCGTGCGCCCAGTACAGCTGGGCGGCAGCACGGGCGGCGGGCCGGTGGCGCAGCAAGCCGGCGCCGGCGTGCAGGCGGAGCAGCGCGGCCAGGATCGCGGTTGCGTCGTGGTCGTGGATGCCGCGTTCGTAGCCCTCGTCGTACGCCTCCTCGGCGGCCTGCCGTACGAGGGCGGCGAGGTCGGACCCGGCAAGGGCTGCCGGGCCGTGTGCGTCGAGCAGGCGGGCGGCGAGGTGTTCGGCGCGGTAGACCGCGGGCGACTCTGAGGGCAGGAGCCGGTTCCAGTACGGGCGGGTAGCGGCGAAGTCCGGGTCGGTGACCGGTGAGCGGTAGTCGGTGCCGGCCAGGGCGAAGGCAAGGCCGTCGCCCTGGGGGACGAGCGTGAGGTCGAGGGGCTGCGTGTTGACGGCGAAGCGGTGGCGGCCCAGGCGGATGGTCCGGCCGTCATCGGCATAGAGGTCGGTGCGGTCGCGCAGGGCACGGGACGCGTCCTGGCGGGCGGCCTTCAGGCGCCCCTCCAGCTCCTCCGCCCGTACCTGATCACCAAGTTCGCGCAATTGCTCCGCAATGCGGCGGACCTTGTTCACCAATGGGTCGGAGGCGAAGTACGTGGCGACAGCGTCGGCGTCGGCGAGGGTGGCGGCCCGGCGCGCGAGGGTCTCCATGATCCGGGCCGCCGCGGTGGCGAGCTGCTCGGCGCGGCGGGAGCGGGCGTCGGCGAGGGTCTGCTTGCGGGCGGAGAAGGCTTCGTAGACCTCGGTGCGCTTGTCCGTCAGCTCACCGAGGAAGTCGTCGAACTCCGCGAACCGGGACTCCAGGTCCTCCAGCCGTACGAGCAGGCGGGCCAGTTGTTCGTCGCACGCCGCCGGGGTGTCAGCGACGGCGAGCGCGCCGGTGGCCGCCTGCCCCAGCAGGGCGAACTCGGCGGCGAACTCGGCGCGTCCTTCGTGGTCGGCGAGTTCGCGGCGGCGGGCGTCGAGCGTGGCGCGGGCGCGGTTCGCGCCGCCCAGTACTTCCGCGATGCGCCCCAGGACGGACGTGCGGACCGTGGCATCTCCGATGTCGAGACCGGCGACGACCTCGGTGACGGTCCGGAGCCCGTCGGCCAGCTCGTCGAGGTGGGCCCCGACCGGTGCTGCCTCGGCGACCGTGGTGATCGACTCCGCGTCCGCTACGAGCCGCTCCGTGTCCTGGTGGTGGTCGGTGAAGGCATCCTCGCGGGCCAGGAAGGCAAGTGCACGTCGGCCGAATGTCGCCAGGTCCGTCTCGACGTCGGCGGCGAGTTCGTCGATACGGGTGGTGTCCGCGTACCTCTGGTCCTTGAGGGTGAGCAGATGGCCCTGGGCCTGCCGCAGTTCGGTCAGCCCCGTCACCCAGGCGCCGGCGCTGCGGGGGGTCTCGCCACGCAGACGGCGCACCACCGACGCGATCCGGGCCGCTGCCTCGCCGAGCGCGTCGGCGGCCTGCCGGGTCAGCACCTGGACGGTCTCGAACTCGCTCAGCACCTGCTCGGCGGTCTTCCGCATGGCGTCCAGCGGCGCGCGCAGCTCGCCCAGTTCGTCGTCGCCGAGCCAGTGGTGCGCATCGGCGGTGCGGACACAGCCGGCTGCCAGCGCCTTGTACACCTCGGTCGTCGGGGTGGTCTCGGCAACGGCACGCGTGAGGGAGAGGCAGTCGGAGAGGCCCCGTACGAGGTCGGCGTTACCCACACGGGCCAGCGGTCCGCTGCCGACGGGCCGGGCGGCGGCGTAGGTGTCGGAGACATAGGGAGAGCGCCAGAGCTGGAGCGGGTGGACCCGGCCCGGTTCGTCGCCGGCACCGCGCTGCAGCACCATCAGCGTGCCGTCGTCGAACAGCGCCCAGCCGAGGCAGAACAGCGGGGTGGCGACCTCCTTGCGGATGACATTGTAGGGCAGCAGCAGGCTGCGGCCCCCGGCTCGTGCGTGGAAGGTGAAGAGCAGGTCCTCTCCGTTGGGCGAGCGCACCGCGTGCTCGAACTCCAGGCCGGTGGTGTCCGCGTCGAAGATCTTGTACGCGCCGGAGGACAGGCAGTAGCCGCCCGGGAAGACGATCCCCTGGCCCTCGGGCAGGCGGCGGCACGCCTGCCCGATGCCGTCCAGGCGCACCACCGTTTTGGTGAGGGTGTGGAAGACGAGGTGGCGGTGGGCGGATTCCTTGTAGGGGCGGATCCGCAGCAGAAGGAGGTCGCCCACGCGCGCATGGGCGACCTCCGCGTCGGCGAGGGACTGCAGCGGCTCGTCGACCGGTTCGGTGTAGATGCCCTCGCCGGTTCCGGTGTCGTTCTCTGTCTTGACGGTGAGGGTTCCGCCGTCCGTCGCGACGAAGATCTCGCCCCTGACGGAGAGGTGCGGGTGGCGGCCGGGAATGTGGTCCTCGCGGGTCGCCTCGGTCCACTCGAAGTCGTGCGCGGCAGGAAGGACGTGATCGTGCTCCCCGCGGGCATCGAGGAAGGAGATCCTGCCGTCGTCGGACACGGACCAGCGCAGCACCCGGATGTCGTCGCTCTTCTCGCCGGTCCGGAAGACGGCGAGCAGCCTGCCCTCGGTCCGGCGCAGCTGAAGGAGCCGGGTATCGCGGTAGTAGCGGTGGAGGGCGGCGAATTCCCGTACGAAGCCGGGATCGTCGAGGAGCCCGGGAACCGCGTCCTCGCCGAGCCGGTGCAGGTCACGGTCGTACAGCGCGAAGACTTCGCCCACAGCGTTGCCGGACGTGGCTCCGGGAAGAGCGCCGTATCCCAAGAGCAGGGCATCGCCGATGGGGACGATGTCGCGGGGCAGGCAGGTGTGCTCGGTCCGCAGCCGCTCAGTGCCGGTGAGTTCGAGCCGCGTCGAGCCGAACTCCGCTGTGCGGCGGATGTTGAGTTCATCGGCGCGGCGGGCGAGTTCGGCGGCCTGCGCGGCGAGCCGCTCACGCAGGACCTCGTACGTACCGGTGTCCATGCCGGTTGCCCCGGTTGACATGGGGTGCGGTTCCCTTCGCGAAGGTGCGGACCGGAGCTGCCGTCCCCTGTGCGGCAGCTCCGGTCGACGCGGGTGATCAAGCCTTGATGGTGCCGTTGGTGCTGAGGGCTGCGCCGAGGGTGGTGAGCGGCAAGTCGGCCAGGCCCAGTTCACCGGCCTTGTCGATCAGTTGCCGCAGTTGCCCGGCGTTGGCGCCGTCGCCTTTCTTCATCAGCTTCATCAGCAGTGCGGAGACGGTCAGATTCTGGACATCGGAGGCCGACACCGAGCTGAGGATCCGGCTCAGGTCGTCGGTGAAGCTCGCCGAGCCGTCCAGCCAGGGCTTGGCCAGGGCCTGTGCGGTCTCGGAGTGCTGGACGAAACCGTCGACGCCCTTGCCGAGCGCGATGGACGACACCAGCCGGTCGAAGAAGACCGACTCTCCGCCGACGATATTGATGTCGGCGTTCTCCAGCCCGGTCGCGATCACCGTGGCCTGTGCCTCGGCGACCTGGCGCTGGACGTCGAGGCCGGCCAGCCGGATCTCCTTCTCCGCCTGGATCCGCAGCCGGTACTCCTCGTGACCGCGGGATGCCTCGTCAAGAGCGGCCATCGCGCGCGCCTTCTCGGTGAGGCCCTCCGCCTCGGCCTTGAGCTTCTCGCCGATCGCTACCGCCTCGGCGAGGGCCTTCACCCGTACGCCTTCGGCCTCGGCACGCAGCCGTGCCTCGGTGGCCTCCGCCTCGGCGCGGCCGGCCTTCTCGATGACCTCGGCCTCCTTGTCGCGGACCTGTACGGCCGCGAGTCCTTCCGCCGCCAACTCAGCCTGGACGCCCTCGGCGAGCCGCACCTTGGCCCGCGCGTCGAAGTCCGCGGACTTCAGCCTTGCCTCGGCCAGCGTCAGTACCTCCGCCGCCCGGTGGGTGGCGGCCTGCTCGGCGGCCTCGGCGGCCTTGATGTCCTTGACCAGCTTCTCCTGCGCCTGTGCCTCAGCGGCGATGATGACGGCCTGCCGGCCCCGTTCCGCCTCCTCCACGGCGCGCAGCTTCTTGATCGACTCCTCCTGCTCGGCGACCGTACGGTCCACTGCGACGCGCTCCCGGATGACCTCTGCGATCTCCCGCTTCTCCGCCTCGACCTCTTTCTCGGCGGAGATCCGCGTCAGTTGCGTCTCCCGTTCCCGGGCGATGACCTCCAGGAGACGGTCCTTCTCGATGCGCTCGCTCTCGACAGCGATGACCCGCTCGCGGTTCTTCGCGGCAACCGCCACCTCGCGCGTCTGATTCTCGCGCTGCACGCCCAGTTGCTCCTCGGTACGCAGGAAGGCACCCTGCGCCCGCAGCCGCTCCTCCTCCACCACCCGCGCCGTCTCGGCCTCCTCACGGGCCCGTGAGGTGTCGATCTCCCGCTTCTGCTTGATCTCGGCGTCGGCCTGCCGGCGTTCCAGCTCCAGGATGGCTTCCCGGGCGTCGACGTTCTGCCGGGTGATCTCCTTCTCCTCGGTGCGCTGGTACTCGTTGGTGCGCACGTGCTCCACCGTCGTCAGCTCGGTGATCTTCCGAATGCCCTGGGCGTCGAGGACGTTGTGCGGATCGAGCTGGCTCAGCGGCGTCTGCTCCAGGTAGTCGATCGCCGCGTCCTCCAGGTGGTAACCGTTGAGATCGACGCCGATGACCTCGATGATGCGGTACCGCAGTTCGTCGCGCTTGGTGTAGAGGTCGGTGAAGTCCAGCTGCTTGCCGACCGTCTTGAGCGCCTCCGAGAACTTCGCGTGGAACAGCTCCTGCATCGTGGTCTGATCGCTGGCCCGCTGCGTTCCGACGGCCTGGGCGACTTTGATGACGTCCTCGACGGTCTTGTTGACGCGTACGAAGAACGAGATGCGGATGTCCGCCCGGATGTTGTCCCGGCAGATGAGCCCGTCCCGCCCGGTGCGCGTGATCTCGATGGCCTTCACCGAGATGTCCATCACCTCGGCCTTGTGCAGCACCGGCAGTACGACCTGCCCGGTAAAGGTCACATCGACCTTCCGCATCTTGGAGACGATCAGCGCCTTGCCCTGTTCCACCTTGCGGAACAGGCGGGAGAAGACCAGCAGCACAGCGACGGCGACGAGCAGGACAACGGCTATGAGCACACCGATGCCCACAGTGGTGGCATCCATGGGAAACATCCTTGAAGCATGAGGAATCGGAAGTGGGAAGCGGGCGCGTGCTGGTCCAGGGACTCAGCTAGGGCGTGTCGTTTGGATCAGGGCGGATCAGGGAGCGGGGTCTGGTTCGTGCGATCGCAAGGCGGAGGAGGGAGTCGACGCGGAGCGTCGGC
>NZ_JBSHAW010000004.1:197892-244706 GCF_053611685.1 Streptomyces sp. NPDC054786 | reverse complement strand
GCTCAGCACCGGGCGCATCGAGCGGGCCGGGTCATGCCGCTGTCACAGGAGTTGAGGTCCAGGTGCCCAGTGCCATCTCGGCGGTGATGCCGGGGCCGAAGCCGGCCAGCAGACCACGATGGCCGTCGAGGGCCGACGCTTCGTCGAACATGCGCCCCAGGGCGTCGAGCACCACGCCGCTGGCGATGTTGCCGTACTCGGTCAGCGTCGCCCGGCTGAAGCGGAACGCCTCGGGGGGCACGTCGAGGAAGCGGCACAGGTCGTCCAGGATGCGCGGACCGCCCGCGTGGACGATGTAGAAGTCCAGTTTGCCCGCGTCCCATTGGTGCTGCTCCGCGACGGCGCGCAGAGCGGGGGCCAGCGGCTCCATGGTGCCGGGTACGCGCTTGTCCAGCTGGAAGTGGAAACCGGTGGACCGTACCGCGTAGGAGATCCAGTCCTCGGTGTTCGGGATCAGGTACGAGCTGTTGCGCTCCAACTGGACGCCGGTGCCACCGTTTCCGCGGACCACGGCGGCGGCGACCGCGTCACCGAAGAGACCGTTCGACAGCAGCGATCCCACCCCCAGGTCCGTGGGCTGGTAGCACAGCGAGCAGAACTCGCACGCGACGATGAGCACGTTGGCGTCGGGGTACGCCCTACAGAAGTCATGTGCCCGGTTGATCGCGGCGCCCCCCGCGGCGCAGCCGAGTTGGGCTATCGGCATCTGCCGTGTCTCCGACCGGAAGCCCAGGGTGTTGATGAGCCAGGCGGTCAGGGCCGGCATCATGAAGCCGGTGCAGGAGACGTAGACGATGAGGTCGATCTGCTGCGGCTCCACCTCGGCCTGGTCGAGAGCCTTGCGGACCACGGCGGGGACGCGGGCCTTGGACTCCTCTTCGTAGACCGCGCTGCGGGCGTCGAGTCCTGGATGCTTGAGCACCTTGTCGATCGGCTGGATCAGATGCCGCTTGAGCACACCGGTGTTCTCTATCAGCCGCAGAATCAGTCTCAGCTGCGAATGATCCTTGTGCAGCCGTTGCGCGAGTTCGAGGGTGTCGTCTTGGGTGATGACGTATTCAGGGACCGCGATTGCTGGTTTGCACAGAACCGCCATGGGATGCACTCCTTGCAGACTGTGGCCCCCCTCAGGAATTCCTTTCACTGAATTCGAGTCGCTTTTCGGCCGGAGGTATCCACCGTGGTAACTCGCCCGTTCGGAGGGGGCAAGGGAACCATGGGCGGACCCGGCGGCCCGAAGTTGACGACCCTGGAAGGGAAATGAGTGGGCCAGCCGTCGAAGAATGAACTCTCCCCGTGCTGGTGGATTGATCTTTCCGAATAGTAACCGTACGCCAGGCGAGTGGGATCTGCATTTCGCTGCCGTGACCCACCATTACCAAGCGACCGGCAACTCCAGCGGATAGCGCCAGATCGAGGTGGTGTTCCAGCGGACCTCCTCGGCCGGCTTTGCCAGCCTCAGCTCCGGGAAGCGGTCCAGGAGGGCTCCGAGGGCGACTTCCAGCTCCGTGGAGGCGAGCGGGGCACCCAGACAGTGGTGTCCGCCCCAGCCGAAGGTCATGTGCGAGGTACGGCCCTCGCGTTCCAGGTCCAGCTCGTCGGCCCGGTCGAACTTCTCGCTGTCCCGGTTGGCCGTCAGATAGGAGACGTGCACGATGTCGCCGGCCCGGATCGTCACCCCGCTCAGCTCCACGTCCTCGGTGGCGACGCGGGGGATACCGACGCCCTTGCGGAACGGGATGAACCGCAGCATTTCCTCGATCGCCTGCGGGAGCATCTCGGGGCGGGAGCGCAGCATCGCGAGCTCCTTGGGCCGAGTGAGCAGCGTGTAGGCGAGGTTGCCGATCTCGTAGGTGGTGGTGTCCTGGCCGGTGATGAGCAGGACCATGGCCATGACGGTGAGTTCCTGGTCGTTGAGGATCTCATCCCCGTCACGAGCGGTGGCCAGGGCGCTGATCAGGTCGTCTCCCGGGTGCTGGCGCCGCTTCGCCGTCAGCGTCGTGAAGTAGGCCCGCATGTCGGCCTTGGCCCGGACGGCGCTCTCCCGGTTTTCGACGGTGACGTTCATCATCGTCCGGGCGTGCGCGCGCAGCTGCGCCTGGTCGCGCTCGGGGATGTCGAGGACCTCGCAGATCGTCGTCAGGGGCAGCGGGGACGCCAGGCTCTCCATCAGGTCGGCGGGAGACCCGTGCTCGGCCATCCGGTCCAGCAGTGCGTCCACGACATGCTGGGTGCGGGCCCGCATGCGTTCCACGTGACGCGGGGCGAACGCCTTGGAGACCAGGCTCCGCAAGCGGCTGCTGGCGGGCGGGTCCATCACGTTGATCGCCTCGTCCTGCACGATCGGCTCGGGCGTCATACGGGGGAAGTCCCGGCCGATGATGGCGCTGCGGCTGAAGCGCCGGTCGGTCGTCACCGTGCGTACGTCGTCGTACCGGGTGACGAGCCATGCCTCGCCTTCTCCGTGGGGCAGCCGGATACGGGCGACCGGTTCTTCATTCAGCAGGCGCTTGAGCGTCGGATCGAATTCCAGCCCCTCCGCATAGTCGAATGGGCAGTTCCAGACGTGAGATCCGGGTTCCATAGTGAGCTCCCGATGTGAGAAGTGACGAGCGTATTCACCGCCTGCGAAGAATGAATGGTGCACGCCTGCGGTCGTACCGGGCCGTCAGCCGGGAAAGGCGCCATGCCATCCCGGTTATCGCCGACGCGGAATTGTGGGGGCCACTTTTACTGCCTGGTCCGGCAGTGGGCCGGCGGAGGTCATTGCCCTGCCGTTCCACAGTGACTGACGGATAGTGGTGGGTGGTCGGTGTGGTGCGCCAATCGGGTGACCTCGCCACCGGTTGCCCGGTGCGGTCCTGCGTGCATCGTCGCGTGGAGCCGGTCGAGGTCAGGGCGAAGCCGGCGGACGCCCGCCCGCGGCCGGGTTGACAAAAGTTGTTGCCGGGACGGCAAATGGAGCCATGGCGGACAACGACATTCCCGGCGTGCTGAATGCGGTCGGCCCACGGCTGCGGGCGCTGCGGCGAGCGCGTGGAGCCACCCTGGCGCAGCTGAGCGAGGTCACCGGCATCTCGCTCAGCACCCTCTCGCGTCTGGAGTCCGGCCGGCGCAAACCGACCCTCGAACTTCTGCTTCCGCTGGCCAAGGCCCACGGAGTGCAGCTGGACGAGCTGGTCGGGGCACCGGCCACCGGCGACCCCCGTATCCATCCGCGCCCCTTCACCCGCGACGGGCAGACTTTTGTGCCGCTGACCCGCCATCTCGGCGGTCTGCACGCCTACAAGCAGATCCTCCCCGCCAAGAAGGTGACTGGTACACGGCCTGAGCAGCGCACACACGAGGGCTATGAGTGGCTCTACGTCCTATCCGGCCGGCTGTGGCTCGCCCTCGGTGAGCACGACCTCGTCCTCACCTCCGGGGAGGCCGCCGAATTCGACACCCACATCCCGCACGGCTTCGCCAACGCCGGGCCGCACCCCGTCGAGTTCCTCAGCCTCTTCGGTGCGCAGGGCGAGCGGATGCACGTCCGCGCCGCCCCACCGGCACCGGTCCCTGGCCATGTCTGAGGCTCCGCAGCTCTCCGTTGCCCGGCAAGGGTGTCGGCCAGGCGTACGCCCGGGTACCGGCCGGCGCGATACGGAAGTGCTCCCGGCCGGTCCGGGTGACTATCTGCGGCTGCTCCCGCTCGGGGCGTCCCCTCCCCGAGCGGGGGTGATCTGCCGCCCGGTGGCGCTGAGCGTGCCGAGCAGGGAGAGCGCCTCGGCGCTGGGGCTGCCCGGTTCCGCCTGGTAGATCACCAGTTGCAGGCCGGGGGCGCCGCGTACGTCGAAGGCCTGGTAGGTGAGGGAGAGACCGCCGACCTCCGGGTGGATGAACTCCTTGGCGTCATGGGTCTTTCCGCGCACGGTGTGGGAGTGCCAGAGCTCGGTGAAAGCCGCGCTCGCCGCGGACAGGGTCCGTATCAGCTCGGCCGGCCGCGGAGCGTGTGGGTCGGAGCCGACGGCCTGCCGCAGATTCGCCACCGTGACCTCGGCGGTCCGGTTCCAGCGGGGATAGAACTGCCGGCCCGCCGGGTCGAGGAACACCATGCGGGCCAGGTTGTCCGCGCGCTCGAAGGGCGAGAACAGCGCCTTGGCCAGGGCGTTGGCGGCCAGGATGTCCAGGGCCGGGTCGAGGAGGAACGCCGGAGTGTGCGCGTAAGTGTCGATCAGCTGCCGCAAGGCGGGGTCGACGGCCTCCCGCCCGCGGGCCGCCGGCAGAGGGTCGGGGGCGACCCCGGCCAGCCGGTGCAGATGTGTACGACCGTCGTCGTCCAGTCGCAGGGCACGGCTGAGGGCGTCGAGCACTTGGGGTGACGGATGGCGTTCGCGGCCTTGTTCCAGCCGCGCGTAGTAGTCGGCGTTCATGCCGGCCAGGACGGCGACCTCCTCGCGCCGCAGCCCGGCGACTCTGCGACGCCCGTGGCTGGGCATGCCGACATCCTCGGGAAGGACCTGTGACCGGTGTGCTCGCAGGAAGCCCCCGAGCTCGTTGCTCGTCATCCGCCCAGGGTAGGCCGGGTGCCGTCCGGGGTGCCTGGGTGTGCGACACCCAGGAAGCGCCGCTCCGGTCGTGGCGCGCTCCGCCGTCGCCCGGCCCCCGGAGGCCGATGTGCACGAGATCGCCGTACGCCCCGCCCGCACCGGACAGCCGGAACACGGACCGACGGAGATCCCCGGTGGTCAACTGCCCGGGGAGCGGACCGACCACGGGGCACTCCGAGGAATGGCGACGGCCGGTGAACCACGAGGAAACTCTTGGCATCTCTTCCGGAGAAAGCGTGTTCGGGCGCGCCGCGCTGTCTAGCATGTGCAGCGTTGCCGTCGGCCATGGCGGATGCGCCGGGCCACGTCACCTTTCCTGATCCTGCGCCACGTACCTGGTCGCGTGGTGTGAACGACCCCCGGGAGGCTCGGAGTGCCACGATCCGGCCTCCCGAAGCTGCGGTCCCCTCACGTGCGGGGCGTCGGGAGCGTTCTCCTCGTCGGCGGCCTGCTGGCGACGCTGACACTGACCGGTGGCCCGGAGGACGGTGCGCGGCGGGCGCCGGTCGCGGCGGACGGGCTGCGGCACTCCACCGTCGAGGTGTCGCCGAGCAGCTGCGGCCGGGGATGGGGCCACCCCCGCCCCGGCACCCAGGTCTTCGATCTGCACAACACCTCCGACGCCGCGGCCGAGGTGTATCTCAAGTCCCCGCGGAGCGGCGCGGTTTACGGCGAGGTGGAGGGCATCGGTCCCGGAACCACGCGGCATCTGCGGGTACGGCTGGGCCAGGGCTCGTACGCCTTCATGTGTCTGCCCGACGATGCCGACGCGGTCACGGGGCCCACGGTCCGCATCGGCGGTGGCGGTCACGCCGGCCCGTCGGCGGCCCCGGTCACCGAGCACGACCTGATCCCTCCGGCGCTGGACTACCAGAAGTGGGTCGCGCGCGGCCTGGACGGTCTCGTCGGCCGGACCGGGACCCTGCGGGCCGCCCTTGCGCGCGGGGACCTGGCCGGGGCCCGGGACGCCTGGCTGCCCGCGCACCTGGCCTACGAACGACTGGGTGCGGCCTACGGGGCCTTCGGTGACGCGGACCAGCAGATCAACGGCACGAGCGCCGGCCTGCCGGACGGCGACCGGGATCCGGCGTTCACCGGCTTCCACCGCGTCGAATACGGGCTGTGGCACGGGCAGTCCGCCGACACCCTGCGTGCCCCGGCCGCCGCGCTCGACGGCGCCGTACGCAAGCTGCGGGACGACTGGGCGCAGGCGCGGATGGAACCGGCGGACCTCGGCCTGCGGGCCCACGAGATCCTGGAGAACACGCTGCAGACCGAGCTGACCGGACGGACCGACTACGGCAGCGGCAGCAACCTCGCCACCGCCCGCGCCAACCTCGACGGAACCCGGGCCGTCCTCACCCGGCTGCGCCCCCTGCTGGTCACCCGGTACCCCGGCCTGCCGTACGTGGACAGCGAGTTGAGCCGGGCGCAGCACCTGCTCGACGGCTTCCGGAGGGACGGACGGTGGACGGCGCTGAGCCATCTGGACCGTGGCCGGCGGGAGCGGACCGACGCGCTGCTCGGAGACCTGGTGGAACGGCTGGCGTCGGTGGCGACCTTGTGCGATGCGCGGAGAACGGTATGAACATGAACGGTGTCGGCCGACGGGGATTCCTCCGGGGAGCGGCGCTCGCCGGGGCCGGACTCGCGGCCGGCGGTGCCGCGCCTGCCGACGGCCCGCCCCCGGCCGGCGAACCCGCCCTGATGACCGACCCGGGGCCGTTGGCAGGCGCCGCGCCACGGGTCCCCTTCCACGGCCCGCACCAGGCGTCGGTGCTCGCCCCGCCCCGCCGGGTCACCGCATACACCGCGTTCGACGTGACCGCAGAGAACCGCCGGGAACTGGCCGAGCTGATGCGTACCATCACCGCCCGAGCCCGGTTCCTGACCGGCGGCGGGGTACCGGCGTCGGTCGGTATCACCGGTCCGCCGACCGACTCGGGCCTCCTGGGACCGCAGGTCCCCGCGGGCGGGCTGTCGGTGACGCTCGCCGTGGGAGCGGCGCTGTTCGACGACCGGTTCGGGCTGCACGGCCGCGCGCCGCGCCGGCTGACCACCATGCCTTCGTTCCCCGACGACGATCTGCAGTCCGACTGGTGCCACGGCGATCTGAGCCTCCAACTGTGCGCGGACGACACGGACACCGTGCTGCATGCCCTGCGTGACATCGCGCGGCACACCCGGGGCGGTATGCAGGTGCGCTGGCGGCTGGACGGCTTCACCAGCCCGCCCCGGCCGTCCGGGACGCCGCGCAACCTCATGGGCTTCAAGGACGGTACGGCCAACCCCGACGCCCGGGCCGCCCGTGAGATGGACCGGCTGGTGTGGGTCGGGGCGCGGGCCGGTGAGCCGGACTGGGCGGTCGGCGGCAGCTACCAAGTGGTGCGTCTGATCCGCATGCTGGTGGAGTTCTGGGACCGGGTGTCGCTGACCGAACAGGAGCGCATGTTCGGCCGCGCCCGGGAGACCGGGGCACCCCTGGACGGCGACCACGAGAAGGACACCCCCGACTATCCCGGCGACCCCAAGGGCGAGGTGATCCCCCTGGACAGCCACATCCGGCTGGCCAATCCACGCACCCCGTCCACCACCGGTCAGCGGATCCTGCGCCGGGCCTACAACTACGACAGAGGCGTGGACAGCAACGGCAACCTCGACATGGGCCTGCTGTTCTGCTGCTACCAGCGCGACCTTGCCCGCCAGTTCGAGACCGTGCAACGAAGGCTGGCCGGCGAGCCGTTGACGGACTACATCACGCCCTTCGGGGGCGGCTACTTCTTCGCGTTGCCGGGCGTGCGCGAGGAGACGGACTGGTACGGCCGGGCTCTGCTGGCCTGATCGGCGGACGCGCCGTGGACTCGAAGGGTCAATACCCGGTCAAGCTTTGGCCTGGCATACCTGACTCACTGTTCACTCCCGCGCCATCATGGCTCTGCCGCGCAGCCGTCCGCCCGGCAGAGCATCCCGCCCGTACAGCACGATCGCGTCCCTGCCCGGAGGGTGAACCAGTATGGCCAGTAGGGGAAGACGAGCAGCAGCACGGAGCCTGGGGGCCCTCACGGGTGCCGCGGCCCTCGCGGTCCTGGGAGTGGGCGCGCCCTCCTGGGCCGCCGGGCCACACCACCCCGATTCCTCCCGTACGGCCACCCCCGTCAAGCACGTGGTCGTTCTCTTCGACGAGAACATCTCGTTCGACCACTATTTCGCGACCTACCCGAAGGCCGCCAACACCGACGGCACCAAGTTCACCGCCTCCCCGCGGACGCCCCGGGACATCGACAACCTGCGCACCGCAGGGCTGCTGAAGCACAACCCCAACCAGTACGCGCCCAAGCGGCTCACCTCACAGCAGGCCATGACCTGCGACCAGAACCACGACTACGGGCCCGAGCAGTACGCGTACAACGGCGGCAAGGCGGACCGGTTCGTCCAGAACACCGACTCCGGAAAGTGCTCCGGCGGCCTCTTCGGCGAGCCCGGCCTGGTGATGGACTACTACGACGGCAACACCGTCACCGGCATGTGGAATTACGCCCAGCACTACTCCCTGAACGACCGCTCCTTCAGCTCGACCTACGGCCCCTCCACGCCGGGCGCCCTCAACCTGGTCTCCGGCCAGACCCACGGCGTCGTCTCCATGGACCCCGCCTCCGGCACCGAGAACCCCCGGCAGACCGACACCCCCGACCCGCACGCCGTGCAGTCACCCGACGCACAGGGCGTCGGCACGATCGTCAACGACCCGGACCCGGCGTACGACGACTGCTCCAACAAGGACCACACCAGCAAGAACGCGCTCGCCGTCATGAAGGGGCGCAATATCGGCGACGTCCTCAACTCCGGGCACGTCAGCTGGGGTTGGTTCCAGGGCGGCTTCCGGCCCAGCACCGGGTGGGACGGCCGGCCGGACCACTACGCCAAGTGCAGCGGGACCACGCACACCAACGTCGGGGGAGCGGCGGCCGTCGACTACAGCCCGCACCACTCGCCGTTCCAGTACTACAAGTCGACCTCCAACCCGCACCACCTGCCGCCGAAGAGCGTCAACGAGGTCGGCCACGCCGGACGGGCCAACCACAACTACGACCTGAGCGACTTCGACGCCGTGCTCAAGGCGGGCAAGCTGCCGGCCGTCAGCTTCCTCAAGGCCCCCGAGTACCAGGACGCCCACGCCGGCTACTCCGACCCGATCGACGAACAGCACTTCCTCGTCGACCGGATCAACCGCATCCAGCAGTCGCCGCAGTGGAAGGACACCGCCATCGTCGTCGCCTATGACGACTCCGACGGCTGGTACGACCACACCTTCGTCAAGCCGCGCAACGGCTCCAAGGACACCTCGACCGGCTCCAACGACAAGGCCACCGACAGCCCGGCCTGCCAGGCGGGCCCCGCCGCGGCCGGCGGCTATGCGGACCGCTGTGGTCCCGGCACCCGGCAGCCGCTGCTGGTCATCTCCCCGTACAGCAAGGTCAACAAGATCGACCACACCCGGACCGAGCAGACCTCGGTCATCAAGTTCATCGAGCACAACTGGCACACCGGCCGGATCGGCGATGCGTCCTTCGACACCCGGGCCGGCTCGCTGGACGGGATGTTCGACTTCCGGCACCCCAACAACAAGCAGGTACTGCTCAACGCGGACGGCTCGGTCAAGTCGGTCGGCCCGGTCCGGCATGTCGCACCGGTCGCCACGACCATCGACCCGGGCGCCTCACTGCAGAACCTGGCCTCGGTCGGTGAACCGTCCGGCTTCCCCGTACTCCCGGTGGGTATCGGCGCGGCCGTGGTGGCGGCAGGCGTCACCGGCACCTTCCTGGTGCTGCGCCGCCGCAAGGAGCACCGGACCGTCTGACCCGTAAGGACGAGAACCCTCGGCAACGAGGCCGTCCGCGGCAACGAGGGCCGTCAGCACGAGGGCCCGTCGACACGAGGCACCGACCGGCTGCCCGGCGGATCACCGACAGCGGTGATCCGCCGGGCAGTGCCGTTCCGCGGGCTGCCGGGGCACGTCAGAGACCCTCCTCCGTACGGAGAGAGGCGGCGCAACCGCGTTCCGTGACCGGAGTGAGCGCACCGGCAGAACCGGGCGGTCCCGGCCGGGCCCCTGCCTCGCCCGGGCTGAGATGCGGATGATCCGGTCGGCCCGCAGGCTGGACGTGGGGGGTCTTCGGCACCTGGGCCACAGCGGCATGGGCACGGCACATGAGCCGGAGACCCACAGGACGCGAGGGCTTGCCGCCCACCGCGCAGGCTTGTCACCGCGCAGGGCGCAGGCCGGCGCCGCCCGTCGGTGAGCCAGCACAGGGAGCAGACATGACAAAGCACGGGAAGTCGCACCCGAAGATGGGTGAGGGCCCCAGCACGCACAAGGGAAGCGAGCAACACGGGTGGTCGCCCGATGTCGACCAGACCGAGCAGCAGAAGAACGAGAGCGCACACAAGTCGTTCCACCCCGAGCGCCATGCGCCGGAGAGGGACAGCAGCAAGGAGACGTCGGGGAAGGAGCAGGTGCCGCCGGCGAGCGAAGTGAAGAGCGAGACGCGCAGCGGCGAGAAGATCGCTGCCGATTCCGACGAGAAGGGCATGCGGGACATGGGGTCGAAGGGGCCCTCGCGCCGGCCCAGCGGGGGCCGGGACGCCGAAGCGCATACGGGCGTCGACCCGCAGAACCCTTGAGGGTTAGCGCGCCGGCCTCGACGCGTGTTCCGTGAACCGTCCGTGCCTACCCGCGCGGGCCGGGACCCCGGGCAGGGGCCCGGCCCGCGGCGCGTGGACGGGGCGCTTCAGTTCGCCTGCCCCAGAGCGTGCCCCTCGCTCGCGGCGAGAACGAAGGGGTGGCCCGCGGGGTCCGCATACCGGCGGGCGTCGTACGGCCCGCCGTTCCCCCGGGTCTGCAACGGCCGGGCTCCCAGGCCGATCGCTTCGCGCTCCGCCTCGTCCATGTTGTCCTGCGGGACGAGGAAGTGCAGATGTGCCTGCTGTGAGTCGTCGGGCCGGGGCCAACTGGGCGGCGCCGCACCGCGGTCCCGCCGTATGGCGAGGTGGACGGTGCCGCTCTCGACGACTTCGATGTAGTCCGGGCTGGTCCCGATCCGCGCTTCGCCGCCGAGGAATTGGGCGTAGAAGTCCGCCAGCGCCGCGGGCTCCGCGCAGTCCAGTACCAGGACGCTGGTCTTGGCTATGGCCATCCGCTTCCCTTCCTGTCGACGGGCGCCCGCCCGCCTCTTCGGACCGTTACCCCGTGAGGGCTCCGGCACGCCGCGGAACGCGAATGCCCCCGCGGCCGGAGGCGGCCCCGCTGCCGCAGTCCTATCCGGGGCACGGCACGGGTGGGACAGGAGAGCCGTACGGCAGCCCCACGAGAGCCGTACGAGTGTCAGGAGGGCCTCATGGGGCGACTGACCGCCGCCGGGTGTGCTGCCAACGGCCGGTCGCGGCAGTAAAGTCTGCTCCCATGTCGAAGCCCGACGAGCTGCTTGTCGACATCGCCACCATGGTGGAGTCGGAGCAGAGCAATCAGATGTCTCTCACTGCTGTTGTCCAAGGCGCTGTCATCACAGGACGGTTGGCGCCCGAGGTCGTGTGGCGGCAACGCGTGGCCGAGGTCCTGGAGCAATCGGAACGGCTGGGTCCGTTTTCCGCGCTCTTCTCCTCAGCCGCGATGAACTCCCGCTCGCCCGACCGGAGCGGTCCGCCCACGCATCTGCACTTCCATGTGGCGAGGATCCTGCAGGGAAGCATCGGCCTTCCCGAGACCGGCGGGATGTACCGTGTCGCGATCGAGGATGTGGGCGCCTGGACGGTGGGCGACTTCCGCTACTCCGACCGCTGAGCCCTCCCACGGTGCGGCTCCCGGCTCCCCGCCGTTGTTGCGGGGCATACCGGCGACCCGTCAGATGCCCCGACGGGACCGGCATGACGGCAGAACAGGGATATGGGCTCCGGCCGGCGCGGCCCGATCCCATATCCCTGACGGGTTTCAGCTTTCCGGATCCCATTCAGGGGCTGCCGGCGCCTGGAGCAGGGCCGATGCCTCCTCGAGCGGGGTGCGGGCGACGGGGGGCGCGGAGCGGCAGGTGAAGCCGAGGCGGGTGAGCGCCCGGGACACCTCGCCGGCGGAGAAGTCACGACGGTCCTGCCGGGTGATGACTTCCCCGACCTGCTTGACGGGGTAGTGACGGTTGCCGATGATCACGGACTCACCCGTAATGGGTTCGGGCTTGATGCCCTTCATCGCATCCTGTACCTCGGTCTTGATCAGGTCGAAGGGGAAGCGGGCGATGACGACTCGCATAGTGCCTCTACAGGGTCGAGAGAAGCCGGAAACGGATTGGCGGCGGGGACGGTTCAGCAGGCGAGAGCGATGACTCCCAGGGTGCGCCGGTCCTCGTCGCGGACGAGGAGCTGGTCGGCGCGTGCGTCGTTGAGGGCGGAGAGGGCCAGGTCGGCGCGCATGTCGTCGCCGACCTTTGGTCCCGGCGCGGTCATGACACTGCCTGCCGCCCTGCCGGAGCAGTGCGGATGCCGGGGGTGGGGCTGAAGCAGCGCCAACGGAAGCCTACGTGGTGTGGCGAGCCAGCGAGCCGGGCATGACCGGCCGGACCGGATTATGACGCCTTGCCGGCGGACCGCTGCCGCTGCGACGTCCCCGTCGCCGTACGGGGCGATCCGGTGGACCGACGGGCCTGGGCGGAGCGGCTGCGGCGGCCCCGCGTGGAGGAGCCGCTGCGCTTGGCACGCTCGACGACCGGTGCGGTGATGGTGACGGGAACACCGGACGGCGCCTGGGCGCCGGTGATGCGGCTCAGCTCGGCCTCTCCGGAGCGGACCTGGGTGGACTGCGGGCTGATGCCCGCGTCGGCCATCAGGCGGTCCATCTCGCGGCGCTGGCTGGGCAGGACGAGGGTGACGACGCTGCCGGACTCACCGGCGCGGGCGGTGCGACCGCCGCGGTGCAGGTAGTCCTTGTGGTCCGTGGGCGGGTCGACGTTGACGACCATGTCGAGGTTGTCGACGTGGATGCCGCGGGCCGCGACGTTGGTGGCCACCAGGACGGTGACATCGCCGGTCTTGAACTGGGCCAGGGTGCGGGTGCGCTGGGGCTGGGACTTGCCGCCGTGCAGTGCGGCGGCGCGCACGCCGCTGTTCAGCAGGTGCTTGGTGAGCTTGTCCACGGCGCGCTTGGTGTCCAGGAACATGATCGACCGGCCCTCGCGGGCGGCGATCTCCGTGGTGGTGGCGTGCTTGTCGGTGTCGCGGACGTGCAGCAGGTGGTGCTCCATCGTGGTGACGGCGCCCGCCGAGGGGTCGACGGAGTGGACCACGGGGTCGGTCAGGTAGCGCCGGACCAGAAGGTCGACGTTGCGGTCCAGGGTGGCCGAGAAGAGCATCCGCTGCCCCTCGGGACGGACCTGGTCGAGCAGGGCGGTGACCTGGGGCATGAAGCCCATGTCGGCCATCTGGTCGGCCTCGTCCAGCACGGTGATGGCGACCTGGTTCAGTCGGCAGTCACCACGGCCGATGAGGTCCTTGAGCCGTCCGGGGGTCGCGACGACCACCTCGGCCCCACCGCGCAGCGCGCCGGCCTGGCGGCCGATCGACATACCGCCGACGACGGTGGCCAGCCGCAGCGACAGCGACCGGGCGTAGGGGGTGAGCGCGTCGGTGACCTGCTGGGCCAGCTCGCGTGTGGGGACCAGCACCAGGGCCAGCGGCCGGCCGGGCTCGGCGCGCTGGCCGGCGGTGCGGGCCAGCAGGGCCAGGCCGAAGGCGAGCGTCTTGCCCGAGCCGGTGCGCCCACGGCCCAGCACATCGCGCCCGGCCAGCGAATTCGGCAGCGTGGCGGCCTGGATCGGGAACGGGGCCGTCACCCCTTCCGCGGTCAGCGAGGCCAGCAGCGCGGGCGGCATGTCCAGTGCGGCGAACGTCTCGGCCGCCGGCAGCGCGGGGGTGTGCGTGACGGGCAGCGCGAACTCGGCGGGCCGGGCGGCGGGCCGACGACGCTTGCTTCCGGAGTGGTTCGACGCCTGCGAGCGGTAGCCGCCGCGGCCGGATCCGGCGGCGCCGGCGGAACGGGTGCGGGAGGAGCGGTCGTTCGGGCGAGCGGTGCGGTTCATGGAGAACCTTCCTCGATGCGGTACGTCGAAGAATTCCCGGCAGCTATCAGCCACACACAAAAGAATCGCAGAACGGACCGAAGAAAACAGATGGAACGAGGCGGGGCGGAATCGACCGCCGGCGCGTGAAAAGGTGTCGCCGCAAAGGGAGGCGAGCACGGTGCCGGAGCACAGAGCTGGACGGGCGGCCGTTCTGCCGCAGCAGAGTGCGGTTCGGCGCCGAACAGGCTGCCCCTTGTCGCTCGTACGGCCGTGACGGCACGCTCAGCGCATTCCGCAAAGGGCAACGAGCTGGGGCCCGCACCCAAGGTGCGGGCCCCAGCTGCTGTGATACGCGTCAGGGTCAGGCGGGAACGATGTTCTCGGCCTGGGGGCCCTTCTGGCCCTGCGTGACGTCGAAGGTCACCTTCTGGCCTTCCTGCAGCTCGCGGAAGCCCTGGGTGGCGATGTTCGAGTAGTGGGCGAAGACGTCGGCGCCGCCACCCTCCTGCTCGATGAAGCCGAAGCCCTTTTCCGCGTTGAACCACTTCACGGTGCCAGTAGCCATGTCATATCTCCTTCGGGGCAGTGCCCGGGGCCGCACTGTGCGGACCCCGCGTCGCCGCGATGATTGCCCCTCCGGAAAGTCCGGAAATACAAAAGCACTCCAACCGGCCTGGAAAGCCGACGAGGTAGCGTGAAGTCTTTGGGAACCACAACTGCAACTGAGATCGACAGTAGCACGGCGCCCGGAGCGCTGCGCGGCTGTTGCTCCCGTCATTTCCGGCCCACAAAAACCCCTACCGGCGTGGCAGATATTTCTGTCGTTGCGGCACGAGATATCTGCCATCGGCACACCGGCTGCCCGCCGGGGGAGACGCGGCTCGCCGCCCGCTCCCGCCCAGGCGGGCTCCCGCGCCCACCCGGTCCCTCCGCTGCTCGCCGCACGACCGGCCGCCCGCCGAGCGGGGAGCCGCTTGACTCTCGCGGGGGGGTTGCGCGGGGATGAGCCGGTCCGGGTTCCCTCCTCGTCCCCTCCGACTCGTCGGCCCCACTACCCGGGCAGATCGCCGACACGCAGAAAATCTAGTCTGCCCATGATAGATATTTGCACGCCGCGTGGCTAATATTTCTCTCGTGGTCACCGAAATCGCCCGCCGTCTCGGGATGCCCCGCCGGGGTATCCGAGGCTTGGGTGCCGGAAGTGGGTCCCCGATCGGGCGGTCGGGCCGTGCGCGGTGCCGGTAGTGGGGTGTCGACGACCTCGCCCGCATACGCCACCATGTGCCGCGGAGATGATCGGCACGACTCCCGTCTTCCCACGGGCGGTGGGCGACGCCCGGCCCACCGTTCCGCTCCGCTCCGAAGGCGGTCACCGCCGTTACTCCCGCCGCCGGTTGTGCACCCGCGGCGCGCGCCTGTGAACTCGTGGCCCAGGGCACGGATCCGTGCCGTCGGCCGCATCGGCACCCTCGAAGAGCAACCGTAAGGAGCCCAGCGGCTCAACGCTGAGGTCAGTAAGGAGCGGCCGGCCCGAGCGCGCCCAGTGGCTCCTGACGGCATTCGGCGCCCGCGGCCGGCGGAATGTCGGGAGCGGCAACGAGGGTCGCCGGTGTCACCGGGGCGCAGCTGCCGGACCCGTACGGCATGGCAGGCTCCTGCGATCGGAGCCACGATGGGGACAGTGGAGCGGAGACGTCGTACCCAGTCGGAGGGGCGTCATGAGTGACGCAGCAGGCTTCCCATCACAGCGGCGGGTCCGGGTGTTGCTGCTCGACGCGATCATGGCCGGTGCGGCACTCTCCTGGCTGTCTCCGGGGGAAAGGGGAGTCCTCCTCGCTCGGGTCGGTACGGGAGTGATGATCCGTCAGGTCGGCGGACGGCGTCACCTTTCCGAGAAGACCGTGAGGAACCGCTTCTCCCGCCTGTCGGCCGCGCTCGGGGTCCAGCGGCGTATCCAGGCGGCTGCCCTTGCCACGCAAGCCGGTTCGGCTCCCGGTACGGACACGGGCCCGCAACGGCAGTGACGCCCGGGAGCCGGGGCGGCCGGTCCGGTCCACTTGTCCGAGCCCGAAAGGAGGGCAGCGATGGAGCCGGAAGTCATCACCGTCGGACTCGACGGCTCGCCGGAGAGCCTGGCGGCCGCGCACTGGGCCGCTGACGAAGCGGACCGTCGGCAGTGGGCGCTGCGACTGCTCCATGCGTGGATACTGCTGGCCGCCGAGGCGCCGGGCACACCCCCGGACCGGGACCAGAACGCCGGCGCCCGGCAGATCGTGCGGCGGGCCTCGGACGAGGTACGCGCACGCCATCCACGTCTGCGCATCATCGAGGACCTGGAGGCGGCAGAGGCGGAACCGGCGCTGCTGGGGGCGGTCGGCGAGTCGCAGATGGTCGTGCTCGGATCGCGGGCGCTCGGGCCGTGGGAGAGCTATGTACTCGGCGATGTGAGCCTGAATGTCGTGGGCCGGGCCAAGGGGCCGGTCGTTCTCGTCCGGGAGGGCGGGCGGGCGAAATCGCCCCGCCACGAACGGTCGGACAGCCCGCCACCCGCTCCCGAGGCGCGGGTCGTGATCGGTCTCAGCCTCAATGGCCCCTGCGAACGGGTGCTGGCCTTTGCCTTCGATGCCGCGGCGAGCCGGGGGCTTCCGCTGCAGGCCGTCCATGGGCGTCCGCTCCCCGTGCACGCTTACACCCCATGGGGCCTGGACCCCGATGCCGCGACGGAACTCACCAAGGAAGCGGCCGTCGAGCTACAGGACGCCCTGCGTCCGTGGTGTGAGCGATTCCCCGAGGTACGGGTACAGCAGACCGTTCTGCCGGAGAGTCCGACCCGGGCACTGGTCCAATCGGTCTTCGAGGCCGAACTGCTGGTGGTCGGCCGCAGGCTGCACCGTCCCCCGCTCGCGCCACGCCTCGGACCGGTGGCGCATGCCGCCATCCACCATGTGACCTGCCCGATAGCTGTGGTTCCGCACGAGTGACGAGCTCCCGCGCAGACCTGGAGGGACCGGCCGAAGATGAGGCACCGCAGCATTGCCGACCTGATGACGCCCCACGCCGTCGTCGTCCAACGGGGCACTCCGTTCAAGGAGATCGCGCGCCTGCTCGACGACTACGACATCACCGCGGTCCCCGTTCTCGACGAGGACGAGCGCCCCATTGCGGTGAGGCTGTGCGAAAGCGTCGATGGGGTGGTCGAGGTGGTCGACCGGCTCACCTCTCCGGGGGACGACACCTCCCCGCATGACCAGGAGGCGCCGGAGTAGGCGCACGCGGCAAAGCGGTGCCCGGCGACCCGGCAGAAGGGCATGGTTCCGTGCTGTATGCGCACATTGCCGCATATGTTGTCCCTGCGTGTGGGCCGAGCCGCCCCGGATACGACGAAGGGATGTCATGGAGCAGAGCGACCACGATGACGGGCCGCGCCGGCCCTCGTCCGGCCGACTGCGCCTGCCCGGCGGTCCGCCGCCCGGCCCGGCGCGCCCCGCGTTCTGGCGCAGCCCCCTGCGGGGGCCGTGGCTGACGTCGGTGTTCGGGCTGGTCCTGCTCGTCGGCATCACCGTGCTGTTCGTGACCGGCCTGCTGTCATACGCCGCCTACAACCCCGATCTGGCTCCGGGCAACGACCAGACGCCGGACAGAGGCTGGCTGGGCTTCTACCTTTTCTCCTGGCCGACCAGTCCGTATTGGCTCTACCGCCTGACCCAGGGCATTCATGTCACGCTCGGAGTGGTGCTGATCCCCGTGCTGCTGGCGAAGCTGTGGTCGGTCATCCCGAAGCTGTTCTCCTGGCCGCCGCTGCGCTCACCGAGCCATGCGCTGGAACGGCTTTCGCTGCTGCTTCTGGTGGGCGGGGCGCTGTTCGAGTTCGTCACCGGCGTGCTGAACATCCAGCTGCACTACATCTTCCCGGGCTCCTTCTACACCCTGCACTTCTACGGTGCATGGGTGTTCATCGGTGCCTTCGTTGTCCATATCGCGTTCCGTATCCCCGTGATGGCGAAGGCCCTGCGCAGCCGCCGTCTGCGCACCGAGCTGCGCACCCCGGCCGCCCGGACGGAGAGCGAACCGGCCGACGACACCGGGCTGGTGACCCCGAACCCCGCGCCTGCCACCATGTCGCGGCGTGGTGCACTCGGCCTGGTGGGTGCGGGTTCGCTGGGCCTGCTCCTCGTCACGGCGGGGCAGAGCATCGGCGGCGCGCTGCGCGGCACCGCGCTGCTGGCTCCGCGGGGCCAGGAGCCGGGCCAGGGTCCCAACGGCTTCCAGATCAACAAGACCGCGGCGAGCGTAGGGATCCGGGCCCGCGATATCGGCCCCGACTGGCGGCTGGTCGTACGCGGCGACGGCCGGGAGAAGAGCTTCACCCGCGCACAGGTCCTCGCGCTTCCCCAGCACACGGCTGCCTTGCCCATTGCCTGCGTCGAGGGCTGGTCCACCGACGACCAGCAGTGGAGCGGCGTCCGGCTGACGGACCTCGCCGCCCTGGTCGGACTGCGGCACAGCCCACCGGGCGTCTTCGTCGAGTCCGTGCAGCGCACCGGCTCCTTCCGCTCGACGCATCTGCCCGACAACCAAGTACGCGATGCCAGATCGCTGCTGGCCCTCCGGGTCAACGGCGCCGATCTCTCCCCGGACCACGGATACCCGGCGCGCATCATCGTCCCCGCCAACCCCGGTGTGCACAACACCAAATGGGTCACCCGCCTCACCTTCGGGGACACACCGTGAAGGGCTTCCGCGAACGCTACGGGGCGTCTTCGCTGCACCTCCTCCTGGTCCTGTGCTCCTTCTTTCTGGCCGCTTACGCGGGCGTTCGACTGCTCAAGGGAGACACCCTGGGCGTCGTCATCTGGTTCGTCGGCGCGGCCCTCCTGCACGACCTGGTGTTCCTGCCCCTGTACACCGTCACCGACCGTGTGGTGCAACGCCTCTTCCCGCGCCGACGGCGCGACGCGAAAACCCCGGGCCCGGTGGTGGCAGGCGGGATCAACTACCTGCGGGTGCCCGCCTTCGTCGCGCTCCTGCTGCTGTTGGTGTGGTACCCGCTCATCCTGCGTCGCGTCCCGGGCTTCTCGCTGTACACCGCGCTGCCGTCCGGTGTGTTCTGGGGCCGCTGGCTACTGATCACCGCAGCGCTCTTCGCGGCGTCCGCGGTGTGTCTGCTGATCGCCCTGTGGCGCACGCATGCGGCCGGCGCACGCTCCGAGGATTCCCCGCCGCCTGCGCCTCCGCCCCCGACTCCGCCGCCCACTCCGCCCACTCCGCCTCCACCCCCGCCGCCGGCGTCCCGAGGGCCGAAGAAGTAGGCCGGGGGCACGTCGGCAGGGTCGACGACGGAGCCGTGGCCACGGTCACCAGCCGGTCAGCAACAGATGGTTGACCAGCAGCGCGAGGAGGCCCTGCGCGGCCAGCCACCAGGAATGAACGCGGCGTGGCAGCAGCGCACACGCGGGCAGCATCCACACCGCGAAGGCCAGCCAGATCCGTTCGGTCTCCGCCTTGCTCATCCCGGACACATCCGCGAGCAGCACCATGCTCAGCCCCGCCGCGACCAGAACGGCGAGGGCGCCACGTCCGGTCGGCGGCTCGCGCCGGATTCCGCGCACCGCCGTCCACAGCGGACCGGCGGCGCGGCGCAGCCCGGCGACGGTGGCCAGGCCCACGGTCAGCACCTGGGCCGCCAGGTTCGCCCAGACGAAGTAGCTGTACGGGCGTACCTTCGCGGCGCCTTGGTAGTAGCGCTCGACGAGGGCCGTATAGCCGTCCAGCCACCAGAACCCGGCCGAGGTGAACGCCGCCACCCACACCAGCACGCCCACAAGTACGTAGGGCAACGGGCGGACCGAGCGCGCGATCAGCAGCACCGCGGCCCCGAGGATGACGAGAAGGGTCAGGCCGTAGGAGAGGTACCAGGCCCAGCCGAGCAGCAGCCCCGCACCCAGCGCGGCAAGGCGCGGCACCCGCGTGCTCCGCGTGGCCGCCATGGCCAGCAGCGCGATGGCCCAGGCGGCCACGCCCGCGAAGTAGCCGTCGGCGCTGACCCCGATCCATACCGCCGCCGGGGCCAGCACGAGGAACGAGGCGGCCCGGCGCGCCAGTTCCTCGCCACCGCACGCGCGGACGGTCACCATGACGGCCGCGGTGAGGGAGGTCCCGATGGTGAGACACCAGACGGCGGCCCAGGCGCCGCCGCCCAGCCCGATCCGGTCCAGGCCGACGAAGGTCAGCAGAGCGCCGGGCGGATGACCGGCCACATGCGCCGGCCAGATACCGGGCGAGCCGACCAGAATGTGGTGGGTGAAGTCGCGCAGAAAAGCGCCCACGTCGTGCACGTCGTCGACGGACTGCAAGTACTCCAGGCTGGTGGTCAGCCGCTCGGCGACGCCACGGCCCCACCCGTCCACGAGCGCGAGCGACCACGTCCAGGCCATCGCCGCGGCCCACACGGCCGGGACCAGCACCCGCCACGGCAGCCGCCGTGCGGTCGACGGACCGTAGATCACCACCAGCGCCGCGACCGCCACCGCCGCCGGAGTGCCGGGGCCGGCATGCGGCAGCCACCATGCGTACAACGGTGGCCAGCCCAGCCGCAGGATCCCCTCGGAACCGTAAATGGTCCGGTTGAGGACCCGCCCCACGACCGCCGCCGTGACGAACAACGCCACCGCACCCGCAACCGCCCACAGGTCACGGCGGCATGCGCGCTTCCCTGCACTCGTTGTCACCCGGCCACCGTAGGGGAGCTCGGGCCGGACGCCCCCGGGCGACACCGGACGGGCGGGAACCGGGTCGCCTCCGGCCCCCGCCCGGAGCACCCTGGAGAAGTAACCGTGTAGCTGTGAACCGAGCTGTGAGGTGCCCGATGAGCACTCTTGAAGAACACATAGATATCGGCGTTCCCATGGATACGGCCTGGGCCTGCCTGCACAGCGCGGAGGCTTATCCGCGCTTCCTCGACGGCGTACGCGAGGCCCGTTCGGAGGGCGAGCACCGCAGGCACCTGGACCTCGAAGCGGGCGGCGGTCAGACGCAGGGGGTCGACGTCGAGATCACCGACCGCAGCGAGGAAAACGTCATGATGTGGCAGATTACCGGCGGTCCCGACCTGGCGGGCACGTTCTCCCTGCTGCCCATCGACGGGGAGCACACCCGGGTCCAGGCCCGGTTCGAGTACGACCCGGGCACCATCAAAGAGGCGTTCGGCGGACCGCAGGGGTTTGCCCAGGCGGCGGCGATCGAACGTGGCCTGCGGAGCGACCTTCAGCAATTGAAGCGGTTGGTGGAACAGGAGCGCTGAGCCACGCGGGGCGGTGCACCGACCGCTGACCGGCCCGGAGCCGTCAGGAGCTGTCCTGCCCGGTCTCCTCGCGCGTGATGAGACGGCGGACGGCTTCGACGACCGCGGCGCGGCGCTGCCGGGTCTGCTGTGCGGCGGGCTCGGTGGTGGCCATGGGACTGGTCGGCATCCAGGCGCCGACGAGGGCCAGGGTGAAGACCAAGAGGTCCTCCGGCGGGAAGGCCGTCGGTAGCTGCCCGTCGTCCTGTGCCTGCGCGAGGGCGTCGGTCTTCCGCCGCATCGAGGCGTGCAGCTCCTCGGGTTCACGGTCGGTACCGGCGCGTTCCAGGCGGTTCCAGGTGGCCAGCCGGAGCTGGTGAGGATGGTCGACGAGGAAGTCGAAGAGCCGGCCGGCGTAGCCCGGCAGGTCCTCGGGCGTGAAGGGGACGCGATCGAGGACGCGGGTGACATGTGCGTCCATCACGGCGTCGAACAGCTGCTCCTTGTTGCCGAAGTAGGTGTAGATGAGGGCCTTGTTCACCTTCGCCGCGGTACCGATGCGGTCCACCCGGGCGCCGGCGATGCCACGGGCCGCGAATTCCTCCGTGGCGGCGTTCAGCAGACGGGCCTTGGTGGCTTCGGCGTCTCGGGTCTGGACAGGGCGCTGGGGCTGAGACATGACGCCAGGGTAGGGCAACTAACTGTTTAGTTGACACTCGGGCAGGCCCGCCACAGTATGTAAATGACTGTTTAGTTATTTCTCCGCGCAGGGAGGCGTCTCATGGCCACCAAGACCTGGCTCATCACCGGCAGTTCCCGTGGCTTCGGCCGGGCGCTCGCCGACGCCGTACTCGACAGCGGTGACCAGGTGGTCGCCACCGCCCGCCGCCCCGAGCAGCTCGGCGATCTCGTACGGCGCCACGGCGACCGCGTCCGCACCGTCGCCCTCGATGTCACCGATCCCGTGGCAGCCGACGCCGCCGTCCAGCAGGCTCTCGACGCCTTCGGTGGGCTCGACGTCGTCGTGAACAACGCGGGCTATGCCACCAGCGCCCCCATCGAGGAGATGGCGGACAGCGACTTCCGGGCGCAGATAGAGACGAATCTGTTCGGCGTCGTCCATGTCACCAAGGCCGCCCTGCCCGTCTTGCGCAAACAGCGCTCGGGCCACTTCATCCAGTTCTCCTCCATCGGCGGACGGGTAGGAGGCTCACCGGGGATGGGGGCCTACCAGACCGCGAAATTCGCCGTGGAAGGCTTCTCCGAAGTGCTCAACGCCGAGGTGAAGCCGCTGGGCATCAAGGTCACCCTCGTCGAACCGGGCGCCTTTCGCACCGACTGGGGTGGTGCGTCCATGGCCGCCGCGCCGGTGACCGAGGACTACGACGGGACGGTCGGCGAGATGAACCGCTACCGCGAATCGACCGTCGACAGCTGGCCGGGAGACCCCGCCCGCGCCGCGAAGATCATCACCGAGATCGCCGCGCTGGACGAACCGCCCCTGCGTCTCCTGCTCGGTGCCGGAGCGGTCGAACGCGCCGACAAGGCTTCCAGGGACCGCGCGGCCGAGGCCGAACGGTGGGCCGACGTGAGCCGTTCCGCCGACTTTCCGACGGAGTCGAGTGCGGCTTGACTCGCCGCACCCCGTGGTCACTTGGGGTGGATGTCGGCGGCGACGATCACACCGTCCTCCACGGTGTAAGTGCCGGCGTAGTGACGATGGGTTTTATCGATCTGCGTGGCGTCAAGCTCGACCGCAACCTTGTTGCCCTCCACCGAGTCGATCCTGACCTCGTACTTCGACACTTCGTTGAAGGACCGCACGAAAGCGTCGTACGTCTGCCCCGCGATGTGCTGTCTCCCGCCCAGTGCCCAAGCGGACAAGAAATCACGGTCGTTGAGGACCCTGAAATACGCTTGGACCACATCTGCGGGATCCGGTGCGGGCTGGGCAACGGCGTGCGTGGAGGCCGTCGTTGCGATAGCCGTTGTTGTCGCGGTCGTTGCGGAACCGGTGCTGTTCGCCTGGGCAGTGCCGGCGAACGCGCCGACACCGGCGAGGACCATGACAAGGGCCAGGATCGCGACAAGGGGCACCCGCGCGGAGGTCACCGCGGAGCTGCGGGGCGGGTCGCCGGGCGGGGCGCTTCCCGTAGGCGCCCGCGCTGAGCAGTCCTGCGGCACACGACGGTCGTTCGTACGCTGAAGTCCTTGATGCTCTGTCATCGGTCATCCCGAGCAGTTCGAGGATCTGGATCTTCTTAACTCCCATCGTGCGTGACGCATCTCGTAGCTGCATCTGCGGGCCGGGACCGCGGCTCGCGGAGCGCTGTCGGCCCGCTGGGAGCGAAGAGGCGTGGCCGCGGCACCTCTCCTGCTCTGAAGGGCACAGGGGGCGAGGGCAAGGGCACAAGGCGGCGACAGGCGTACGCATGCAGCCACCGGCCATGACACGGAGTACACGTCGAAATTTCTCTCCCTGGACTCGCCTTTGCCCCAGCCTCAGCCCCGGCCCACGGTCCTGGGGCACCTACGCGATTACAGGCGGACGATGACGAGAGCGATGTCGTCGCGGGCGCCGGCGCTGACACCGAGGCGCGCCAGCACTGCGTCGGCGAGGCGTTCCGGACTGAGCCGGGTGTAGTGGGAGAGGGCGTCGGTGAGCCGGGCGAGACTGGCGTCGATGTCCTCGTCGCGGCGTTCGATGAGCCCGTCGGTGTAGAGGACGAGGGTGTCGCCGGGCGTGTACGGAACGTGGACCTGTGGTCGGGGTTCATGTTCGGGGTGGGCGCCCAGGGGCGGGTCGGTGGCCTGGTCCAGGAGGGCGTGGGTGCCGTCGGCGTGCAGCAGGACGGGCGGGGGGTGGCCCGCGCTGCTGTAGGTGACCTCGTGGCGGCCGGTGTCGATCAGCGCCTGGACGGCGGTGGTGGCCAGGGCTTTGTCGACGGAGCGGGCGTAGAGGCCCAGCACCTTCAGCGCCTGGGCGGGTCCCTCGACGGAGCGGGCGGCGGCGCTGAGGGCGCTGCGCAGCATCCCCATGACGGCGGCGGCTTCCAGTCCGTGGCCGACGACATCGCCGACCGCGACGGCGAACACCTCCCCGGGGAGGTCGACGATGTCGTACCAGTCGCCGCAGATATTCAGTGAGCCGATGGCGGGGAGGTAGCGCACCGCGATGTCGCGGTGCCGGGCGAGGTCCGGGGAGTGGAGCATGGCCTCCTGGAGGGTGAGCGCGACCTGGCGTTCGCGGGCGTGGGCCCGGCGCAGTTCCTCGTTGAGGTGTTGCAGCGCACGCGCACGGACGTACAGCTCGGCTTCCATCGCCTCCTCGCGCTCGCTCAGCGTCCCGCCGGGCATCTGACGGGCCCGCCGGGAGTGCACGAACGCCGTCACGTCCTCCACCCGGTGGATGATCCATGCCACCGTGTCGTCCGGCCCGGCGACGGGGGTGTTGATGGTGGACCACCAGCGCTCCTCGAACACACCCGGCTGGTCGGCAACCGGGATGTCGTACCGCTGGACCGCCATCGTGTCCGGCTCCCCGGTGGCCAGCACCCGGTTCAGCGAGGGGTGCAGGTTCTGTACGCCTTCGGCGTCGGGGTCGGCGGGGTTGTCGGGGAAGGCGTCGAAGACGTACTGCCCGAGCAGATCGTCCCGGGTCCGTCCGGTTGCCTGGAGATACGCCTGGTTGACGTCGACGATCACCAGGTCCGGGTCCAGGACCAGGCAAGCGCTCGGTGTCGCGGCGAACAGTGCCGCATGATCGAGCTCCGGTCTCCTCACGGGTTCCCTGCCATCCTCCTGCAGCTCACGGCCCCACCTGTGCCAATCTATGAGCCGCCCGGCGCCTGCGCCCGCCGGGAGACCGCCAGACCGCACAACCGCCGGGGCTGTGGCCTCCGCTCCACCGGGCCCAGGGTGCGCGCCGGCGCGGTAGTGGCCGGGGTTCTGCCCGTTCTCGCGGTTCACCCGAATGGCCCGAGCCGGCGCTGGGCGGCTCATGGCCCCGGACGAGCAGCCGGTCGGCCGAGTGCCGCTTGGAACGTGGCTTGCACCGCCGAGACGGAAGCGTCGGGGACGTGGGCGGTCTGCGCCGGTCACAGCCTCCTCCCGTGCCGTTGCCACTGCCCCGTTGGGCGCTCGGATGCGGTCCGAAGAGCGACCGACTGCGACCATCCCCACCCAGGTCGATTCACCGGCACGTAGCGTCGGGACCATGCGTGCCTTCATCGTCGATGCCTTTACCGACCGGCCGTTCGCCGGGAATCCCGCCGCCGTGTGTCTGCTGGACGAACCGGCCGACGCCGTCCGGATGCAGCGGGTCGCCGCCGAATTCAATCTGCCGGAAACCGCCTTTGTGCACCGGGTGGCGGAAAACTCCTACGGGCTACGGTGGTTCACCCCGACCGTCGAGGTCGATCTGTGCGGTCATGCCACCCTGGCCACCGCGCATGTGCTCCACGCGACGCAGGGCGCCGCGTCCGACACCGCCCTGCGCTTCGACACCCTGAGCGGTGTGCTGACCGCCCGTCGGCACCCTCAGGGCGGCTTCACCCTGGACTTCCCGGCGGATCCGCCGACCGCCACCCCCGTGCCGACGGGACTCGCCAAGGCCCTCGGGACCGAACCACGCTGGACGGGCCGTGCCCGGCACGATCTGCTCGTGGAGCTGCCGGACGCAGCAGCGGTGCGTGAAATGGCCCCCGACATCGCCGTACTGGCCGAGTTCAGTGGTCGGGCGGTCATCGTGACCGCGAGCGCTCCTGACGGCGCGGACCACCATTTCGTCTCCCGCGTCTTCGCCCCCGCCGCCGGCATTCCCGAGGACCCGGTCACCGGCGCCGCCCACTGTGTCCTCGCATGCCACTGGGCGGACCGGCTGGGGCGCACGGAGCTGACCGGCGTCCAACGGTCCGCCCGTGGCGGGCGGGTGGGCGTCGAGCTGCACGGCGACCGCGTCACCCTGGTGGGACAGGCGGTGACCGTGTTCGAGGGCGAACTGACGCCTTGAGGCGCCCGCCGCGGCCGGAGCGCGCTGGGGCCCCGCTTCCCGGTACGACCGGGAAGCGGGGCCCAAGGAGCAAGCAGCGGTGCTCAGGGGCGGATGTTGCACCTTGAGGGCCGCGCGCTCCACTGCGGGCCGGGCGTCAGAGCCGCGCGCCAACCCGGGAGCCACCGCGCCCCGAGGCGCCATCTCCATGGCCGGTTTCCTCCAGCTCGGTCCCCAACCCCCCGAAGCCGACTGGGCATTGATGATCCGCGAGAACGGGCCCGGCATCCTCCTCAACCCCTGGGCCGTCGTCGCCCCCGGCCTCGCCATCGGCCTGCTCGCCATCAGCGTCAACCTCGCCGCCAACGCGCTGGCGCCCGCCACCGCACGGAGGGCCGCCCTGCGATGACCACCGCCGGCCGCCCCGCGCCCACAGACCAGGACACCTCCTTGGCCATGACCGACACCTCGCCGCCCGTTACGGTCACCGACCTCGCCATAGGGTTCCCCGACGGCCCGCTGCTGCTGCAGCACACCAGCCTCAGCCTGCCAACCGGCGGGATCACCGCACTCACCGGCCCCTCGGGTTCCGGCAAGACGACCTTGCTCCGCGCCCTCATCGGCGCGCTTCCCCCAGGCGCTCAGGTCACCTCCGGCTCCCTCGACGTCCTCGGCCAGGACGTGTGCACGCTCGCGCCCGACGCGCTGCGTGCCCTGCGCCGCCACCGCATCGCCTACGTCGGACAGGACCCCGGCTCCGCCCTCAACCCCCGGATGACCGCCGGACGTCTGATCGCCGAAGTCGCCACCGACCCCACGCCCCGGGCCGTCGCGGCACTGATGACCGAGTGCCGGCTGCCCGAGGATCTCGCCCACCACCGCCCCGGCGCGCTGTCCGGCGGCCAGCAACGCCGACTCGCCCTGGCCCGCGCCCTGGCCCGGCACCCCGATGTGCTCCTGCTGGACGAACCCACCGCCGGCCTCGACACGGCCCTGCGCGACGAGATCGTCGGTCTGTTGCGCCGGCTCGCCACCGACCGCGGCATTGCCGTCCTCCTGGCCTGCCACGACCCGCACGTCGTCGAAGCCTGCGCGGACACCGTCATCACCCTCCGCGCCCCGGCCACGCCCCACTCGGGAATCGGTGCCCCGCTACGGAAGACCGACCGCCGCCCTGTCCCCGCACCTCCGGCCGCCCCCACCGACGGCCTGCGCGCCGCCCGGCTGGAGGTCGCCTTCACCCACCGGGGCCACACCCACCAGGCCCTGAAAGAGGCGGACTTCCATGCGCCGCCCGGCTCGGCCACCGGCATCATCGGCCCGTCCGGATCCGGCAAAACCACACTGCTGCGGACGCTGGCCGGCCTCCAGAAGCCCGACGCCGGCACCCTCACCTGGAACGGACGGCCGCTGCCCGCGCAAGCCCGCAGGCGCAACCGCGACCAGCAGCGGCGCATCCAGCTCATCCCGCAGAACCCGTTGGGCGCCCTCAACCCCGCGCGCACCATCGGCGCGTCCCTCACCCGCCCCCTGCAACTCCACCGCACCGTCAGCAGATCCGAGATGCCGGCCCGCGTCGACGCACTCCTCGACGACGTCGGCCTCCCCGCCGACTTCGCCGCCCGCTACCCCCATGAACTCTCCGGCGGTCAGCGCCAGCGCGCCTCCGTCGCCCGCGCCCTGGCCACCGACCCCGACCTGCTGCTCTGCGACGAAGTCACCTCGGCGCTCGACCCGACGACGGCCACCGCGGTCATGGAACTCCTCACCCGCCTGCGCGCCGAACGCCGGCTGACCCTGGTCCTCGTCAGCCACGAACTGGACCTCATCACCGCCTATACCGACAGCGTCCATCTGCTCCGCGAGGGACGCGTACAGCCGGCAGGTGCCCACGAGAGCGTGGCCGCGCAGCTGGCGTGACGGTGCGTCGCAGACCTGCTGCATGCGGCGGTGCTCGTGATGGCCTCGTGGGAGGCCGTCGGTGCCTCCACCCACCAGAACAAGACGGGTCACCGGACAGCTGCCGGTCGGACCGGCCCGGGGGCAGGGCCGGTCAGGCCGGCGCGGGGACGTCACGGAGCAGGTCGGCCGCCTTCTCCGCGATCATGATCGTGGGGGCATTGGTGTTGCCCCGCACCACGGTGGGCATCACCGAGGCGTCCACCACCCGCAGGCCGTTCACCCCGTGCACCCTGAGCCGGGAGTCGACCACGGGGCCGATCGAGCAGGTACCCGCCGGGTGGTACAGGGACTGCAGTTCACGACGGGCGAAGTCCAGCAGTCCGGCGTCGTCCGTGGAGCGGGGAACGCGGAAGTCGGCGCGGCGGTGCTTGCGCAGACTGGGCCGGTCGGCGATGTCCAGCAGCATCCTCAGCGCCCGCACCACCGTGGCGCGGTCGTCCTCGGTGGCCAGATAGTTGTGCAGGATGTGCGGATGGGCGCTGGGGATCGCCGACCGCAGCGAGACCTTGCCGCGGCTGGTGGGGGCGAGCAGGACGGCGCCGAACATGAAGGCGTGGTCGGTGACGGGGCTGATGCCCTCCTCGTGGAACATCACCGGGGTGGCGTGCACCTGGATGTCTGGGGCGGCCAGCCCCTCGTGGGTGCGGTGGAAGCCGCCGACCTCACCGACGTTGGAGGTGAGCGGGCCACGCCCCTCGGTCTCCAGTAGGCGCACATTGTCCGGCGTCTCGGCGGTCAACAGGGTTGCGGTATCGGTCAGATAGGAGAGGCCGACGTGCGGGTGGTCCTGCAGGTTCTCCCCCACCGGGAGGTCCACCCGGGGCGTGATACCGAGGGCCGCCAGTTCCCCGGCCACGCCGATACCGGAAAGCATCAGCAGCTGCGGGGAGTTGTACGCACCGGCCGACAGCACCACCTCCCGCTCGGCCCGCCGTTGCAGCAGTTCGCCGCCCCGCTCCACCTCGACGCCGCTCGCGCGATCGCCGTCGAACAGGATGCGGGTGCACTGGGCGCCGGTGAGCACCTCAAGGTTCGGCCGGGCCAGAGCCGGCCGCAGATACGCGACCGCCGTGCTGCAGCGCATGCCGTCGCGCTGAGTGAGGTGGTAGTAGCCGACACCGTCCTGTTCCGGACCGTTGAAGTCGGCGGTGAAGGGATGCCCGGCCTCCTGGGCGGCCGCCAGATATGCAGCCATCAGCGGGTGACGGGAGCGGCCCTCGCTGACGGTCAGCGGACCGCCGGTGCCGTGCCACGGTGACCGCTCGCCTTGGAAGTCCTCGGCGCGCAGGAAGTAGGGGAGGACGTCGTCCCAGCCCCACTGCTCGGCGCCCGCGGCGGCCCAGGCGTCGTAGTCACGCCGGTTGCCGCGAATGTAGATCATCGCGTTCATCGACGAGGAACCACCGAGCATCCGCCCCCGGGGCAGGAACCGGCGGCGGCCGTCCAGGCCCGGTTCACATGCGCTGAGGTAGCTCCAGTCGTACTTCGTCTGGAACAACTTGCTGAAGGCGGCCGGGACATGGATCTCCTGGGCATCGTCCGCCGGCCCGGCCTCGATGAGCAGCACTCGGGTGTTCTCGTCCTCGCTGAGCCGATCTGCCAGAACGCACCCCGCCGACCCGGCACCCACGATGATGTAGTCGTACACCCGTGTCCCCCTCCATCCGCCCTGTCCCGACCCTCTTCACCCAACCTGTGCAGGCGGGTCGCACCACACCGGGAAATCAGCCATTGTCGACGGGCGCCGGCCGGACCCGGGCCGTCGCGCGGTTCCCCGGTGGCGGGACGGGCGGAGCTCTTGCACAGGACGCCGACGGGCTGACGACGGAGCTGCGTTCGCCGTGATTCTTCGCAAACAACCACTGTCCGTTTTTGTCTGTGGTTTCGTGATACCTTCCTCCCGCTTCTTACGCCGTCATTACATCCATGGGGGGATCGCGGATGCGCCGTCGCCCTTCCCGGAAGGACCCCAGTGACATCCCGCGCCCGCAGTCGGTTACTTGCCCGTGTCACTGGAACCGGACCGCGGTTTCCAGGCCGACGCCACAAAGGGCTGCGTGACGCGGGAAGTCCCCGGCGTCCGGGCCCTGGAGACCGCGAGCGCCCCATCAGCGCCGGCCTCGCCACCGCTGACGGCACGACCGATACGGCACCTCTCCGCAACCGCGTCCCCGGAACGGCTACCGGAGCGCCGGCGAAGGCGCTGACGACGCCTCGAACGGCCCGGTGAAGCACGCCGTGTGACGGGCTGCCACCCCCTCACCGGCTCATCGGCCCCTTGCTCCTGGGGCCCGCAGACGCACGCGCCATGAACCGCGATGCCTGCCAACTCCCGTATCGGCACAGCACCTTCGTCCCGTAACCCACAGCTGACACCCGCATCGGTGTCACGTCTCCCATAGACAGGCTCATGAAACGAATATCCTGGGGGCACGCCGCCGTCATCGGCGCCTGCGCCTCGATCGTTCTCGCCGTCCCGGCCGCCGCCGCTCACCACTCGGCACCAGCAGCGGGCAACGCGAGCACCTCCCACGGTTCCTACCGGTCGCTGCGGGGCGACCAGCCGGCACCGGATCCCACCGCCGCCACGGCGACTCCCGCACCGGGCGATACGGCGAAGCCTTCCCGGGGCGTGACGCCCGAGGAGATACGCAAGGCTCAGGAGGCGGAGCGCTACTGGACACCCGAGCGCATCCGTTCCGCCGTCCCCGTGGACGCCGTACGGGACGGCGAGAAGCTCCCGGGCGTGCGGCCCGGCGCCGCTGCGGCGGGCAGCCGTTCGCTGTCGCAGCCGACCCATCAGGCGCACGCCGGGGTCGCCACGGTCGGGGTGTTCCTGTTCCGCAATGACGACGGAACGCCGACCCCCAACCAGTTCTGCAGTGCCAGTGCCGTGACCTCCCCGGCCAGGAGCCTGGTCCTCACGGCGGAGCACTGCCTCAAGAACGACAAGCCGTACCGCAACGTTGCGTTCGTGCCCGGGTACCGCGCAGGGGCTTCGCCGGCCGGGCAGGCCGGGGAGACCCCGTACGGCATGTTCCCGATGCAGCAGGGCAAGGTCTGGATCGACAGCCGGTACCTGTCCTCGTCACCCAGCGACGATGTGGACTTCGCCTTCCTGCGTGTGGGGCCCAACTCCCAGGGCCGGCTGCTGGAAGACGCCGTCGGCCGCGGCAACACCCTCACGGCCGTCCCCGCCGCGAAGCTGGCCCGCCGTGATGTCACGGTCATCGGCTACCCCGGTGGCCAGAAGACGCCGCTGCAGTGCACGAACGACACCAAGGCCTTCCAGGGCCGGTTCATGGAGATCAAGTGTGACGGCTATCGCTCCGGCGTCAGCGGCGGTCCGTTCCTGGAGGGCTTCGACGGCAGCCGCGGCAACCTCGTCGGCGCCATAGGCGGGTACAAGACCGGCGGGCTCCGCGACGACACCTCCTATACCTCGCAGTTCGACAACGACGTCTTCCGTCTCTACGACCAGGCGGTCAACGACGCGGTGCCGGACACCGTCAACCCCCTCGGCAGCGCCGCCACTTGGCAGAACGCCACGGCCTTGGCCACCGGCCGGTTCCATACCGGCTCGGTACGCAACAACACCGGTGACCTGATCGTGCGCTGGTCCGACGGGGAGGTCTCCCTCTACCCCGGCACCCGCACGTACGGCTTCGGCAGGGACATCCAGCTCGCCAAGAAGAACGAGCCCTGGAAGCAGGCGAAGGTCACCGCGGGCGAATTCACCGGCAACAACACCGATGACATCCTCGTCCGCTGGGCCAACGGCAGGCTGAGCCTCTTCAAGGACGTCAACGAAACCACCAGGCTCACCAACGAGGTCCAGCTCAAGGGCCCCAATGACACCTGGACGCACGCCTACGGCATCACCGCCGGCCGCTTCGGCGGCGGCAACACACGACGCGACGACCTCGTGGTGCGCTGGTCCGACGGCGAGGTGACCCTCTACACCAACGTCGACGGCAAGGGCCTGCACGCGGAGAAGCAGCTCGCCAAACGCAACAAGACCTGGCCGCACGCCCGCGACATCGCCACCGGCGACTTCAGCGCCACGGCCGGCGACCAGGATCTGCTCGTCGCGTGGTCCGACGGCGAGGTCACCGTCTACGAGCACCCCGCCGCCAAGGGCCTCGATGCCGAACGCCGGCTCCGGCCCGCGAAGTCCGTATGGCGTAACAGCAGCCTCGTCACCGTCGGTGCCTTCGGTGGCGGCACCCGCCAGGACGACCTGATCGCCCGCTGGCCAGGAGGAAAGCTCGTCCTGTACGGCGAGACCACCGCCACGTCCCTGGCCCGCGAACGCGTGCTCGTTCCCCCGCAGATCAGCTGAACCACCACGCCACGCGTCATGAATGCCTTCCGGTTCTCCCCGCAGAACCGGAAGGCATTTTCGCTGCGCACCGCGCCGTCGTCGTCCGCCGGACACATCATTTGGTCCCGCTGAAGATGCGCAGGTCAGGATAGCGAAGAGACTTGTGTGTATGGCAGAACAATCCCGAACGCGGGTTCGGTCGTCCACGACTGCCCGAAAGCACCAGAAGAAGACTCCGGAGAAGGACCCCGGGTCGGTGGCCCGCCGGGCCGCCGAATTGCTGCAGGGCCTGATCAGCCAGCGGGTCGAAGGTGTTTCCGCGGTACGGCGGACGGACGACGGCTGGTGTGTCGAGGTGGATGTGCTGGAGCTGGCGCGGATCCCGGATACCACGAGCCTTCTCGCCACCTACGAGGTGAAGCTCGACGACGACGGCGAGCTGCTCGAGTACTACCGGACCCACCGCTATCGACGCGGTGCGGCCGACCAGTGAACGCGCCGCGCCGACCACTGAAAGGGCACCCCAGATGACCACGGCGACTTATTCAGGATTGTCCGGCGAGGTAATCCCCTGCCCGCCGAGGGCAGGAACCCTGTACGACGTGATGGAACTCATCCTGGACCGGGGGATGGTCATCGATGTGTTCATACGGGTGTCCCTGGTCGGGATCGAGATCCTCAAGATAGATGCCCGCATCGTGGTGGCCAGCGTCGATACGTACCTGCGTTTCGCGGAGGCGTGCAATCGACTGGATCTGGAGCACGATTCGGGAAGCGTGACCGTCCCGGAGCTCTTCGGCGGCCAGGCCGCCAAGAGCGTCGGAAAGAGCAAAGCCAAAAAAGCAGCCAAATCAATTGGCAAGAGCGTCCGCTCCGTGGTGGGCGGGGACGACGACTCGGATGACGAATCCGAGGAGGAAGCACAGCCCGTGCGGCGGCGGCGCAGCAGTTCCGCCCGGTCCGGAGCAGCTTCCCGCCGGCGGCGCTCAGAGGAGGAGTAACCCGTGACGGAGGACGGCATCTACGTCTACGGCATCGTCCGGGCCGGCCACCCGTTGCCCCCGGACCTGGGCGGAGTGGGGGAGCCCCCAGGGGTGGTGGAGCACATCGCCGAGGGGCGGCTTGCCGCGGTCGTGAGCCAGGCGCCGCCGCAGCTGCGCGCCCGTCGCCGCGACCTCATGGCACACCAGGAGCTGCTGCTCGCCCTGGCCCAGGACGGGCCCGTCCTGCCCATGCGGTTCGGGATGGTCGCAGCGGACCACACAGTGGTCCGCCGACAGCTTTCGGACGCCGAGGAGCGTCATCTGGCCTCCCTGGACGACCTCGCGGGACGGGTCGAGATCAACGTCAAGGCGATGCCGGCCGACGACTCGCTCGCCGCGCTCGTCCAAGGGGACGCGACCATCCGCGGCCTGCGCGAGGCGGTGCGCCGGCACCCGAGCTACGAGGCGAACATGCGCCTCGGAGAGGCGGTGGCCACCGCGCTGTCGCGCCGGGCCGCTGAAGCGGGTCATGACATCGTGCGAGAGCTGACGCCCCGGGCCCGTGCGGTCGCCGCCGGGCCGGAGGTATCCGGGTGCCAGGTCAATATGTCGTTCCTGGTGGACCGGAGCGACAGCGCCGACTTCACCGCGGAGGCGGAGCGGCTCGCCCGGCACCACCGCGCTCGCGTCGCACTCCGGGTGGCGGGCCCGCTGCCCTGCTACAGCTTCCTCGAACCGCGCGCGCTCGCGGGCAGGACCGGAGGATGACATGGGGCTGATCAGCGGTGTGCTCACGCTGCCGCTCGCGCCCGTGCGCGGTGTGGTCTGGGTCGCCGATCAACTTGCCCAGGCGGCGGACCGTGAGCTCCACGACCCTTCCGTGATCCGCGCCCGGCTCGCCGCGCTGAACCATGAATTCGAATCCGGTCACCTCAGTAAAGAGGCGTTCGAACGTGAAGAGGAGCAACTGCTCGACCTGCTGTACGAGAGCTGACGGGCCGCTGGCGAGAGGCATCGCGCCCGGACCGACGGACGCACCGGAGGCCTGCCCTCACGAAGAGGAAGGAGTGACCACGTGACCGACGTCGATGAGAGATGGGCCGCTCCTCCCTCCAACGGCCCGAGCACCTCGAACCTCGCCGACATCCTCGAACGCGTCCTCGACAAGGGGATCGTCATCGCCGGCGACATCAAGATCGACCTCCTCGACATCGAGCTCCTCACCATCAGGCTGCGGCTGTTCGTCGCGTCGGTGGAGACGGCCAGGAAAGCCGGCATCGACTGGTGGGAGACCGACCCCGCACTCAGTTCCAAGGCAGCGCGCAACGAGCTGCGGGAGGAGAACCACCGGTTGCGCGAGCGCGTGGAAGCACTGGAGTCCGCCGAGGACGGTGGCTCGCCCTCTTCCGGGACGAAGGACACGGCCGGGGCGCGGACATGACGACGGAGCAGCCGGGCACCCCGGAGAGCGCCACCTCGACCTACGTCTTCGCCGTGTGCCGACAGCTCGACCCGGCCGCCCTCAGCGGGCTCGCCGGCCTCGCCGAAGGCTTCCCCGTACGCGGTCTGCGCTTCGGGCCCCTCACGGCGGTCGTCCAGCATGTCCCCGCCGCCGAGTTCACCGAGGACGCATGGCAGCAGCGGCTGTCGGACCGTGAAGCGCTGGAACACTGCGCACGAGCCCACCACGAAGTGGTGACCGCGGCCGCCGCCTGCGGCCCGACGGCACCGCTGGCGCTGGCCACGCTCTACCGGGGCGACGAGCGAGCGCGAGAGGCCCTGGGAGCGGACACGGACCGCTTCACCGCGGTGTTGGAGCGTATCGCGGACCATGCCGAGTGGGGGGTCAAGGTCTACCTCCCCGCGGCGGCCCCCACACCTTCCGCGACCGCACCCGCAGCACCCCTCCCGGGCGGCGACGGAGCGCCAGGAGGAGCGGGCCGCGCCTACCTGCAGCGGAAGCGGGGGCTGCGCCAGGCACGCGAGCATCACCATGACCGCGCGCTGCAGACCGCCGAAGACATCGATGCCGCCCTGACCCGCCTGGCCACCGCGACCCGCCGGCTGCGCCCGCACGGTCCGGAGTTGACGGGGGAGAAGCACCGCCTGCAGGTCCTGAACGCCACCTACCTGCTGCCGGCCGTGCGCGCGAAGAGACTGCTGGACTCCGTGGAGCGCCTGCGGCACCGCACCGGAGCTGAGGTCGAGGTATCAGGTCCCTGGGTCCCGTACTCCTTCGTCGGGGAGGTGTGAGCGATGTCCGTCGGGCAGCCCGTCCCCTGGGAAACACCGGGTCCGCTCTCCGGTCCCGTCGGCGTCCCGCTGGTCGACCTTCTGGACCGTGTCCTGTCCACCGGAGTCGTCATCAGCGGGGACCTGGTCATCGCCATCGCGGACGTGCCGCTGGTGCGGCTCTCCCTGCACGCGCTGCTCTCCTCGGTCAGCGAACGCGTGCCCGCGCCGTGGTCGGACTCGGGCCCGCTGTGAGGGAACGAACCGGTCCGTGCGAGAGCAGACTCGACATCGACCGTGAGCAAATGGGCCGCGACCTGGTCTCGCTGGTACTCACCGTGGTGGAACTCCTGCGCCAGTTGATGGAACGGCAGGCGATCCGCCGGGTGGAACAGGGAGACCTGAACGACGAGCAGGTGGAACAGATCGGGGAGACGCTCATGCACCTCGAAGAGCGGATGACCGAGCTGTGCGATCAGCACGGCCTGCGCCTCGAAGACCTCAACCTCGATCTCGGTCCGCTGGGGTCGCTCCTGCCACGCAATTGAGGACCCTCAGCGGGCCGCCCGGCCACCGGAGTCCGGTACGCCGTCGGACGGCCCGTTGCCCGGGACGTGCTTGCCCTTGGACCAGGCGACCAGCACGAAGGTCACGCTGATCAGGAGTGCCCAGGCGCCGATCTTCTCCACGGCCACCGGCTGCCAGCCGTGCAGCTGGTCGGGGTAGCGCCAGGCGCCGAGGTAGGTGGCGATGTTCTCCGCCAGCCACAGGAAGAAACCGATCAGGGCGAAGCCGAGCGCCAGAGGCATGCGATGGCGGGCGTGCCCCACGGTGAACTTCACCTGCGTCCCGGCCGTGGCCGCGATCAGCGCGACGGCGAGGGGCCAGCGCAGGTCCGGAAGCCAGTGATGGCTGAAGAAGTTCCCGTAGACCGCGACGGCCACCACCGAGGTGGCTCCGGCGCGGTAGCGGCTCAGCTCCAGATCCATCACATGCCAGGCGCGGCATACGTAGCTGCCCACCGCGGCGTAGAGGAAGCCGCCGTAGAGGGGCACGCCGGCGAACTTCAGCACAGCCGGCTCCGGATAGCTCCAGGACCCCAGCGCGACCTTCACCACTTCGAAGGCCAGCCCGATCACATGACACACCGCGATGACCGCGAGGTCCCGCCCGCTCTCCCAGCGGCAGGCCAGGAACACCACGGTCAGCAGTACCCCATAGACGACCAGCAGGTCATATCTGGCGATGGGCAACTGCGGCAGCGCCTGGGACACGGCCACGCCCGACAGCAGGGCGATGGCGAAGGCACAGCAGCGCGTCTCCAGCCAGGCGAAGAGAAGGGTCTGTCGCAGAAGGGTGCTCACGGTGGACATGTCTAGAGCGACGCAGGGGACCCGCGCACCGGTTGCCGCGGCCGTGTGGCCTGGGCCGTCGCCGATTTGGTTAACCGTGCAACCATCGCGGGCCTTTGCGAGTCCTTCACATGCCACACATTTCCATCACCATGGAGGGGGATCTCCCTTGCGTATGCGCCCCGTGACAGCGACGGCCCTCATTGCCGGCGCGCTGACCTGCTTCGTCGCCACCCCGGCTCAGGCCGCCGAGTACCACTCGGCACTGAAGGTCCGCGGAGTCCAGTACGACGCGCCCGGCCGGGACTCCAACAGCTGCTCCTCCGGCAACACCGACGAGGAGTACCTGACGATCAAGAACTACTCGTCCTCGGCGACCATCAACCTCAAGGGCTACGTGGTCAAGGACGCCACCGGCAACCGCTTCACCTTCACCGCCAGTCACTACCTTCAGCCCGGTGACTATGTGAAGCTCCGCGGCGGCCACGGCACGGATTCCGACAAGTACAACGTGGTCTACCGCGACAACTGCAACTTCATGTGGAACAACGACCGCGACACGGTCTACCTGTACAAGCCCTCCGGCAGCCGCTCGGACGTCCACTCCTACACCAAGAGAGGATCCGATTCCGACGGCAACGGCTACATCGGCTACCACGCCTGAGCCGGATGCCCGCGGACCCCATCTCCTCCGCGGAGGTGGGGCATCCGCACGGCACGGACGCGAGAGGGCCTGCCGCTGCGGTCCGACATCCTGAAGGCCACCGGCGTGGGGAGTGCCGGTCACGACCCGGCCGTCCGCATACGCTTGTCCGCCGCTCCGGCGCCGCACTACCTTGCCGAGGTGGACCTCTTCTCACGCTCCTGGACGGCGCTGCGCACGGCGGTCGCCGAACTCCCGGACAAGGACTTCGAGCAGCCGTCCGGCTGCACCGGCTGGCTCGTGCGGGACCTCGTGTGCCACCTGGTCATCGACGCGCAGGACGTCCTGATCACCCTTGCCACCCCCACCGGGACGGAACCGACCGTCAACGCGGTGACCTACTGGAACGTCGAGGACCAGCCGCCGACCGGCGCGGACCCGCTCGACGCGCTGATCGTCCGGCTGGCCGCCGCGTACGAGGAGCCGCGCCTGCTCAAGTTCCACCTCGACGACGTCGGCTCCGCCGCCGGGCGCGCCGCCGAGCTCGCCGACCCCGGCGTCCGGGTGAGCACCCGCGACGAGGTTCTCACCGTGGGCGACTACCTCACCGCGTACGTTCTGGAATGGACGCTGCACCACCTCGACCTGATCGCCTGCCTCCCCGACGCGGCGGAGCCGCCCACGGAGAGCCTGGCCCGGTCCCGCGCGATGCTGGAAGAGATCGCCGACGCCGCGTTCCCCGCATCGTTCACCGACAAGGACGCACTTCTGGTCGGCACCGGCCGCCGGGCACCGACCGACCGGGAGAAGGCCGCACTCGGCGAGCCGGCCGCGAAACTGCCGCTTTTCCTCGGCTGATACGTCCGCGGTGGACGGAGACACGAACGGACAGACGGACAGACCGGGTGGGTGCGGCAGGGCGCCCTGCCGCACCCGATCCGCCTCCTTTTCCTGCCCGGACGGTCAGCCGAGACGGGCGACGGCGCGCACCGGAGCGCCGTCGGCGGCCAGCCGGATCGGGAAGAGCGAGACCTCGACGGGCCGTTGGGCGGCCTGGGCGTCGAGGACGGGCCCCAGATTGGTGAGGTTCTCGGCGATGACGGCGCCGGCTCCGCACAGAAGGCGATGGGCGGGGAGCGAGCCGTCGCCCTGCGGATCGCCGGGGACGGGAGTGGGGTCGATGCTCAGGGCGTCGACGGCGACCGTGCGGACGTGCGCGTCCAAGATCACACGGGCGGCTTCACGGGTGAGCCAGGGGTGGGCGAGGTAGTGGTCCGTCCCCCAGTGCGCGGACCAGCCGGTGGCGAGCACCAGCACCGCCCCGGGGCGCAGCCGCTCCAGGGCGGGGGCGAGGTGGTGGGGCGTGAGGGCCGCGCGCGGCGCCAGGCCGCGCAGGTCCGCAACGACGGCCGGGCCGGTGAAGCGGTGCAACGGCACCTCGTCCAGCGTGGGCCAGCTGTCGTCCACGTGGAAGGGCGCGTCGACATGGGTGCCCGACTGCGAACCGAGGTGCAGACGCTGCACGTTGACGCCGTCGTCGGTGACACGGAGTGCGGCGTCGACCTCGACCTCGGGATCGCCGGGATAGACGGGCATACCGGTCACGAGGGGGACGGACAGGTCCACCCAGGCCGGCGGGCCGGTTGGTGGCATGGCGGTCGTTGTCATGGGGAGAGCTCCGGGGAGTCGGCTCAGGCTTCGGTGGGCGAGAGCTCCGGGAGGAGTCGGGTCAGACTTCGGTGGGCGCGAGTCCGACCGCGGCGGCATCCGTGCCCGGACCGGTGATCGGCGGGGCCGGGATGTCGAGGGTGCGGACGAGCCGGGCACCTTCCGGGCCGTAGGCCGCGCGGGGCTCGGGGAACAGCGCCAGCAGGGAGAGGAAGAGCAGCGCGGCGGTGGCCAGGGACAGCGGCAGGCTGATGTCGATGCCGTGCGCGAGCCCGCCGAGCGGCCCGACGAATTGGCCGGGGATGTTGGTGAAGACCACGCCGACCACCGCGGAGACCCACCAGGCCGTCATCCCGCGCCAGTTCCAGCCATGGGCGAACCAGTAACGGCCGCCGCGCTGCCGCCGGTTGAAGACCTGCAGGGCATCGGGGTCGTACCAGCCGCGCCGGGTGTAGAAGCCGAGCATCATCACGACCATCCAGGGAGTGGTGCAGGTGATGATCAGCGTCGCGAAGGTGGAGATGCTCTGTACGAGGTCGAGCCAGAAGCGGCCGATGAAGATGAAGGCGGTGGACACCGCACCGACCAGCACGGTCGCCTGCACGCGGGAGAGCCGGGGGAAGACGCTGGAGAAGTCCAGCCCGGTGCCGTAGAGCGTGGTGGTTCCGGTGGACATGCCGCCGATCAGGGCCAGCAGGCACACGGGCAGGAAGTACCAGCCGGGGGAGATGGCGAGCAGTCCGCCGACGTAGTCGGGGGCGCCGGGGTCGACGTACTGCGGTGCCTTGGTGGCGATGATGCTCGCGGTCGCGAGCCCGAAGACGAACGGCAGCAATGTCGCGATCTGGGCGAGGAACGCCGCGCCGACGACGCGGCGGCGCGGGGCGTCGGCCGGGATGTAGCGGGACCAGTCCCCGAGGAAAGCACCGAACGACACGGGGTTGGACAGCACGATCAGCGCGGCGCCGATGAACGACGGCCAGAACAGGGACTGGGCGCCCGCCTGCCCGCCGGCTGCGTGGGCCCCGGCGTACGAGGGGTCGAAGTCACCGGCGAAGGCGACCGCGCCGAGGAGGAAGAGCGCCGTGGCCGCGGTAACCGCGATCTTGTTGATGAAGAGCATGAACCGGAACCCGTACACGCACACCACCATCACCAGCCCGGCGAACAGCGCGTAGGCCACCACGTACGAGATCCCCGAACGCGGCAGGCCGAGCAGTCGGTGGGCGCCGCCGACCAGCGCGTCACCGGAGCTCCAGACCGAGATGGAGAAGAAGGCGACAGCGGTGAGCAGCGACAGGAACGACCCGACGATGCGGCCGTGCACGCCGAGATGTGCCGACGAGGCGACGGCGTTGTTGGTGCCGTTGACCGGGCCGAAGACGGCCATGGGACAGAGGATCAGCGCTCCGGCGACCAGCCCGAGAAGGGTGGCGGCGAGCCCCTGCCAGAAGGAGAGACCGAAGAGGACCGGGAAGGCGCCGAGAACGCAGGTGGAGAAGGTGTTGGCGCCACCGAAGGCGACCCGGAACAGGTCCAGGGGCGTCGCGGTGCGGTCGGCGTCGGGGATCCTCTCGACACCGTAGGGCTCGACTTCGGTGAGGGAGGGCGGGGCTTGCTGGGTCACGCGGACTCCTGCGGGCTGCCGGGCGGAAAGGGGCTTGCTCGGGTTGCTGATGGCCCGATGACCTGCAGTGTCCGGGGGAGCGGGGCAGTCATCAACGTGTCGGAAAACGAGAATGAGGGGTTGCCTCTTGAGTGATCGAACAAGAGGATTGGGCGATTGCCACAAGCCGGTGAGGAGGACGTATGCGAGTGACCGTCGGCGACCTGGGGCGGATCCCGCACCTGCGGCTGGCTCTGTTCGCCGGCGGGGGCGGGCTCGACCGTCCCGTCTCTTGGGCGCACGCCTCCGACCTCGACAGCGTCCATGACTGGCTGGCCGGCAGCGAACTGCTCATCCGGAACGGCCGCACACTGCCCCCACTGGGCGCGGACCAGGCAAGACTGCTGCGCAGCCTGGCGGACGTCGGCGCCAGTGGCCTGGTCATCGGGGAGGACCCGCAGACGCCGTCCCTGCGCGATGAGCTGGCCGCCGCGGCCGAGGACTGCGGCATCCCCATCCTGGTGGCCCCGTACTCGGTGGGCTTCGCCGCCATCTCCCGGGCGGTCGCGGACGCCAATTCCCGGGACGATGCCGCCCGGGTGGGTCAGGTCGAGCGTGTCTACGCCGCCGTCCGCGACGCTCTGGGCGGCGTACCCACGGAGTCCCCCGTGGCCCGCCTGAGCCGCGAACTGGGCTGCCGCCTGCTGCTGTTGGACACGGCCTCGGCCCACCCCGTGGATCCCTCGGCACCGGAACCCGAACCCGCAATGCGCGCGGCAGTGCTGGCGGCGGTCCAAGCCTGTGAGGGAAAGATCCCCGGCGTCCTCCGTCTGCCGTCAGCCGACGGCACCTCCCTCGCGGTGGAAGTGCCCGCCGAGGAACCGGCCCTCCTGGTGGCCGAAGGTCTCCCCAGCGCCTCGTCCGACACCTCGCTCCTGCACCACCTGGCCACCGTCGCCGCCGTGGAGGTCGCCCGGCATGCGATGGCGCTGGAACACCAGCGCCGGGTCCGTGGAGAACTCCTCGCCCACCTGCTGGACGCACGGACCGACGCACCGACGGCCCGGCAGGAACTGGAGGCGGCCGGACTCGATCCGTCGGTCTGCGCTCTCGTGGCCGCGCAGCACGGCGACGAGTCGGGCCAGCGCGATCTGCATCTGACCCTGGGCCGACGCCGCATACCCCACCTCCTGCTCAGACGGGACCCGCTGCTGCTGGCCTTGCTCCCCGATGACCCGGACGTGCTCCTGACCGTACGGAACAAACTGGGGCCCGCCGTCCTGCTCGGGGCGAGCGAGGTGCTCGGCGTCCCCGACCGGCTCCCGACGGCGCACAAGGAGGCCATGTGGGCGCTGACGCTCGCCGCGACGTCGGCGGAGCGGATCGCGCGGTACGGCGACGACTCCGCCCATACGGTCCTGCGCAGCATCGACGAGGCCCGCGTCGTGGTCGACCGGGTGCTGGGACCCCTGTTGGCGTACGACGCGGCACACCGAACGGATCTGGTCGGCTCCCTGGACGCCTTCCTGAACTGCCGCCGCTCCTGGCAGCGTACGGCCGCCGCCCTGAACGTTCACAAACAGACCGTGATGTACCGGATGCATCGGGTCGAACAGCTCACCGGCCGCACCCTCGCCACCACCGGCGACCTCGCGGAACTCTGGATCGCCCTGCAGGCCAGGGATCTCCTCGCCGGTCCCGCACGCACGGAGGGTCCGCACAACCACGGCCGCGCAGCGGGCGACTAGGCCGGCCTAGGCGCGGCGGATCCGGGCGGCCAGTACGTGGCCGACGCACAGATAGACCACGGCGGGCAGCCCGTAGTTGAGCACGGTCCGCACCCATTCGGTGTCCATGGTGAACAGATCGTGCGACCAGCCGGCCGACTGGTCCGCAGCGATCCGGATGACGATCGATCAGTGCTGCTCTACGGCTGCGCTGCGTCGGAGAGGCGATGCCGGCACGGATCAGGAGAGGCAGTGCGTATGGGCCTCGGGGCGGTGTGATGGTGTCGCACCGGTCGGCCTGCGCGGGCGCCAAAAGGCGGGATCACCCTCGCCGGGACGTACAGCCTGCTGCCCTTGTGCAGGCCGAGCGCGGAGGAGGGGCATACCGTCGCGCCTCCGGGGGAGTCCGGCGGGCGTCCATGATCAACTTCACCGTCGCACGCCGCGACGGCGGTATCCAGCCACTCGACCGCCACTAGTCGGCGCTGGAAATTCCTGCGATGTGGGCGCGGTAGGCCGCAATCTCGTCGTCGGTGAGTGCCAAGCGGCCGGGGCCGGCCTGGTCGGCCGGAAGCTTGGTTGCCTGGACCGCGGCCTGGTACAGCGGGCCGGGCAGATTCAGCAGCAGCTGTCCCTGCTCGGCGGTCTCGATCACCATCCAGGAGTCCGCGTTGGCGTCGTGGACGTCGGTGACCCCGATGGTGCTGATGGCGGTAACGGTCAGAACCGGAGGTATATCACTCATGCCACCTCCCTATCAGGCATGGCCTGCAACGGCGAATCGCCGTGGGCGACGCCTGAGCCGGCATTCGGTTTCGGTTCCGACGAACACCGCTACCGGCTCACCCGGCCCCTGCTCGAAGCCGAGATCCGCGCCTTCGAGGAGCGGTACGCCGTCAGGCTGCCCTATTCCTGTCGCGGCTTCCTCACCCGGGTCGGGGGCTCCGGGGCATTCGTCCGTCTCGTCTCACCGGGCCGTTCGCGGGTCAGGTCTGGTTCGACGACATGACCTGGGGGCTGCATCCTGCCCGGCCCCGACTTCCGGGACCGGTATCCGGCCTGGCGCGCGGCGTAACGATGCACGGCATGGGTGGGCGGGACCGCATGAGTATGTGGTCCCGCCCACCCGCGGCAGATCCCTGGCGTCAGTCCTTGAGAGCGTCCTTGCCCTTTTCCTTTGCGTCGCGCAGATTTCCCTTGGACTCTCGCACCACGCCGTCCGCTTCGAGACGCTCATTGCCGACCGTGCGGCCGACTTCCTTCTCCGCCTTCCCGGTCGTCTGCTCGGTCTTGGCCTTGGCCTTCTCCACGGCGCTCATGATGAGATCCCTTCGTCGGCGTCATCATTCCGCTGCCCGCGCGACTCCGGGAGAAACGGAGAAGTTTTCTGAGCGGCAGTCACCAGCTGTAGGGGACACCCGGCACAGGCCCACCGGCGAGACGTGCCCGGAACGGACTGAGTGGGTGCGGCAACAAGGCTGTTGCCGCACCCACTCGGTGCTGTCGACACGGGGGTCGTCGGAGCCGATGGCGCCGGTGCCGGCGCTTTGCCGTCAGGCGGAGCGGATCAGCGCCGGTGCCGGACCACCCTTCTAGCGGCCGAGGTCCATGCGGGCGCCGCCGCCGGTGTGCATACCGCCGACCGGCCTGTGGTGGTGCCTGTGGTGGTGGTGCCTGCACTTGTGGTGGTGGCGTCCATGCCAGCGGTGGCCGGACCAGTCGTGGTCGTGGTCACGGTTCCCTCTCCCGTGGCGGCCGTGGTCGTCGCCGTGTGCTGAGGTGGCGCTGACCGTGGCGCTGTCCTCGGCCGTGGACGAGGCCATCGCGCCGGGAGCGGTCACTGCGAAAACCGCGGTGATGACGGCTGAGGCGAACAGGGTGCGGGCGGTGCGCATGGGGCATGTTCCTTTCGGCCTACTGCGGAGGACGACACAGTGTCGGCCTTTGATCGCAGTAGCGACATATGACCCACAGTCAGCTGTCTTGTCACGGCGCACCACTTGAGCGCGTCCCAAAAATGCGCTTTATGGGTGGCGTGAGCGAGAAGTTGACTCTTCAAGCCGAACGGCGCGCCGAAGCGGAGTTTTAACCTCGCTCATCCCTTCACCCCGCCGACGGCCGGCCCTTCGCCGGTTGGCCGGAGACGGACCCGGTGGTGATCGACAGGGGCAGCCTCCGTGCCTCTGGGCGGCTCTTGGGCCGCCATCCGGGCATGGAGGGGGCGTGACTGTGCGAGCGAGCGACCGCGCTGACGGAATTCACCGACAGTAAGGGCGCGGCTCGCCCTGGTGAATGGCTCTACCGGACGCGAAGCTTAAATCCTTTCCTCATAGCTTCAATTTTTCCTCAAATTTGCGAGGCGCACGGAGAGCCGGATGAGTAATTGCCCGGTCGCGTCCTGCTACCGCTCCCACCTGCGGAGTCGCCCGTTCGTGCATCCCGCGGAATGTCCACAGTGGTGAGCTGCGAGTTCGGTATGCATTCCTTCAAGGAATATAACTATTCAGCCAACGACTCTTTGCAGGGCCGCGAATGCTCCCTACTCTGAGGCAAATTTTCAGCCGCCCTGTCTTGAAAGGCCTCCTATGGCAAGCGTTGACGAGATCGCACCCGAGAGGACACGCGCATCCGGCTCCCTCCGGAGGGATGTGGGGCTCATCGGTCTGATGTGGGCCTCGGTCGGCTCCATCATCGGATCCGGATGGCTCTACGGTGCCCAGAAGGCCGTAGTGGTGGCGGGGCCGGCCGCGCTGATCTCCTGGATCATCGGTGCGGTCGCGGTGGTGCTTCTGGCGCTGGTGCACGCCGAACTCGGTGGCCTGTTCCCGGTGGCCGGTGGCACGGCGCGGTATCCGCACTACGCCTTCGGCGGCCTGGCCGGTATGTCCTTCGGCTGGTTCTCCTGGCTCCAGGCGGCGACGGTGGCCCCGATCGAGGTCGAGGCCATGATCGGTTACGCCGGTCACTGGTCGTGGGCCCAGGGATTCCAGCATGCGAACGGGACCCTCACGACGAGCGGCTTCATCGTCGCGCTCGTCCTGATGGCGATCTTTGTCGCGGTGAACTTCCTCGGTGTGAAGGTGCTGGCGCACACGAACAGCGCGGCGACCTGGTGGAAGATCGCCGTACCCCTCGGGGCGATCTTCATCATCGCGGCGACCAACTTCCAGCCGCACAACTTCACCTCGCACGGCTTCGCCCCGTTCGGCGCCAAGGGCGTGCTCAGCGCCATCAGCACCAGCGGCATCATCTTCGCCCTGCTCGGCTTCGAACAGGCCATCCAGCTCGCCGGGGAGAGCCGCAACCCCAAGCGCGACCTGCCGCGTGCCACGATCGGGTCGGTCGTGATCGGTGCGGTGATCTACGTCCTTCTCCAGGTGGTCTACATCGGCGCGCTGCCGCTGGCCTCCTTCGCGCACGGGTGGGCCAAGCTGGACTACGCGGGCATCAGCGGTCCGTGGGCCGGTCTGGCCACCGTGGTGGGCCTGGGCTGGCTGGGCTGGGTCCTGTACGCGGACGCGATCATCTCCCCCGGTGGCACCGGCCTGATCTACACCACCTCGACCTCGCGCATCTCCTACGGTCTGAGCAAGAACGGCTATGCGCCCAGGCTGTTCGAGAAGACCGACGGGCGCGGCGTGCCGTGGTTCGGGCTGATCATCTCGTTCGTGACCGGCGTGATCTGCTTCCTGCCCTTCCCGAGCTGGCAGGAGCTGGTCTCCTTCATCACCTCGGCGAGCGTGCTGATGTACGCGGGCGCGCCGCTGGCCTTCGGGGTCTTCCGCCACCGGCTGCCGCACCACGAGCGCCCCTACCGCCTGCCCGGCGGCGGCGTCATCTCGCCGGTGTCCTTCGTCGTCGCGAGCCTGATCATCTACTGGGCCGGCTGGGACACCCTGGAGCGGCTCGGCTGGGCGATCATCATCGGGTATGTGCTGCTCGGCAGCTACGCCTGGTACGCGACGAAGAAGCGGCTGCCGAACGCTCCGCAACTGGACTGGAAGGCCGCGCAGTGGCTTCCGGTGTATCTGATCGGCATGGGCCTCATCGCCTGGCAGGGCGGCTTCGGCGGCCAGGGCCACATCCCGCTGTGGTGGGACATGGTGATCATTACGGTGTTCTCGCTGGGGATCTACTACTGGGCCCGCGCCACCGCCGTCTCGACCCAGGAGATCGAGCAGAACATCGAGGAGGTCGCGGTCGTGGACGAGGGTGGTCACTGACCGCACCATGACCTGACGACCGGCAAGCCGGTGCGTGCGGCGTGGTTTACCACCCCGCCGGCCCCGCAATTGGCCTGCGGGAGGTACTGCCCGGCCCAGAGGGCGGGGGGGGGGGGCTCCCCCCCCATAGCC
>NZ_JBSHAW010000004.1:122500-197882 GCF_053611685.1 Streptomyces sp. NPDC054786 | reverse complement strand
TTCCCCCTGTCTTTCTTCATCACCCGCGCGCTGCCCGGGGGTGTGCCCGCGGGTCTACATGCACCCAACCCGTCCTCGCGCCCGCGAGCCCGGGGGGGCCCCCCGTCGCCACCGGCCCCCCCGCACCGGCTTTTCGCTGCCGTACGGTACGGCCCGGCCCTGCGCCGAGGAGGGTGAGGCTCCGCCCCGATGCCCGTCGCGATGCCCGCAGGGAGGTCTGCCGGACGCCGGCCGCGACGGTGATGCCGCCGTTCAAGGGGGCGCATGACGACCGGTCACCGGGGTACGCGGAGAACGGGCCGGGGCGGGGCAGACCACTTCTTGCCGCGTACCGCGAGAGTTCTAGAGCAGGTCGAGAGCCGCGCGCACGGCGGTGTGCAAGTCAGCGCCCTGCAGGTCGAGGTGCAGGGCCGAATCCAGGACGTACCGTGGTTGCGCCCGCCAGCCGCGGGTGTGCAGACGGGTGTGATGGCGGGCGGTGTGACGGTGCAGGGCGCACAGGAAGTGCAGGCCCGTCACGTCCATGAACGGCACGTTCTGCATGTCCAGGACCACGTCGGACAGTGCTGAGGGCAGCGAGGCGAGGACGCGGTCGCATGCCGGCTCGCAAGCGCGGTCGATCTCTCCGCAGGCCATGAGCAGTACGGTGTCATCCAGATACTGGGTGCTGATGGTGAAAGGAATAACGCCCTCAAAGAGTTGGGGTGGCAGCCATGCAGCCGCAGCACTGCGGGCACACGGCAGGCGCCGTGTGTGGTCCGGAGTTCGCGGGCCGCCACGGCAGGAGCTGCCGGGGATCACATCCCGCCTCTCGGAGCACTGGGCGAGCGAGGCTCACGAGCCGAACCAGGCCGTTCCGTCACTTCACTGTCCCACACCGCGCCACCGATTCGGAACCATCAGTACCACCGTTGACCGGCCGGCACGTCTTGCTGTCCGGGCGGCGGTGTCCCAACCGGGGCGATCCGGCTCCGACTTGAGCACGCGTCGGCGACGTGGCGACAGCGCACCCTGATCCCGCGCCGCGCCGGGGCCGCCGGAGGGTCGTCCGGCCGGCGTGCCGGTCCTTCGAGGTTTCCGGCCGGCGGGCTGGCGCCGCCCATGACGGGCTGCGGACCGATACGGGGCGGTGCGCGTTCCCCTGCCGGCCGGCGCGTATTCGGCAGTTCCACGCCGAGTACTTGCCTGTCGGCAACAAATTCGCCATCTCTTTCTGCGAAAGCGACTGCGGATCAGTTACTGCAGCGTCCACTTCGGCCGCAAGGTATGGAATCCGGCCAATTAACCGGACGTCGAAAGCAGGCCACGGAGCGAGCGGCCACCCTGGCTGACCAACACCTGTGGATGCAGGCCGAGATGGCCCATGAGCACCGTGACAACGGGCCTGGCCTGCCCGGCCGCTACGCGGGCAGCTGTGACGGTGAACGCCTTCCGGTTCGCCGTGGCGGCCGTGGTCCCGGTCCGGATCTGCATCTGAGGGTTGTTCTCCCCGCGGTGGTTTGCCAAGGTCTGGCACTTGCCACTGGGGAGGGGTGGCATCATCGTGCGGCGGGGATAGCGGACCGCCTTGGAGGGCTCTGCCGCTCTCCGGGAGAAACGCTCAATACCCACTTCCCCGCGTTCAGTTCGAACGGACAGTCGAAGTCGTTTGCCTCACGAGTAACAGGGGTTGCGCGCGACCTGCTGGCGGCCCAAGGCAAATGGGTATAAAAATCACCCTCAGTCAAACCGCAGGGGGTTGCTATTGTATGACTGGGAGTGAAGACTGTCGGTCAAGCTGGACTGGCGAGAAAGCGCTCGGGGACGCGGATCGCTGACAACATCAAATTGTACCTGCCGGTAGTGTTTACGTTTCTCTCGTCCTCTTTTCGGGCGCCGGTGGCTCGTGTGAGGATCGCCCGTCTTGAGGTGCGTGGGGATGCCTGACACGTGTCATGCGTGAGGGGTTTTCAGTGGGGGATGTGTGGTAACGAGATGGTCAACGGCGGCTTCGCTGCCGTATGTCCGGGCGTCGGTGAATGGCCGGGGAGGGGTTTCGCGGTCTGGTGCATCGAGCCGTGCGGCGGAACCGACGGCATGTTCTCGGCTGCCCGCGTCAAAGAACGGGAGGGGGCTCGGCATGCGGAATTGCACGTCCGGCTCTGCCCGGGAGTTGCCGGCGGTCTGTCCGCGGCGGCATTCCGGCCGACCGTCCAGGCTGCTCTTTTGCTGCTGTCGCCGTTGAGCGCACCCGCAGTGGTATATCAGGCGCTGTCGACGCCGATCACTGAGTAGTGAGCGCCGGTGCTGCCGCGCCCGCGCCGACCGGAAACCGGGATCCAGGGGCTTGCGCCGGCGATTCGTCGCGGGGCCCGATGGTTGACCATATCGGCATGCCTTTAACCGGTGTTCATGTTCGTGCGTCGCCATGCGCGTTCATGCCGTCGGGAGATCCCGGATGCCTTCTTGGGGTAGCGCGACAACATTGTGACGGCCGTGCGTCGGAACCCGGCTTCGCCAATTTGCGCACCGGCAGTACAAATTTAATCCGAAAGCAGCCAAGGGCCTGAAAGGGCTGTGATAGTAAGCCTGTTGCGTCACACGGCGATCCGTCATTTCGAGGGGTATGGCCGCCGATCAGTCCAGCGCATAACTGTTGGGGAGGAACGAGCCCTCCCGGACCCGCACTTCAGGGAGTACCGGTGACCAGCAACGAACTGAAAGAGGCACCTTTCGTCTTCGACGATCTGGTGAGCCGGTGGAGTGCCTTGAGCGTGGCAGATCCCATACGTCATGACGAAGGGCAGAACCTCTGGCAGGTTCTGGACCACCGGAGCGTGGCCGCCGTGCTCGCCGACCCGGCGACCTACTCCTCGGACTTCTCCGGTCTGACCCCCACCCAGCCGGACTTCGAGACCTTCCGCCAGGGCAACTTCGTCGGCATGGACCCGCCGGAGCACCGCAAGCTGCGCACCCTCGTCAGCCAGGCGTTCACCCCGCGCGTCGTCTCCGGACTCGAACCGAGGATCCACGCCATCACGGCGGAACTGCTCGACGCCGTCGAGGACCGTGACCGGTTCGACGTGGTGGACGCGCTGGCCTACCCGCTGCCCATTCTCGTGATCGCCGAGCTGCTCGGCGTGCCGGCCAGTGACCGCGGGCTGTTCCAGGAGTGGGCGGCCACGCTCTTCGGCGGGGACGAGCTCGGCGATTCGCTGGACATGAGCGATCTCGAGCGCGCGCTGGACTCCATCGCACCCACCGTGCGCGAGATGAACGGCTACCTCCTCGATCACATCCGCCACCACCGGAAGAACCCCGGCGAGGGCCTGACCAGCAGGCTGCTGCAGGCCGAAGTGGACGGCATCCGCATGGCGGACCAGGAGATCGTCGGCTTTGTGGCCCTGCTGCTGGTCGCCGGGCACATCACCACCACCGCACTGCTGGGCAGCGCCGTGCTCAGCTTCGATCAGCACCCCGACGCCGCCGCGCAGGTGCGCGCGGACCCCGGTCGGCTGCCGGACGCCATCGAGGAAGTGCTGCGCTGGCTGCCGCCGTTCCCCGAACTGGGGCGCCGTACCACCCGCGAGGTCGAACTCGGCGGCAGGACGATTCCCGCCGACGCCATCCTCATGGCCAACCTGGCCGCCGCCAACCGCGACCCGGCACGGTTCACCGATCCAGGCACGTTCCACGTGATGCGCAACCCCAACCCGCATCTGACCTTCGGCCACGGCATTCACTTCTGCTTCGGTGCGCCGCTGGCCCGGCTGGAGGCACGCATCGCGCTGCGCCAACTGCTGGACCGATTCCCCTGCATCACCGTCCCGAGCCGCCGCGAGGTCGAGTTCCAGAACCCGGCCGTCATCGTCAGTGCGCGTCGTCTGCCGTTGGAGGTGCGGAGGTCATAGTGCCGTTCGCAGAGGAGAGCGCGCCCGGCTCCAACGGGCGGGCGCACGCGAGGAGATCGGTTGCCGAGTGCCCTCGGCGATCAGGCCCAGGGGCTGATTCGCCCACGCCGTGAGCGGGTTGCTTTCACGGCAGGCAGGCGCGTCATTCCCCCGTGAGTTTCGAGTTCCGGGAGTTCCTTTCTCATGCCGCATGCTTCGAGTGCTCCGGTCGCGAGCCGGCAGCCGACCCACATACGACGCCTCTTACAAGAGCGTCTGGACACGCTCGCACGCACCCACCAGGTGCCGGGAGCCCAACTCGCCGTGCAGGTCGACTCGGTCACGTACACGGTCCAGACGGGCGAGGCGGACGTCACCGCGGGCGAACCGTTCACCGTGGACACGGCGGTGCCGCTGGGGTCCGTCACCAAGCCCTACACGGCCGCGATCGTCATGCTCCTGGCCGCCGACGGTGACCTCGAGCTGACCGATCTCGTCGGTACCCATGTGCCGGAGCTGCGTCGGGCACCGCACCTGACCGTACGGCAGCTGCTCAGCCACACCGGGGGACTCCCGACCGGCCCCGATTCGGACGACGCGGCGGTGCTGACCCCCGCCCGCTACCTGTCCGCGCACTGTTCGGGCCGGGACACGGTGTGCGCGCCCGGCAGCGGCTTCTCCTACTCCAACGCCGGATATGTCGCCGCCGGCCGGCTGATCGAAGCGGTGACGGGCATGTCCTGGCAGGACGCCGTGCGCGCGCTGCTGCTGGAACCCCTGGGCACCGTTCCCGCCTTCCTCGGCGATGCCACGCCGACGCGTCCGGTGGCCCGCGGCCACTCCGTCAACGCGGCCTCCGGACGAGTGCTCCCGGTGCAGCAGACCCTGGCGCCGGTGGAGGCCCCGGCGGGTGCCCTGCTGGCGAGCGCCCTCGACCTGGTCGCACTGGGCCGGGCCCTGCTCGGACACGGGCCGCGCGCGGTGCTGACACCCGAGGCCGCCGAGGAGATGCGCCGCCCCGTACCGGGTGCCGCTCCGGGCGTCCTGGCGGACGCCTGGGGTCCGGGCCTCGCGCTCTTCCAGCAGGGCACCCAGCAGTGGTGCGGCCACGACGGCAACGCCCAGGGCACCTCCTGCCATCTGCGGGCCGAACCGGACAGCGGCACGGTGGTCGCCTTCACCAGCAATGCCAACAACGGCACCGCCCTGTGGCACGAACTGGCCGAGGACATCGGCCAGATCACCGGAGTGCAGGTCCCGTCCGCCGCGCGCCCGCTGGAGCGGGGCCGCGCCGTCGCACTTCCCCAGTGCGCCGGGACCTACCACAACGGAACCGTCGAGTACCAGATCACCGCGGACGCGCACGGCTCCCTGGCGCTGACCGTGAACGGCGACACCCCCGCGCCGCTGGTCTGTTACCCGGATCTGAGCTGTGACCTGGTGGATCCCGCGTCCGGCCACCGCGTTCCCGGTGGACGCTTTCTGCGGGATCCGGACAGCGGCGCCATCGACCGCGTCCAGATCTCCGGTCGCACGGCACGCCGTACCGTCACCGCCTGAATCGGGCCCGTCGCGGTCGAACCCGGTGCGACTCCCCGCTCTTTCGCACCCGGTTCGCCCGAACACTTTGTCCTGTACCGCCCGGGACCGCTCTTCCGGGCCGCCCGATGTCCTGCTGCACCGCCCCGTCCCCGCTGAGAAGGACCGACCTCCATGACGGACCAGCACGCGAGTTCAGCACCGGAGTCCGCATCGCCGCAGGACCGGACCGTTCCCCCGGCCCCTGAGTCCGGCCCGGTCCGTCCGGGGCCCCGGCCGTTGCTCGGGGACCTGTTCGCCGCATGGGTGACCCGCACGCCGCACGCACCCGCGGTGACGGACGGCCGGCGGACCTGGTCCTACCGCGAGCTCGACACATGGGCGAATCGCCTCGCGCACGATCTCATCGGACGCGGGGTGGGGCCGGAGCGGACGGTGGCAGTGGTGCTGCCCCGCTCGGTCGAACTCGTCATCGCGGAACTCGCCGTGGCCAAAGCGGGCGGTGCGTTCCTGCCGGTCGACCCGGCGTACCCCGCCGAGCGCCGCACCCTGATGCTGTCCGACGCCAAGCCGGCCGCGGTCCTCGACGACTTCGCGCAGACCCGGCCCGCAACGGGGCCGGACCGTGCGCCGCAGGACTCCGACCGGCTCGCGCCGCTCCGTGCCGAGCACCCCGCCTACGTCATCTACACCTCGGGATCCACCGGAACCCCCAAGGGGGTGACGGTGCCCCACACCGGTCTGGGCGACTTCGCCGCGGCGGCCGCCGCGCAGTACGACGTCACGCCGGGCGCCCGCGTCCTGCAGTTCTCGTCCCCGAGCTTCGACGCCTCCGTCCTGGAGCTGTGCATCTCCCTGCTGTCGGGCGCGACCCTCGTCGTGCCACCCGACGGGCCGTGGCTGGGCGAGGAACTCGTGGCCGTCCTGGCGGACCACCGCATCACCCACGCGCTCATCCCGCCGGCCGCGCTCGCCACCGTGCCCGCCCCGTCGGACGGGAGCGGCCTGCCCGACCTGCGGACCCTGATCGTGGGCGCCGAAGCCTGCCCGGCCGAGCTGGTCGACCGCTGGGCGGCGGGGCGCCGGCTGATCAACTCCTACGGTCCCACCGAGGCCACGGTGGTCGCGTCCTGGACGGGACCGCTGGCCGTGGGCGGCGGCACGCCGTCGATCGGCAGGCCGCTGCCCCACACCCAGGTCCATGTGCTGGACGCGGCGATGCGACCGGTGCCGGCGGGGACCGGCGGAGAGCTGTACGTGGGCGGCACCGGGGTGGCACGCGGCTACCTCGACCGCCCGGGTCTGACCGCCACGCGCTTCGTGGCCAGTCCGTACGGGCCGCCCGGAACCAGGCTCTACCGCACCGGAGACCTGGCGCGCTGGAACTCCGACGGCGAACTGGAATTCCTGGGACGGATCGACCGGCAGGTCAAGGTGCGCGGCTTCCGTATCGAACTCGGGGAGATCGAGGCGGCGTTGACCCGTCACTGCCGGGTCGGTGAAGCCGTGGTCGTCGTGCGCGAGGACGAGCCCGGGCGACAGCGGCTCGTCGCCTATGTGACACCGGGCGACCCCCTGCGGCCCCCGCAGCCCGCAGAGCTGCGCGCCGCGGTCTCCCGCAGTCTGCCGGCCCACATGGTTCCCTCCGCCGTCGTCGTCCTCGATGCCTTCCCGCTGACCGCACACCACAAGATCGACCGACGGGCGCTCCCCGCGCCCGACCCGGCCCGCGCCCCGGAGCCGGGCCATGCCGCCCCCCGGACACCCGCCGAGCGGATACTCGCCGGCATCTGGTCGGACGTGCTGTCGGTGAGCACCATCGGCACCGGGGACGACTTCTTCGAGCTCGGCGGCGACTCCGTCCTCGCCGTGCGGGTGCTGTCCCGGATCCGGGAGGAGTTCGGCGACCGGCTGTCCGTCCGTGACCTGTTCACCGCCCGGACGATCGCGGGACTGGTGCCGCTCCTCGGCGACCCGGCCACCGCGGAGCCGGCGGCTCCGATCACCCCGGTCCCGCGCGACCGTCCGCTGCCGCTGTCCGGTGCGCAGCAACGGCTGTGGTTCCTCGACGACCTGACGGCCGGCGACAGCGAGTACAACACCGGAGTCGGGGTGCGACTGGGCGGTCCGCTGGACGCCGGGGCGCTGCGCCGCGCCCTGGACCGGCTCGCCGCGCGCCACGACTCCCTGCGCACCACCTTCACCACGGTGGACGGGCGCGGGGTGCAACGGGTCGACGACACCGTCTCCCTGCCGCTGCGCACCGTCGATCTCAGCGGCGTCCCGGCCGGCGGTCGCGACGCGGCGGCCGAGCGTCTGCTCGTCGAGGAGCTGGAGAGCCCCTACGACCTGCGCGAGGGCCCCCTCACCCGGGCCCTGCTGATCCGGGTCGCCGCCGACGAGCATCTGCTGCTCCTGGCCCAGCACCACATCGTCACCGACGGCTGGTCGGTCGGCGTGCTGGTCCGTGAACTGGCCGCCCTGTACGCCTCCGAGGCGGACGGGAGCCCTCACGGACTGGCAGAACCGATCCTTCAATACCCGGACTTCGCCGAGTGGGAGCGCGCGCACCCCACCCCGGACCGGCACGCCGACGACCTCGCTTACTGGAAGCGGCACCTCACCGCGATGCCGCAGCTGGACCTGCCCACGGACCGGCCCCGGCCGCCGGTGCGCACCACCTCCGGCGCGGCACACCGCCACGACCTGCCGGCGGATCTGGCCGCACGCCTCGGCGGGCTCGCCCGGTCCAAGGGCACGACCGTGTTCACCCTGTTCGCCGGGGCGGCCTCGGTGCTGTTCTCCCGCTATACCGGCCAGCGCGACATCGTGTTCGGCACCGTCGCCAACGGACGTACCCACCGGGAACTGGAGGAGATGACCGGCTTCTTCGTCAACACCCTGGTGCTGCGCACCGATGTCGACGGCACCGCCACCGTCGACCGGTTCCTGGACACCATGGGGGCGACGCTCCTGGACGCCTTCAGCCACGACAGCGTGCCGTTCGACCGGGTCGTCGAGGAGCTGGCCCCGCAGCGGGACCCCAGCCGCACCCCGCTGGTGCAGGTGCTGGTCGTCCAGCAGACCGCCATGGTGCACCCGCAGGAAGCCGGCGGCTTACGGATCGAGGAGCATCCGCTGCCGCGCCCGGCCGCACGGTTCGACCTGGTACTGGAGTTCCTGCCGCGCAGCGACGGATCCTTCGGGCTGACCGTCGAGTACAACACCGACCTGTTCGACGCCCGGACCGTGGCCCGGATGAGCCGTCAGCTGCACCTCCTGCTGGACGGCATGGCGGACGGCCCGCACCGGACCGTGGCCGAACTGCCGCTGCTGACGGACGACGAGCGGCGCACCATGCTCGACGCCTGGAACGCACCGCAGCAGGACGGCCCGGACACCACCCTGCCCGCACTCCTGGAGGCGCAGACCGTCCGCACCCCCGACCGGAACGCCGTCGTCTGTGGCGACACCCGGCTCACCTACGACGAGGTGAACCGGCGGGCCAACCGCCTCGCCCGGCTGCTGACCCGCCGTGGAGTGGGCCCCGAGACCCTGGTGGCGCTGGCCCTGCCGCGCTCGGCCGACCTGGTCGCCGTCCTGTGGGCGGTGCTCAAGGCGGGTGCCGGGTATCTGCCGGTGGACCCCGGCTATCCGGCCGAGCGCATCCGGTTCATGCTCACCGACGCCGATCCGGCCCTCGTGCTGACCACCCGGGACACCGCCGGCTGCCTGCCCGAGGGCGCCGAGCGGCTGGTACTGGACGACCCGGAGACCTCGGCCGAGTTGGCCGGGCAGACGGAGGAGGACCTCACCGACGCCGACCGGGTCCGGCCGCTGGATCCGGGCCACCCCGCGTACGTCATCTACACGTCCGGCTCGACGGGCCGTCCCAAGGGTGTGGTGGTCACCCACCGCAGCGTGGCCGACCTGGCGGCCTGGGCGGGAGCGCAGTTCGGCCGGGAGCGGCTGACGCATGTGGTGGCCTCCACCTCGCTCAACTTCGATGTGTCCGTCTTCGAACTCCTCTGTCCCCTGCTGTCCGGCGGCAGCATCGAAGTGGTGGCCGACCTGCCGGCCCTCGCCGACCGGCCGGGCGCCGCGCCGCGGCAGGCCGGTCTCCTCAGCGGGGTGCCGTCGGTGGTCTCCCGGCTGCTGACCCGGGGCGCCCGTACCGTCATGGCCGACACGGTGGTCCTGGCGGGCGAGGCCCTGCCCGCCCGGACCGTACGGGAGATCCGGGAGACGATGCCGTCCTCCCAGGTCGCCAACATCTACGGCCCGACCGAGGCCACGGTGTACGCCACGGCATGGTTCGCCGGCGACGGCACGCCCGAGCAGGCCCCGCCCATCGGCCGGCCCGTCGCCCGGACCCGCTGCTACGTCCTGGACAGCATGCTGCGACCTCAACCGCCCGGCGTGACGGGCGAGTTGTACCTCGGCGGAGGGGGCCTGGCCCGGGGGTACCTCCGGCGTCCCGGCCTGACCGCGGCCCGGTTCGTCGCCGACCCCTTCGCCGGCCCCGGCAGCCGGATGTACCGCACCGGCGACCTGGTGCGGTGGACCACCGACGGTGAGCTGGAGTACGTGGGCCGGGCCGACCAGCAGGTCAAGGTGCGGGGCTTCCGCATCGAGCTGGGCGAGGTCGAGGAGGCGCTGCTGCGCTGTGCGGGGGTGGCCCAGGCGGCCGCCGCCACCCGGGAGAGCGACGGCCACAAGAGACTGATCGGCTATGTCGTCCCGGCGCCCGGGGCGGAGCTCGTCCCGAGCGCGATCCGCCGCCGGCTGGGCCGCAGTGTGCCCGACTACATGGTGCCTGCGTCGGTCGTCGTCCTGGACGCGATGCCGCTCAACCCCAACGGCAAGCTGGACCGCGGGCGGCTGCCCGCCCCGGACTGGACGGCTGCCGGTACGACGGACTACGTGGCGCCGCGCACCGCCACCGAACGGGCGCTCGCCACCGTGTGGGCCGACGTTCTGCGGGCCGAGCGCGTCGGCGTCGACGACAACTTCTTCTCGCTGGGTGGTGACTCGATCCTCAGCATTCAGGTCGTCGCCCAGGCACGGCAGGCGGGCCTGGCCGTCACCTCGCGCGACGTCTACCAACACCAGACGGTGGCCGCCCTCGCGCAGTGCCTGGAAGCCGCCGGGCAGCCGGCCGTCGGCGCGGCCCCCGAGGCGGAGGCCACCGGACCGGCACCGCTGACGCCCATTCAGCACTGGCTGTTCGAGAGCGACCCCGAGCGGGCCGGCCACTTCGGCCAGACGATGTCCGTCGAGCTGGCCGACGACCTGGACGCCACGACGCTGGAAGCCGCGCTGCACGAGGTGGTCGCCCACCACGACGCCTTGCGCTCGCGCTTCGTGCGGGACGGCGACGGCCGGTGGCGCCAGCACATCGACAGCGATGCGCCCGGATTCGCGCTGCACCGCCACACCGGCCCCGACGACGACGCACCGCACCTCGGCCCGTTCGACCTGAGCCGCGGCCCCCTGCTGCGTGCCGTGCTCCACGACCGGGGCACCGGCCTGCCCCAGGTCCTGCACCTGACCGTCCACCACCTGGTGGTCGACGGTGTCTCCTGGCGCCTCCTGCTGGCGGACCTGGACCGGGCCTATCGCGCACGGCGCGGGGGAGCGGACACCGCGCTGCCACCGAAGTCCTCCCCGCTGCGCCACTGGGCGCGGCGGCTGACCGGGTACGCCGAGACCGGTGGCTTCCAGGACGAGACGGCCTACTGGACGGCGCTGGCCCGTACCTGTGACCCCGCGCTGCCGGCCGACCTCGCCGGTGCCAACACCTATGCGTCGGCCCGCTCGGTGACCGTGCGCCTCACCCCGGGGGAGACCTCCGTCCTGCTGCACACCCTGCCCGGGGCCTTCCGTACCCAGGTCAACGATGTGCTGCTGAGCGCGCTGGGCCGGGTGCTGCACGAGTGGACCGGACGCGACCGGGTCCCGGTGGACCTGGAGGGCCACGGCCGCGAGGAACTCTTCACCGACGTGGACCTGAGCCGTACCGTCGGCTGGTTCACCACCCGCTACCCGGTCGCCCTCAGCGTGACGCCGGACGCCGACTGGGGCACCGTGCTGAAGTCGGTCAAGGAGCAGCTGCGCGCCGTGCCCCGCCGCGGCCTCGGGTACGGCGTCCAACGGCACCTGATCCGGCCGGCGGGTCTGCCGGACACGCCGACCGCCGGCATCAGCTTCAACTACCTCGGCCAGTTCGGCCTGCCGGGCGGTGACGGCGGTCTCTACCGCGGCCCGCACCGCGAGCTGGCGCTGGACGCCGACCCGACGGCGCCGCGGCCGCACGCGCTGGAGGTCGTCGGCCGACTGGACGGCGACGCGCTGGAGTTCACCTGGTTCTACTCGGCGAACCTCCATCACGAGGAGACCGTGACCCGGCTGGCCGGGGAGTTCTCCCGTGCGCTGGGCGACATCGCCCGGCACGGTGCCCGGCCCGGGGCCGGCGGACGCACCCCCTCCGACTTCCCGCTGGCCGCGCTCGACCAGCCCACCGTGGACCGGCTGGTGGGCGACGGCGGCACCGTCGAGGACATCCACCCGCTCACCCCCACGCAGGCCGGCATGCTCTTCCACCGGCTCTCCCAGGACGACCAGAGCGTCTACTTCCAGCAGCTCACCTTCGTCCTGGACGGCGTACCCGACCCGCAGGCCCTGGCCGCGGCCTGGCAACAGGTGACGGACCGCACCCCCGTGCTGCGCGGGCGCGTCGTATGGCAGGACGTGCCCGAGCCGCTGCTGGTGGTGGAGCGCGGCGCCACCGTGCCGGTCACCCATCTGGACTGGCGCGCCCTGCCGGACGGCGAGCGACGGGCCCGGCTGCGGGAGTTGCTCGACCGCGACCGGCGGCGCGGGATCGACCTCGACGCCGCCCCGCTGCTGCGCCTGGTCCTCGCCCGGGTGTCCGACACCGAGGTCCAGGTGGTGTGGTCCTTCCACCACCTGGTGCTGGACGGCTGGAGCCTGTTCCAGGTGCTCTCCGACGTCTTCCGGTGCCACGCCGTGCTGCGCGGCCCGGCGGCCGGCGACGGCGCCGCGCCTGAGGAGGCGGGCCTGCCCAGCCGCCGGCCGTTCCGTGACTATGTGGCCTGGCTGCGCGACCGCGACTGGGCGGAGGCCGAGCGGCACTGGCAGGACCGGCTCGACGGGTGGAGCGAGCCCACCGCACTGCCCTACGACCGCGAGCCCAGAGAGACCCACCGCGCGGAGTCCACCGAGGCGGTGCGCGTCACCCTGCCCGCCGGCACCACCCGCCGGCTGGACGGCCTGGCCAAGGACGCGGGCCTGACCATGAACACCCTGGTGCAGGGCGCCTGGGCGCTGCTGCTGGCCCGTCAGACGGGGCGGAAGGACGTCGTCTTCGGCACCACCGTGTCCGGACGGCCGCCGGAACTGCCCGGCGTCGAGGCCATGAACGGCCTGTTCATCGCGACCGTACCGACCCGGCTGACCGTCCCCGCCGACGGCACCCTGACGGCCTGGCTGCGCCGGGTGCAGCAGATCCAGACCGATGACCGGCGCTTCGACTTCGTCCCACTCGCCCGGCTGAAGGGGTTCAGCGACCTGCCCGAGCGGGTCGGACTGTTCGACAGCATCGTGGTGTTCGAGAACTACCCGGTCGGCGGCGACCTCGCCGCCGCCCACGGACTGCGGCTGAGCGGCCTCGACGGCATCGAGAGCACCAACTACCCCCTGAGCCTGGTCGCCTACCCGGGGCCGGAGCTGGCCCTGCGGCTCGGCTACGACCCGGAACTGTTCGACGCGGCCACCGTCGAGCGGATGGGCGAGTACCTCACGGTGCTGCTGGAGGGCATGGCCGCGGACGCCGGGCGCCCGCCCGCGCGGCTGCCGGTGCTCGGCGCGGCACGCCACCGCCAGGTGGTCGAGGAGTGGAACGACACCGCCACCACGCTGCCCGAGGGCACGGTGGCGGGGCTGTTCGCCGCCCAGGCCCGGCGCACCCCGGACGCCACGGCTCTGGACGCCGGGGACAGCTGCCTGACCTACCGGGAACTCGACGCCCGTACTGATGCGTTGGCCGGCCGGCTGGCCGGGCTCGGAGTGCGGCCGGAGTCCCCGGTCGGGGTCCTCATGGACCGGTCGGCCGCCCTTGTCATCGCCCAGCTGGCCATCGTCAAGGCGGGCGGTGTGTACGTCCCGCTGGACGGCCGCGCTCCGCGGGAGCGGCTGCGGCAGGTGCTGGCGGAGACCACGGCGGACCTGGTGCTCACCGACGCCGCCTGGGAGGAGACCGCCCGCGAGGTGGCGCCCGGTGGGCACACCCTGCTGGTGACGGGCGACGCCGTGCCGTCCGGCACCGCGGACGCCCCCGCTCCGGAGGGTGCGCCCCCGCCCGCCCTCCACCCCGACAACGTGCTCTACCTGATGTTCACCTCCGGCTCCACCGGACGCCCCAAGGGGGTCGCGGTACGCCACCGGGACGTCGTGGCGCTCGCCTTCGACCGCGCCTTCGACGGACACGACCGGGTTCTGGTGCACTCCCCGCAGGCCTTCGACGCGGCCACCTACGAACTGTGGGTGCCGCTGCTGCGCGGCGGCCGGGCCGTCCTCGCCCCGTCGGCCGACGTGGATGCCGCCACGGTGCGCCGGGCGATCGCCGAACAGGGCGTCACCTGCCTGTGGCTGACCGCCGGGCTGTTCCGCCTGCTGGCCCAGGAGGGCCCCGAGTGCCTGCAGGGCGCCCGGGAGGTGTGGACCGGCGGCGAAGCCGTGCCGGGCGCCGCGGTGCGCCGCGTCCTCGACGCCTGCCCCGGCCTCACCGTGGTCGACGGCTACGGCCCCACCGAGACGACCACCTTCGCGACCCGGCGGGCCTTCCGCTCCGGCGACCCGCTGCCCGCCGCCCTGCCCATCGGACGTCCCCTGGACAACACCCGCGTCTACGTCCTGGACGACGCGCTGCAGCCCCAGCCGCCGGGCATCCCGGGAGAGCTCTACCTCGCCGGTGCCGGGCTCGCCCGCGGCTACGGCGGCCGCCCCGGTGCGACCGCCGAACGCTACCTGGCCGACCCGTTCGGGCCGGCCGGCACCCGGATGTACCGCACCGGCGACATCGTGCGCTGGAGCGCCGACGGTGAACTCCACTTCGTGGGGCGCGCCGACGACCAGATCAAGATCCGCGGCTTCCGCGTCGAACCGGCCGAGATCGAGGCCGTGCTCACCCGCCATGCCGCGGTCGCCGAAGCGGTGGTGACCGTCCCCGACGACGGCGGCCGCAAGCGCCTGGTCGCCTACCTCGTCCCCGCCCCGGACGCGACGGTGCCGCAGGCGGCGGAGCTGCGTGCCCTCCTCGCCGGCGAGTTGCCCGACTACATGGTCCCCGCCGCTTTCGTGACCCTGGACGCGCTGCCCCTCACGGGCAACGGAAAGGTGGACCGGCGCCGGCTGCCCGCCCCCGACTGGTCGGCCGCCACCGCCGGCGAGCACCTCGCGCCGCGCACCGAGGCCGAGCGGATCCTCGCCGACATCTGGTGCGCCCTGCTGGGCGTCGACCGGGTGGGCGTCGAGGACAACTTCTTCATGCTGGGCGGCGATTCGATCCTCAGCATCCAGGTCGTCTCGCGCGCCCGCCGGGCGGGCCTGACCCTGACCCCCCGGGACCTGTTCCGTCACCCCACTGTCGCCGCCCTGGCGGCCGCCACCGGCGCCGCCGCGCCGGTCAGCGGCACCGGCCCGGTGACCGGGGACATCGCCCTCACCCCGATCCAGCACTGGTTCCTCGACGCCCGGCCGCAGCATCCCGGGTACTTCAACCAGTCCGTCGTCATCGAACTGGCCGAGGAGCCCGACCCGCAGGCGCTGCACGCGGCCGTGCACGCCCTGTGGACCCACCACGACGCCCTCCGGGCCCGCTTCGAGCAGCGGGCCGACGGGACCTGGAGACAGCACTGCCCGGCCCCGGACGCCACGGAACCACAGCTGCTGCAGGTACAGGACCTGACCGGACGGGACGACGAGAAGTGCGCCGCCGCGGTCGAGGCCGCCATGGCCGAGGCGCACGCCGGCTTCCGGCTGGAACAGGGCCCCCTGCTCGCCGCCCAGCTGTTCACCGGCGCGCGGACCCAACCGCCGCGGCTGTTCCTGACCGTGCACCACCTGGTGGTCGACGGGGTGTCCTGGCGGGTGCTGCTGGAGGACCTGGAGAGCGCCTACCAGCAGGCGCGCAGCGGTGAGCGGATGAGCCCGCTCGCCCGGACCACCTCCGTACAGGAATGGGCCCGGCGGCTGCACGCCCACACCGAGGCCGGCGGGTTCGCCGGCGAGAGCGCGCACTGGAGCGCGGTGGCCGAACACTGCACGGCTCCGCTGCCCGTTGACGCCGACGGGACCAACACGATCGCCGACCTACGCTCGGTCACCGTCCGTCTGGACCGGCAGCGGACCGGCGACCTGCTGCAGAAGGTGCCCGGCGTCTACCGCACGCAGATCAACGACGTGCTGCTCACGGCGCTCGGCCGGGTGCTGGCCGACTGGACCGGACAGCGCACCGTCGCCGTCGGCCTGGAGGGACACGGCCGCGAGGACCACTTCTTCGACGGCGTCGACCTGTCCCGTACGGTCGGCTGGTTCACCACCCTGTTCCCCGTCGCCCTGGACCTCCCGGCCGGCGACTGGGCCGCGGCGCTCAAGTCCGTCAAGGAACAGCTGCGTGCGGTACCCGGCCGGGGCCTCGGCCACGGGACGCTGCGGCACCTCGCGGGAGCCGCCGAACTCACCGGGACGCCCCAGCCCCGGATCAGCTTCAACTACCTGGGGCAGTTCGACTGGACCGGCGACGGGCGGCTGATCCGCGCCGTACGCGGCGGACTGGACGGCGCCGCCGCACCCGAGTCCGTCCGGCCGCACCTGCTGGACGTCGTGGGCCGGGTCGAGGAGCGCCGCCTCGAACTGACCTGGTACTACAGCAGCGCGGTGCACCACGAGGAGACGGTCACCGCGCTGGCCACGGGCATGCTCAAGGCCCTGGAGGACATCGTCGCCCACTGCGCCGGCCCGGACGCCGGCGGCCGCACTCCTTCCGACTACCCGCTCGCCCGCCTCGACCAGGCGGCCGTGGACCGGGTCGCGGCGGACGGCCGCGCGGTGGAGGACATCTACCCGCTGACCCCGATGCAGGCCGGCATGCTGTTCCACAGTCTGATGGACCCGGACTCGCACACCTACTTCAACCAGGTCCAGCTGGTGCTCTCCGGCGTCACCGACCCGGTCGCACTCGCCACGGCCTGGCAGCAGGCGGCCGACGCCAACCCGATGCTGCGCACCCGCCTGGTGTGGGAAGAGACCGCCGAGCCGCTGCAGGTCGTCCAGGTCCGGGCCACCGTGCCCGTCACCCACCACGACTGGTCCCGGCGGAGCGCCGACGCCTGCGAGCGCGCACTGACCGCCCTGCTCGCCGAGGACCGGGCGGCCGGTCTCGACCTCGCCGGCGCCCCGTTGATGCGGCTGGCCCTGATCAAGCTGTCCGACGACCGGGTCCGGCTCGTCTGGACGTTCCACCACATCCTGCTCGACGGCTGGAGCGCGGCCCAGGTCTTCGACGAGATCTGCGAACGGTATGCGGCGCTCACCGCCGGCCGCCGTCCCGAGGTCCCCGCCCGCCCGCCTTTCGGCAGCTATCTGCGCTGGCTGGCGGAGCAGGACAGCACACAGGCCGAGCGGCACTGGCGCACCGCGCTGGCCGGATTCACCTCGCCGACCGAACTCCCACGGGACCGCAAGCCCTTGGAGGCCCACCGTGCCTCGTCCTCGGGCTCAGTCCATGTCACGCTGGACGAGGAGGACTCCGCCCGCCTGCGGGAGACGGCGCAGCGGTCCGGCCTCACCATGAACACCGTGCTGCAAGGCGCCTGGGGCCTGCTGCTGTCCCGCTACAGCAACAGCGACGACGTGGTCTTCGGCACCACCGTCTCCGGCCGGCCGGCCGCGCTGCCCGGTGTGGAGTCCATGGTCGGACTGTTCATCAACACCCTCCCCACCCGGGTACGTGTCGACGGCGCCCGAAGGCTGCTGGACTGGCTGCGTGACCTGCAGACGGCCCAGTCGGAATCCCGGCGCTACGACTTCGTCTCCCTGACTGAGCTCCGGACCTGGAGCGAAGTGCCGGGCGGGACAAGCCTGTTCGACAGCATCGTGGTCTTCGAGAACTACCCCTTCGACAGCGACGCCCTCGCCCGGCACGGCCTGGGCATCCAGCAGGAACGCGACCTGGAGCCGACCAACTACCCGCTCAGCGTGATCGTCGCCCCCGGTGAGCGCCTCACCGTCGCCCTGGACTACGACCCGGCGGCCTTCGACGCCGCGACGGTCGAGCGGCTGGGCGGGTGCCTGCACGTCCTGCTGACCGAGATGGCGGCCGATCCGGACCGCCGCCTGGGGGACCTGCCGCTGCTCACCGCGGACGAGCGCGGGCGCATCCTGCGGGAGTTCGGCGGAGCGACCGCCGCACCGCCGCGGCGCGTACTGCCCGAGGTGTTCGAGGACCAGGCGGCCCGCACCCCGCACGCCACCGCCGTACTGGCCGGGTCCGACCGGCTCACCTACCGGGAGCTGAACGAGCGCGCCAACCGGCTGGCCCGGCTGCTGATCGCCTCGGGCGCGGGCCCGGAGCGGTTCGTCGCCCTCGCGCTGCCCCGCACGGCCGATCTGATCGTGGCCCTGCTGGCCGTGCTCAAGAGCGGCGCGGGCTATCTGCCGGTCGACCCCAAGTACCCGGCCGAGCGGGTCTCCTTCCTGTTCGACGACATCGGACCGGACATCGTGCTCACCACCGCCGCGTCGGCCGGCCGGCTGCCCGAGGGGCCCGCCGTCCGGATCGCGTTGGACGACCCCGGTACGGCGGACCGGCTCACCGGGCAGTCACCCGCCGACATCGGCGACGGCGAGCGGACCGGTGCGCTGCTGCCCGCCCACCCCGCCTACGTCATCCACACCTCGGGCTCGACGGGACTGCCCAAGGGCGTGGTGGCGACCCACGGGTCGGTGGTGGCACTGGCCGACTGGGCCGCCGGCGAATTCGGCGGCCGGGGCCTGTCCCACGTCGTGGCGTCCACATCGCTCAACTTCGACGTGTCGGTCTTCGAGATCTTCTGCCCGCTGCTGTCCGGCGGCTGCGTCGAGATCGTGAGCGACCTGCTGGCCCTCGCCGAACGCTCCGCCCCCTGGACCGCGAGCCTGCTCAGCGCCGTCCCCTCCGCCCTCGGCCAGCTCCTCGCCGAGGACACCGTCCACGTCACGGCGGACACCGTGGTGCTGGCCGGTGAGGGACTCGCCGCCCGTACCGTACGAGAGGTCCGCGCCGCCGTCCCCGGCTGCCGGGTCGCGAACATCTACGGCCCCACCGAGGCCACCGTCTACGCCACCGCCTGGTACTGCGACCCCGCGGATCCGGACCGCACCCCGCCGATCGGCAGCCCGGTCGCCGGCGCCCGGGCCTACGTCCTCGATCCGTATCTGCGGCCCGTCCCGGTCGGCGTACCTGGCGAGCTCTACCTTGCCGGTACCGGCGTGGCGCGCGGGTACTTCGCGCGGCCCGGACTGACCGCAGGGCGCTTCCTGGCGGATCCGTTCGGCCCCGCGGGGGAGCGGATGTACCGCACCGGCGACCTCGTGCGCTGGGACACCGAGGGGCAGTTGGAGTACCTCGGCCGCAGTGACGACCAGGTCAAGGTGCGCGGCTTCCGCATCGAACTGGGCGAGGTCGAGGCCGCACTGGCCCGGCACCCCGAGGTGGCCGAGGCCGCCGCGCGGGTCGTCGAGACCGACGGCCACAAGCGGCTGGTGGGCTATGCCGTCACCAGGGGCGCGGCGGGCGCCGACCCGGCCGCGCTGCGTGCCTTCCTCGCCCGGAGCCTGCCCGACCACCTGGTCCCCGCGGTCGTCGTCCCCCTGGAGAAGCTGCCGCTGGGAGCGACCGGCAAACTCGACCGGCGTGCCCTGCCGGCGCCCGACTGGGCCGCCCCGGCCGCCGGTTACGTCCCGCCGCGCACGGACACCGAGAAGGCGCTCGCCGGGATCTGGGCCGATGTGCTGGGCGTGGACCACGTGGGCGCCGAGGACAACTACTTCGCGCTCGGCGGGGACTCGATCCTCAGCATCCAGATCGTCTCCGCGGCCCGCCGCGCCGGCCTCGCGCTGACCCCGCGCCATCTGTTCGTCCACCAGACCGTCGCCGCCCTGGCCGCGGCCGCCGGGGAACTGCCTGCCACGGTGTCCACCGCCGAACAGGGCCCGGTGGTGGGCGAGGTGCCGCTCACGCCCGTCCAGCACTGGCTGTTCGACAGCGTCCCGGACAGCCCCGGGCACTTCACCCAGTCGCTCTCCTTCCAGCTGGCCGCCGAGGTCGACGAGGGCGCGTTGCGAGCCGCCCTGGCCGCGGTGCTGGAGCATCATGACGCCCTGCGCACGGTGTACGAGACCACCGGCGACGGCCGCCGGCGCCAGTACAGCGCGGCGCCCGGTGCGGCACCCGCCCTGGCGGTGCACGACCTGTCCCGCCGGGCGCCGCAGGACCGCGCCGCGGAGCTGCGCGCGCTGACCCGGGAACTCTGCGCGGGCTTCGACCTGGCCGAGGGGCCGTTGCTGAAGACCGCGCTGTGCCATCTGGGCGACCAGGACCGCCCCGTCCTGCTGCTGGCGGCCCACCACCTCGTCGTCGACGCGGTGTCCTGGCGCATCATCCTGGAGGACCTCGACACCGCCTACCGCCGGGTGCGCGCCGGGGACCGGGCCGGGCTCGGCCCCAAGACCACCTCGTTCCGCGCCTGGGCGCAGCGGCTGCACGACCACACCGCCGCCGGCGGCTTCGACGACGAACTCGCCCACTGGAACGGGCCGGACGGCCTGACGGACCTGCCCACCGACCACGCGGGCCGCAACTCCGCGGACTCCGAGGACACCGTGACCGTCCGCCTGGAGGCCGAGGAGACCCGCCGGCTGCTCCAGGACGTGCCGGACGTCTACCGGACCCGGGTCAATGACGTCCTGCTGTGTGCTCTGGGCCGGGTGCTGGCCCGCTGGACCGGGCACGACCGGGTACGGATCGGGCTGGAGGGCCACGGCCGCGAGGAGATCTTCGACGATGTCGACCTCTCCCGCACCGTCGGCTGGTTCACCACCATGTTCCCGGTCGCGCTGGATCTGCCGCCGCACGCCGATCTCGCGACGGCGCTGAAGTCCGCCAAGGAAGGCCTGCGGGCGCTGCCCCGGCACGGCCTGGGACACGGCGCGCTGCGCCATCTGCGTACCCCGGCGCCCACCGGACTCCCGGCCGACCCGCAGATCTCCTTCAACTACCTCGGCCAGCAGGACTGGAGCGCGTCCGGGGGCGACGGCCTGCTGCACGCACCGTACGGCGCGCTGGAGGGCGACATGGACCGGGCGGCCGACCGGCCGCAGCTGATCGATGTCGTCGGCCTGGTGGCGGACAAACGGCTGGAGTTCACCTGGTCGTACTCGACGAACCTGCACCTGCGGTCCACCGTGGCCGCGCTGGCCGAGGAGATGACCGCGGAGCTGCGGGAGATCGTGCGGCACTGCGCGGAACCGGACGCCGGGGGCCGCACGCCCTCCGACTTCCCGCTGGTCCGGCTCGACCAGGAGACCGTCGACCGGCTCGTCGGCGACGGCCGGGACGTCACGGACGTCTATCCGCTCACCCCCACCCAGACAGGACTCGTCTTCCACGGGCTCGACGAACCCGGCCAGGGGCTCTACGTGGAACAGGCCACCTTCGTCCTGGACGGCATAGCCGACCCCCGGCTGCTGGCCGCCGCCTGGCAGCAGGTCGTCGACCGCACCCCCGTGCTGCGCAGCGCGGTGGTCCTGCACGAGGTGCCGGTACCCCTCCAGACCGTCCGCCGCTCCGTCTCCCTGCCCGTCACCGAGCTCGACTGGAGCGCCTTGACGCAGGAGCGGCGCGACGCCGAACTGGCCCGGCTGCTCGCCGACGACCGGGACCGCGGGCTCGCCCTCGACCGGGCGCCGCTGCTGCGGCTCACCCTCATCCGGCTCTCCCCGGCCGAGGTACGGGTCGTCTGGACCTTCCACCACGTGCTGCTCGACGGGTGGAGCGTCTTCCAGGTCCTCTCGGACGTCTTCTCCTGCCACGCGGCCCTGACGCAGGGCGCCGACCCACAGCTGCCGGACCGCAGGCCGTTCGCGGACTACGCCGCCTGGCTCGCCGCCCATGACACGGCCCCGGCCGAACAGCACTGGCGCGAGGCGCTGGCCGGTCTGTCCGCACCCACCCCGCTGCCCTACGACCGGCGACCGGCGCCGGGTGCCGCCACCCGCGCCGGCACCTGGCTCTCGCAGCGGCTCGGCGCACCGGCGAGCGCCGCGCTCCAGGACTTCGCCCGGCGCCACCACCTCACCCTCAACACCGTCGTCCAGGGGGTCTGGGGCCTGCTGCTGTCGCGCTGGAGCGGAGCGCGCGAGGTGTGCTTCGGCACGACGGTCTCCGGCCGGCCCGCCGACCTGCCCGGCGCCGACTCCATCACCGGCCTGTTCATCAACACCCTGCCGGTGCGGTGCGACGTGGACGGCGGTGCGGCCCCGGCCGACTGGCTGCGCGGTCTGCAGTCCGTGCAGGCGAACGCCCGCGGTTTTGAGCACGTCCCGCTGTCCGACCTGCGCAACTGGAGCGAACTGCCCACGGGAGCAGCGCTGTTCGAGAGCCTGGTGGTCTTCGAGAACTACCCGATCAACGACACCGCGGCCACCGCACACGGCGTGCGCGTCCGTGATCTGCACGCCCTGGAGGCCACCAACTACCCGCTCACCGTGGTGGTCTCGCCCGACACCCGGCTGAGCGTCGAACTCGGCTATGACCCCCGGTACTTCGAGGAGTCCACCGCCCGGTCCCTGGCCGCGCAGCTGATGCACACCCTGGGCGCCCTGGCGGCACCCGGCGGCGCGACGACCGTGGACGGGATCGACATCTTGCCGCCGGACGAGCGCGAGCGGCTGACCGGGCGCTCCGCGCCGACGGCCGGCGACGCGGTGCAGGCGGCCACCCTGGCCGCGCTCGTCGAGGCCGCGGTCGACCGGTGGCCGCACGCCCCCGCGCTGACCGCACCGGACCTGCAGCTCTCCTTCGCACAGCTGGAGGCGCGGGCCAACCGCCTCGCGCATCATCTCCTCACCCGGGGGACCGGCCCCGGCGACCTCGTCGCCCTGGTCCTGCCGAGGTCGGCCGACATGGTCGTCGCCCAGCTCGCGACCGCCAAGGCGGGCGCCGCCTACCTGCCGGTGGACCCCGGGTACCCGGCCGAGCGGATCGCGCTGATGCTGCGCGATGCGGCCCCGGCCGTCACCCTGAAGGCCGCCGAGGTCCAGGACCTCCTGGCCGGGGACGACGCCACACCCGGACACCGTCCCACCGACCGGGACCGGGTCCGCCCGCTCGACCTCGACGACCCGGCCTATGTGATCTACACCTCCGGCTCCACCGGCACCCCCAAGGGCGTGGTCGTCACCCACCGCGGCCTGGCGGACTTCGCCGCCGCCGAGGCCGACCACTACCAAGTGCGGCCGGGTGACCGTGTGCTGGCCTTCGCCACCCCCAGTTTCGACGCCTCGGTGCTGGAGCTGTGCATGGCCCTGCCGGCCGGTGCCTGCCTCGTGGTGCCGCCGCCCGGTCCGCTGCTCGGCACGCACCTGGCCGAGGTGCTGCGCGGGGAGCGCATCACCCACACCCTGCTGCCGCCCGCCGCGCTCGCCACGGTGCCGCCCGCCACCGCGGGGACGCTGCCGGACCTGCGCACGCTCATCGTGGGCGCGGATGCCTGCGGCGCCGACCTGGTCGGCCGCTGGGCCCCGCACCACCGGATGATCAACTCCTATGGGCCCACCGAGACCACGGTGGTCGCCACCTGGTCAGGACCGCTCCTGCCCGACGGCGCCGCGCCCCCCATCGGACGCTCGCGGCCGGGCAGCCGCAGCTATGTGCTCGACGGGCGGCTGCGACCGGTCGCCGACGGCATCCCCGGCGAACTGTGGGTCGGCGGACCCTCCCTGGCCCGCGGCTACCTCCACCGCCCGGGGCTGACCGCCACGCGGTTCACCGCCGACCCGTACGGCGCACCGGGCGACCGGATGTACCGCACCGGCGACCTGGTCCGCCGCGACGCCCGCGGCGAGCTGCACTACCTCGGCCGCACCGACCACCAGATGAAGCTGCACGGCCACCGGATCGAGGCGGGCGAGGTCGAGGCCACCTTGGTGCGCCACCCGGCCGTGCGGGACGCCGTGGTGGCCGTACGGGAGGACGAGCCCGGAGCACCGCGCCTGGTGGCCCATCTGCTCGCCGCACTCGACACCGACGTCCCGGCCGGCGCGGAGCTGCGCGCGTTCGCCGCCCGGACGCTGCCCGGCCACATGGTCCCCTCGGCCTTCGTCGTCCTGGAGCGCTTCCCGCTCACCGAGAACGGCAAGACCGACCGCGCGGCCCTGCCCGCACCCGGGCCGGACCTGCCCGAGCCCACCGCACACGTCGCCCCGCGCACCCCCACCGAACAATTCCTCGCGGACGTCTGGGCACAGGCCCTGGAGACGGCCGTGGGCGCCGAGGACGACTTCTTCGCCCTCGGCGGTGATTCGCTGCGCAGCCTGCTCATCGCCTCCCGGGTCAACGAGACCTTCGGCGTGGACCTCACACCCCGCGACGTGCTGACCGCCCGCACGGTCGCCGCCCTCGCCGAACTGGTGGAGGAGCACGTCCTGCGCGAACTCGAAGACGCCGCCCGCGGCAACAGCGACCACAACGAACGGTGAGGAACGACGACATGACGTCTTCGCATTCGAAGAAGGACCGTGCCGCGGCCCTGCCGCAGGAGTTGCAGGAGGCGCTGCGCCGCCGCCTGGCGGGGCAGGCCCCGCCGGCCGCCAGGGCCCGGCAGCAGATCCCGCGCGCGGACCGGTCACAGCCCCTGCCGCTCGCCTTCGCCCAGCAGCGCCTGTGGTTCCTGGACCAGCTCCGGCCCGGCGACTCCCGCTACAACAGCGCGGTCGCCCTGCGGCTGACCGGCACCCTGGACGGGGCCGCGCTGTCCCGGGCGCTCGACGCCGCCCTGGAGCGCCACGAGTCGCTGCGGACCACGTTCGACGACATCGACGGCCGGCCCGTGCAGACCGTGCACCCGGCCGCCCCCGTGCCGCTGCCGGTACGCGACCTGAGGGAGGAACCCGCACCCGACGCGGGGGAGGGGACCGGGCCGGGCCCCTCGGCGCTGGACGACCTGCTGCTGGCGGAGTACTCCCGCCCGTTCGACCTGCGGACCGGTCCGCTGCTGCGGGCCCTGCTGGTACGCCTGGCCGAGGACGAGCACGTCCTGCTGCTCACCGCGCACCACATCGTCACCGACGGCTGGTCCATGGGCGTGCTGCTGGACGAACTGTGCACGCTGTACGACGCCCTGGCCCACGGCGAGACGCCCGCGCTCGCCCCGGTGGCGACGCAGTACCCGGACTTCGCCGTATGGCAGCGCGAGCGGCTGTCCGGCGCCCTGCTGGAGGAGCAGCTCTCCTACTGGACCAAGCAGCTGGACGGGACCGTGCCGTTGGAGCTGCCGCTCGACCGGCCCCGCAGCGGTGAGGAGTCGGGGGACGGCGCGGTCCACGAGTTCCGTGTCCCGGCGGCCACGGCGGCCCGGCTGCGGGAGGTGGCGGCGCAGCAGCACACCACCCTGTTCGCGGCGCTGATCGCCGCGTGCCAGGCGCTGTTCGCCCGCTGGTCGGGACAGGACGACATCGCCGTCGGGTCGCTGACCCCCGGGCGCGGACGCACCGAACTGGAGCGCGCGGTCGGCCTCTTCGTCAACACGGTCGTGCTGCGCGCCCCCGTCGACACCGCACGCTCCTACCGCGAGCTGCTCGATGCCTCCGCCACCGCCGTCCTCGATGCCTTCGCCCACGACGACACCCCCTTCGAGCGGCTCGTGGAGGCCGCGGGGGCGGTACGCGAAGCGGGCCGCAACCCGCTCTTCGATGTCATGGTCCTGCTCCACCCCGCCCCGCCCGCGGCCCCCGGCCTGCGGGGGATGGCGGCCGGGACCGTCACCGTGCCCCGCCGCGCGGCCACCTTCGATCTGAGCGTCGAGTTCGTGCCCGACGGGGACGGGCTGACGGGCCTGCTGGAGTACCGCACCGACCTCTTCGACGCCTCGACCGCCGTGCGGATGGCCGAGCAACTGGTCATCCTGCTCGGGGGAGTTGCGGCCGAACCGGACCGGCCGCTGGGTGAACTGTCCCTGCTGTCGGAGCGGGAGCGGCGGCGCCTGACCACCGAATGGAACGACACCGCACTGCCCGTCGCACCCACCACCTATCCCGCCGCCTTCGAGGCGCAGACGGCCCGCACCCCGCACGCGACGGCACTGGTGGCCGGGGACACCACACTGGACTACGCCGCGCTCAACGCCCGCGCCAACCGGCTCGCCCACCACCTCATCGACCGGGGGGCGGGCCCCGAACGGCTGGTCGCGCTGCATCTGCCGCGCACCGCCGACATGCTCGTGGCGATCCTCGCCGTCCTCAAATCCGGCGCCGCCTACCTGCCGCTCGACCCCGAACTGCCCGAGGAGCGACTGCGGTTCCTGATCGAGGACGCGCGGCCGATGCTGGTGCTCGACGAGGCGGCCCTGCACGCGGTACCGGCATCGGCCCGCGCGAGCGACCCCACCGACGCCGACCGGCGCGCGCCGCTGCACCCCGGCCACACCGCCTACGTCATCTACACCTCAGGGTCCACCGGCCGCCCCAAGGGGGTGTCCGTGGAGCACCGGTCGCTGATGAACCTGCTGGCCGGCCACCGGCACGGCTTCGTCGCCGCGGCGGGCGGCGGTCCCCTGCGGGTGGCCCTGACCGCGTCGTTCTCCTTCGACACCTCCCTGGAGGGCGTGCTGCTGATGGCCGACGGCCACCGGCTGCACCTGGTCGACGAGGCGACCCGGCTCGATCCGGCCGCCCTGGTCGAGTACGTCGTCGAGCACCGCGTCGACTTCCTCGACCTGACCCCCTCCTATCTGCGCCAGCTCCTGCCCGCCGGGCTGCTCACCGACCCGCGCCACCACCCGCGGCTGCTGATGCTGGGCGGCGAGGCCGTCGGCACCGCGCTGTGGCGGGAGCTCGCCGGGCTGCCCGACGTCGCCGCGTACAACTTCTACGGGCCCACCGAGTGCACGGTCGACGCCCTGGCCTGCCGTATCGACGGGACCGGGCGGCCGGTGGTGGGCCGGCCGCTGGCCAATGTGCGCGCCCATGTCCTCGACCACCGCCTCCGGCCGGTCCCGCCCGGCGTCGGCGGCGAACTGTACCTGGCGGGCGACCAGGTCGCCCGCGGCTATCTGCACCGCCCCGGCCTGACCGCCGCACGGTTCGTGGCGGACCCGTTCGGGCCGCCGGGCAGCCGGATGTACCGCACCGGAGACCTGGCCCGGTGGACCGCCGACGGACGGCTCGACTACCTCGGCCGCGCCGACGACCAGGTCAAGATCCGCGGCCACCGCATCGAGCCCGGAGAGGTCGAGGCGGCACTGCTGGCCCTGCCTGCCGTCGCCGAGGCGGCCGTCCTCGCCGTCGCCGACGAGCGCGGCCACGCCCGGCTCGCCGCCTACCTGGTGCCCGCCGCCGGGACCGGGCATCCCGCCGCCTCCGAGCTGCGGGCGGCCCTGCAGCGCACCCTGCCCGGCCATATGGTGCCCGCCGCCTTCGTCGTCCTGGACGCCCTGCCGCTCACCACCAGCGGCAAGCTGGACCGCCGCGCGCTGCCCGCCCCCGACCTCGACGCGGCCCCGCGCGAGCGGGAGTTCGTGGCGCCGCGCACCCCGGCCGAGCGGGACCTGGCCGGGATCTGGTCCGCGGTGCTCGGCATCGCGCAGGTGGGGGTCACCGACAACTTCTTCGAGCTGGGCGGCGACTCGATCCTCAGCATCCAGGCGGTCTCCCGGGCCCGCGCCGCCGGACTGCGCCTGACCTCCCGCGACGTCTTCCTGCACCAGACCGTCGCCGAGCTGGCCGCCGCCGTGGACCTGCGCACCGCCCCGGCACCTGCGGCGCAGCAGTCGGACGACGCGGGCCCTGCCCCGCTCACCCCCATCCAGGAGTGGTTCTTCGCCACCCACGGACCGCTGCGGCACTTCAGCATGTCGATGCTGCTCGACCTGCCGCACGACCTCGACCCGGACGCCCTGGAGCGGGCCCTGCACGCGGTGGCCGCCCATCATCCGGCGCTGCGCACCCGCTTCGTCCGCAGCGGCGACACCTGGCGCCAGCTCCCCGGAGCCGCCGTGGCGCCCGGCCTCCTGGCCACGCACGACCTGTCCGGGACCACCGGCCCCGCCCGGGACGCCGCGCTCACCGAGGCGGCCGACGCCGCCCGCGCGGACCTCGACCCCGCCACCGGCACCCTGCTGCGCGCCGCCCTGCTCCTGGCGGAGCCGGGCAGCCGGCCGCAGCTGTTCCTGACGGCCCACCACCTGGCCGTCGACAGCGTCTCCTGGCGCATCCTGCTCGCCGACCTGGAGCGCGCCTACCGCCGGGCCGCCGCGGACGAGCCGGTCCAACTGGAGCCCACCACCACGCCGTTCACCACCTGGGCGGCGCAGCTGGCCCGGCACGTACAGGACGGCGGACTCGACGACGACCTGGCGTACTGGAGAGCCGAGAGCGAAGCGGCGCGCACCCCGCTGCCGGTGGACCGCCCGGGCAGCGCACTCGCCGGCTCGGTCCGCACCGTACGCGCACGACTCGATCGCGACACCACCGAGGCCCTGCTGCGCCGGGTGCCCGGCGTCTACCGGACTCAGGTGAACGACGTACTGCTCAGCGCGCTGGGCCGGGTGCTCGCCGACTGGGCGGACACGGACCGCGTGACGGTGGCCCTGGAGGGGCACGGCCGGGAGGACATCGACGACCACGACGACAGCGAGGCGGCCGGCGCCGGTGACGCCGCCGATCTGTCCCGGACCGTCGGCTGGTTCACCACCCAGTACCCCGTCACGCTCACCCTGGAGGGCCCGTCGCGGGAGCCGGACTGGGGCGCGACGCTCAAAGCGGTGAAGGAACAGCTGCGGGCCGTCCCCCGCCGCGGCCTCGGTTACGAGGCGCTGGCCCGCCTGGGCTCACCGGACCCGGCCGCCCGCACTCTGCGCGAACTCCCGCTGCCGCAGGTCTGCTTCAACTACCACGGCCAGTGGGAGAGCGCGCACGGCCGGGACTTCGCGCCCGCCGGCGAGGCCCCCGGACGCGATATGGCCGCCGGTGCGGCGCTCGATCACCTGCTGGACGTCTCGGCCGTGGTGGCCGACGGCGTGCTGGAGCTGACCTGGCACTACAGCGACCAGGTGCACGACGAGAGCACGGTTCGGGAGCTGGCGGACGGTACGGCCCGCGCGCTGGCCGCGATCGCCGCCCACTGCGCGCGGCCGGACGCGGGCGGCCGCACGCCCTCCGACTTCCCTCTCGCCCGGCTGGACCAGGCCGGGGTGGACCGCCTGGCCGGGGACGGGCGCGCCGTCGAGGACATCCTCCCGCTGACCCCGCTCCAGGAAGGCATGCTCTTCCACCGCCTGGTGGGCGGGGCGGACGACGTCTACCTCGACCAGGCCACCCTGCTGCTGGACGGCGTGGCGGACCCGCGGGCGTTCGCCCGGGCCTGGCAGCGGGTCGTCGACCGGACGCCGGCGCTGCGCACCTCGGTGGTCTGGGAGCAGGTGCCCGTACCGCTCCAGATCGTGCACCGGCGCGCGACGGTGCCGACCGTCCACGTCGACTGGCGTGAGCTGGACGACGAACGGGGTACGGCCGAACTCGCCCGGCTCCAGGCGGAGGACCTCGCGCGGGGACTGGACCTCGGCACCCCACCGCTGATGCGGCTCACCCTGATCCGGCTGCCCGGTGGCAGGCTGCGGCTGCTGTGGACCTCGCACCACCTGATCCTGGACGGCTGGAGCCTGGCACAGGTCCTGACCGAGGTGTGCGAGGAGTACGCCGCACTCGTCGCGGACCGCGCGCAGACGCCACCCGTGCGCCGGCCGTTCGGCGATTATGTGCGCTGGCTGTCCGGCCGGGACGGACGCGAGGCCGAGGAGCACTGGCGCACCGTCCTCGCGGACTTCGCCACCCCGACGCCGCTGCCCTGCGACCGCCCGCCCCGCGAGGCCCACCGGGCCCGCTCCGCCGCGGTGCTGACGGCGAGCCTGCCCGTCGAGCTGTCCCGGGAGCTGCTGCACACCGCCCGGCGCAGCGGACTCACCCTCAACACGGTCGTACAAGGCGCGTGGGCGCTGCTGCTGGCGCGCTACAGCGGAGAGCCGGACGTGGTGTTCGGCACCACCGTGTCCGGCCGCCCCGACGAACTCCACGGCGTCGAGTCCATGGTGGGGATGTTCATCAACACCCTGCCCACCCGGGTACGGGTCGACGGACACCGCACCGCCGCCGACTGGCTGCGCGACCTCCAGGACGCCCAGTCCGAATCCCGGCGCTTCGAGGCCGTGTCGCTGGCGCAGCTGACCTCGCTCAGCGAGGTACCGGCGGGCACTGCGCTGTTCGACAGCATGGTCGCCTTCGAGAACTACCCGTTCGACGACGCCCGGACCTCCGGTGCCGGAATCCGCATCCTGGACGTCGCCTCGCGGGACGCGACCAACTTCCCGCTGGTCCTGCGCGCCCACCACAGCGACCGCCTCGGCTTCGACCTCGCCCACGACCCGGATCTCTTCGACGCCGGCACCGTCCGCGCGCTCGCCGACCGGCTGTGCCTGCTGCTCGCGGAGATCGCCGCCGGCCCGGACCGGCCGCTGCGCGAACTGGCGTGGACGACCGCCGAGGAACGCCGGCGGATGCTGGTGGACTGGAACGGCACGGAGCAGGGGCGGCCCGAGCAGACCCTGGTGGACCTGTTCGAGGCCCAAGCGGTCCGCACGCCCGACGCCACCGCGGTGACCTGCGCGGGCACCACGCTGTCCTACGCCGAACTCGACGCGCGGGCAGGCCGGCTGGCCCACCGGCTGGCCGAGAGCGGCGCCGGCCCCGAGCGCTTCGTGGCCCTCGCCCTGCCCCGCTCCCCGGACATGATCGTGGCACTCGTGGCGGTGCTGAAGACCGGCGCCGCCTACCTGCCCGTCGACCCGGAACTGCCCGGCGGCCGCATCGCCCACCTGCTCACCGACGCCGCGCCGGCCCTGCTGGTGACCACCGCAGCCGTCGCCGGGCGGCTCGGCGACGCCGCCTGTCCGCGGCTGCTCCTGGACGATCCCGAGGTCCGCGCCGACCTCGCCCGGCGCCCCGCCACCGGCCCGGCACCGGCCCGACGCCCGCTGCCTGAGCACCCCGCCTACGTCATCTACACCTCGGGCTCCACCGGCCTGCCCAAGGGCGTCGTCGTCCCGCACGCCAACGTGGTGCGGCTGTTCTCCCGCACCCGCGACTGGTTCGCCTTCGACGAGCACGACGTGTGGACGCTGTTCCACTCCTACGCCTTCGACTTCTCCGTGTGGGAGATCTGGGGCGCGCTGCTGCACGGCGGGCGGCTCGTCGTCGTCCCGCACGAGGTCGCCCGTTCCCCCGAGGAGTTCCTGCGCCTGCTGGTGGACGAGCGGGTCACGGTGCTCAACCAGACGCCCTCGGCGTTCCACCCCCTGATGCGCGCGGACGCCGAACACCCGGAGCTCGGGGCGCGGCTGGCCCTGCGGCGGGTGGTCTTCGGCGGGGAGGCGCTGGACCTGGGACGGCTCACCGACTGGTATGAGCGGCACCCGGACACCGCGCCCGTCCTGGTCAACATGTACGGGATCACCGAAACCACCGTGCATGTCTCCTACGCGCCCCTCGACCGCGCCACCGTGACCGGGGCCACCGGCAGCGCCATCGGCCGCGGCATTCCCGACCTGCGGGTCCGGGTGCTCGACGCCGGGCTCGCCCCGGTGCCGCCCGGCGCCGTCGGTGAGCTGTACGTGGCCGGGGAGGGCCTGGCCCGCGGCTATCTGAACCGGCCGGGCCTGACCGCCGCGCGCTTCGTGGCGGACCCGTTCGGGCCGCCCGGTACCCGGATGTACCGCACCGGCGACCGGGCCCGGTGGCGGCCCGACGGCACCCTGGAGTACCTCGGCCGGGCCGACCAGCAGGTCAAGATCCGCGGGTTCCGGATCGAACCCGGCGAGATCGAGGCCGCCCTGACCGCGCACCCGGACGTCGCCGAGGCCGTGGTCGGGGTGCGCGAGGACACCCCCGGGGTGCGGCGGCTGGTGGCCCATGTCGTGGGCACCGGCCAGGGCGCCCCGCCGTCCGCCGCCGCGCTGCGCGCCCACCTGACGGACACCCTGCCCGCACACATGGTGCCCGCCGCCTATGTCGCCCTCGACGCGCTGCCGTTGACCGTCAACGGCAAGCTCGACCACCGGGCCCTGCCCGCCCCCGGCCCGGACGGCTTCGCCGCCGACGGCGACCGCACCGCGCCGCGGACCGAGGCGGAGCGCCTCGTCGCCCGGGCGTGGGCCGAGGTCCTGGACACCGCAGAACCGGGCGCGGAGGACAGCTTCTTCGCTCTGGGCGGCGACTCGATCCTCGCCATCCGCGTCACCTCCCGGCTCCGCGCCGTCTTCGGCACCGAGGTCTCTCCCCGGTTGCTGTTCACCCACCCCACCGTCGCCGCCCTGGCCGCCGCCCTCCCGGACCCGGCCGAGGCCCACCGGGCACCGGACGACACGATCCCGCCGGCGGACCGCGCCGCCGCACTGCCGTTGTCGTTCGCCCAGCAGCGCCTGTGGTTCCTGGACACCTTCGAGCCGGACAGCACCGAGTACCTGACCTTCTTCGTGCTGCGTCTGCGCGGTCCCCTCGACGAAGCGGCGCTGCACACCGCCCTGGACGCCCTGGTGGCCCGGCACGAACCGCTGCGCACCACCTTCGCCGAGCAGGACGGCCACGCCCGCCAGCACGTCCACGCCCCCCAAGCGGTGGATCTGCCGCTGCACGATCTGTCGGACACACCGCCGGAAGACCGCGACGGCGCACTCGACGCGCTGCTGGCCCGCGAGGGCGCCACCCCCTTCGACCTGGGCACCGGGCCGCTGCTGCGGACCCGGCTGGTCCGGCTCACCGCTGACGAGCACGTCCTGACCCTGGCCATGCACCACATCGTCACCGACGGCTGGTCCACCGCGGTGCTCGGCCGGGACCTGGGCGAGCTGTACGCGGCGGCCCTGCACGACCGACGCCCGGACCTGCCCCGGCTCCCGCTGCAGTACGCCGACTACGCGGCCTGGCAGCGCACCCGGGCGGCCGAGGCCGACGCCGCCCAACTCGCTTACTGGCAGCAGAAGTTGTCGGACCTGGCACCGCTGGAGCTGCCGACCGACCGCCCGCGGCCCGCCGTGCGGACCAAGAACGGCGCGCTGCTGGAGTTCTCCCTGCCCGCCCCGTTGACCGAACGACTGCGGGAGACCGGCCGCCGCGCCGACGCCACCCTCTACATGACACTGCTCGCGGCCTGCAAGGTGCTGCTGGCCCGCTGGGCCGGCCAGGAGGACGTCGCGGTCGGCACCGTGGCCTCCGGACGGGAGCGCCCCGAACTGGAGCACCTGGTCGGGATGTTCGTGAACACCCTGGTGCTGCGCAGCCGGGTACGGGCCGACCTCCCGTTCACCGCGCTGCTGTCCGAGGTGCGCGCGACCGTGCTGGACGCGTTCGCCCACCAGGACGTGCCCTTCGAACGGCTCGTCGACGTGCTCCAGCCGGAGCGGGACACCAGCCGCACCCCCCTCTTCCAGGTCATGGTGGCCCTGCACAACCTGGGCGGCGAGGCACCGCACCTGCCGGGACTCGACGTCGAAACCCTCCAGCCGCCGGGCCGGCACGCCGCCTTCGACCTCGGCTTCGACTTCGTGGCGCGCGACGGCGGGCTCACCTGCTTCGTCGAGTACAACACCGACCTGTTCGACGCGGACACCGTCGAGCGGGCGACCGCACGGCTGCGCCTGCTGCTGGCGGCGGTCGCTGACGAGCCCGGACGGACGGTGGGCGAACTGCCGCTGCTGTCCGACGCGGAACGGCGGCGGGTACTGGAGGAGTGGCAGGGCGCACCCCTGCCTGTCCCGGACAGCACCTTCGTGGACCTGTTCGAGGCCCAGGCGGCCCGTACCCCGCACGCCACGGCGCTGGTGGCACGGGACGCCACGCTCGACTTCGCCGCCCTGAACGACCGTGCCAACCGGCTGGCCCACCACCTCATCTCGCTGGGCGTCGGTCCCGAGCGGGTGGTCGCCGTCCAGCTGCCGCGGACCTCGGACATGCTGGTGGCGCTCCTCGCCGTCCTCAAGGCGGGCGGCACCCAGCTGTCCATCGACCCCGAACTGCCCGCCGAACGCGTCGCGTTCCTGCTCTCGGACGCCGCGCCGCAGACCGTCCTGACGGCCGAGTCGCTGCGCGACGCCCCCCTGGGCCGGCAGCCCGGCCACAACCCCACCGACGCCGACCGGGCCTCGGCCCTGTGCGGGGCCCACACGGCGTACATCAACTACACCTCCGGCTCCACCGGCCGGCCCAAGGGCGTCGCCGTCGAACACCGCCAGCTGGTCAATCTCTGCCACGACCACCTGGCCGGGCTCATCACCCCGCACGCCACGGACGGACGGCCGCTCCGCTTCGCGATGAGCGCCGCCTTCTCGTTCGACACCTCATGGGAAGGCCCGCTGCTGCTGGCGCTGGGCCAGGAGGTCCACCTCGTCGACGAGGACGTACGCCTGGACCCGGCCGCCTTCGTCGGTCAGATCGCCGGAAGCCGCCTGGACTGCGTCAATGTGACACCGTCGTTCCTGCACGAGCTGATGGCCGCCGGTCTGTTCACCGGCGACCACCACCGCCCCCGGATCGTCATGGTGGGCGGCGAGGCCGTCGGCACCCCGCTGTGGCGGGAGCTGCGGGAGACCGAGGGCGTCACCGCCTACAACGTCTACGGCCCCACCGAATGCACCGTCGACGCCGTGTACGGCCGCTTCGCCGACCACGCGGAACGTCCCGTGATCGGCCGGCCGGGCCGCAACCTGCGTGCCTATGTGCTCGACGACGCTCTGCGGCCGCTACCGGTCGGGGTGCCGGGGGAGCTGTACCTCGGCGGCGCCCAGGTCGCCCGCGGTTACCTGGGACGGCCCGGGCTCACCGCCGCGCGCTTCGTCGCCGACCCCTTCGGCCCGCCCGGCGCCCGCATGTACCGCACCGGCGACCGCGCGCGCTGGGACCGGCAGGGGCTGCTGGAGTACCTGGGGCGCACCGACGAACAGGTCAAGGTCCGGGGCTTCCGGATCGAGCCCGGCGAGATCGAGGCCGCCCTGCTCGGCGACCCCGCGGTGGGTGACGCCGTGGTGGTGGCCGTCGAACACGGCGGCCGGCCACGGCTGGTGGCCTACGTGGTGCCCGCCGGGTCGCTGACGCCCCCGGCGGAGGAGCTGCGGGTCCGGCTGCGCCGGACCCTGCCGGACTACATGGTCCCCTCGGTGTTCGTCCCCCTGGAGCGGATACCGACGACCAGCAGCGGCAAGACCGACCGGCGCGCCCTGCCCGCGCCCCCCGCCCAGCCCGACACCGCGACCCGGTACGTGGCCCCGCGCACCGAAACCGAGACCTGCCTCGCCGGCATCTGGGCGGAGGTGCTCGGCGTCCCCCGGGCCGGCGTCGAGGACAACTTCTTCGCCCTGGGCGGCGACTCGATCCTCAGCATCCAGATCGTCTCCCGGGCCCGCCGGGCCGGACTCGGACTCACCTCCAAGGACGTCTTCCGCCACCAGACGATCGCCGAACTCGCACTGCGCACGGCCTCCGTGAACCCGCCGCCCGCCGACGGCGCCGGGGCTCCGGACGGACCGGCGCCGCTCACCCCCATCCAGCACTGGTACCTCGACGGCCGACGGCCCTCCGACGCGCTGCGCTTCACCATGACCAACCGGCTGGAGCTGGCCCCACAGAGCGACGAGCCGTCGCTGCGGCACGCCGTCGACGCGCTGGTGGCCCACCACGAGGCGCTGCGCACCCGGTTTTGCCGCACCGACGGCACCTGGCACCAGGAGGTGCTGCCGACCGCTCCCGGGGACGTCTTCTCGCGCCACGACCTGACCGGTCTCGACGCCCCCGGGCGGGAGGAGACCGTCCAGCGCGCGACCGCCGCCGCACAGACCTCCCTCGATGTCACCGAGGGCCGGGTCGTGCGGGCCCTGTTCTTCGACTGCGGACCCGCTCTTCCCGCGCAACTCGTGCTCACCGTCCACCACTTGGCCGTCGACGGGGTGTCCTGGCGCATCCTGCTGGGCGACCTGGAGGCCGCCTACCGCAACGCCGCCGCCGGGCGGCCGCCCGCCCTGGCCCCGGCGAGCAGCGGCTACGGACACTGGGCGGCCCGTCTGGAGCGGCACACCCGCTCCGGCGCCCTCGACGGCGACCTGGCGTACTGGACCCGGACCTGCCAGGCCCCGGCCGACCTCCCCGTCGACCGCGCGGGTGCCAACTCCCACGGCACCGCCGCCACCGTCACCGTCAGCCTGGGCCGGGCCGAGACCGACGCCCTGCTGCGCCAGGTCCCGGACGTCTACCGCACCCAGGTCAACGACGTCCTGCTCAGCGCCCTCGGCCGCACCCTGACCCGCTGGAGCGGCCGGGACACCGTACTCATCGGCGTGGAGGGCCACGGCCGCGAGGACCTCTTCGATGAACTCGATCTGTCACGCACCGTCGGCTGGTTCACCGCCGAGTTCCCGCTCGCCCTGTCCGTCGCCCCGGAAGCGGACTGGCGCGACACCGTCCGGTCCGTCAAGGAGCAGCTGCGCGCCGTGCCGCTGCGGGGCCTGAGCTACGGCGCGCTGCGCCACCTCGTGCCGCAGAGCCCGCTGCCCGACGCGCCGCAGCCACGCGTCGGCTTCAACTACCACGGGCAGTGGGACATCGCGTCCGGCGAACACCCGGACGGCCAGGGGCTCTACCGGGCCGCCCTGCCGCCGGCCGGGCAGGACACCGACCCGGACGAGCCCCGCACCTACCTGCTCGACGTGACGGGTGTGGTCCAGGACGGCCGGCTCGAACTCGGCTGGACCTACCCGCCCGCGGTGTACGACGAGTCCACCGTCCGCCGCCTCGCCGAGGACACCCTCGCCGCGCTGACCGAAATCGTCGCGCACTGCGCCCGGCCGGACACCGGCGGCCGCACCCCGTCCGACTTCCCGCTCGCCCGCCTCGACCAGCGCCAGGTGGACCTGGTCGCGGGGGACGGACGGGAGGTGGCGGACATCCATCCGCTCACCCCGCTGCAGGCCGGCATGCTCTTCCACGGGCTGGTCGACTCGGCGGGCGCCTACTTCGACCAGATGGCGGTCCGGATCGCCGGGGTCGCCGACCCACGCGCCTTCGCCGCCGCCTGGCAGACGGTCGCCGGCCACACCCCGGCGCTGCGCAGCAGCGTCCGATGGCAGGGCCTGCCCCACCCCGTGCAGGTCGTGCACCGCCGCGCCGTCCTGCCCGTCGGCCACCACGACTGGCGGACCCTGACACCCGCCGAGCGCGACGGCGCCCTGGACCGGCTGCTCGCCGAGGACCGCGCGGCCGGCATGGACGTGACCACCGCACCGCTGAGCCGGCTCGCGGTGGCCGCGCTGCCCGGCGACGAGATCGTGCTGGTGTGGTCCTCGCACCACCTGATGCTCGACGGCTGGAGCACCGGACAGCTCTTCGCCGATGTGTGTGCGCAGTACGCGGCAACGGTCGGGGGAGGCACCGTCCGCCCGCCGGCCCGCCGCCCGTTCCGCGATTTCCTGCAGTGGCTGGCGGAGCAGGACGAGGAGGAGGCCGAGCGGCACTGGACCGGCACCCTCACCGGGTTCACCGCCCGCACCCCGCTGCCCTACGACCGGCCGCCCGTCGAGGCGCACCGCGCCCGGTCGAACGCGCTGGTGCACATGGAGCTCACCCCCGAGGTCTCCGACCGGCTGCGCGCGACGGCCGGACAGAGCGGACTGACCGTCAACACGGTCGTGCAGGGCGCCTGGGCACTGCTGCTGGCGCGCTACAGCGGCCGCCAGGACGTGGTGTTCGGCACCACGGTCTCGGGCCGCCCGGCCGAACTGCCGGGCGTGGAGTCCATGGTCGGCATGTTCATCAACACCGTTCCGACCCGCGCCCGGACCGACGGCGACCGGGCCGTACTGCCCTGGCTGCGCGACCTCCAGGCGCAGCAGAGCGACTCCCGGCGCTTCGACTTCGTCTCGCTCGCCCGCATCCAGGCCCTCAGCGAACTCCCCCCGGGCGAGGCGCTGTTCGACAGCATGGTGGTGTTCGAGAACTATCCCTTCGACGAGGCTGCCGCCACCGGGGCGGGCATCCGCATCCAGGACGTACGCGCCGAGGACGCCACCAACTTCCCGCTGTGCCTGCGCGCCTACCTCGCCGACCGCCTCGGCTTCGACCTCGCCTATGACGGGGCGTTGTTCGACCGTACGACGGTGGAGCGGGCCGCGGCCCACCTGGAGACCCTGCTGACCGCGGTCGCCGACGGCGCCGCCCGGTCCCTGGACGATCTGGGCCTGCTCACCGCCGCCGACCGCGCGGTGCTGCACCGGTGGAACACCACCGCACGCCCCGCCCCGGGCGGCTCGCCGGTGGACCTGTTCGCCGAGCAGGTCCACCGCACCCCGGACGCCGTCGCGCTCGTCGGCGAGGACGGTCGCGAGGTGACCTACCGGCAACTGGCCGACTGGTCGGAGCGGGTGGCCCGCCGGCTGGTCGCGGACGGCCTGGCCGCCGAGGGCCGGGTGGCGCTGCTCATGGACCGCTCGGCCGCACTCGTGGTGGCCCAGCTGGCGGTGCTCAAGGCGGGTGGCGCCTATGTGCCCGTGGACGGCCGCGCGCCCGAGGAGCGCCGCCGGATGCTGCTCGACGCGGCGGGAGTGACGGCACAGCTGACCGCCGAGGAGGTGGCTGCCGCACGGACCGCCGAACCGGCCGAACCGGCCGGGGCGCCCGCGCTGCCGCCCACCGACCCGGACCGGCTGGCGTACGTGATGTTCACCTCCGGGTCGACCGGCACCCCGAAGGCGGTGGGGGTGCGCCACCGCGACGTGGCGGCACTCGCCACCGACAGCCGCTTCACCGGCCCCGTCTGCGAACGGGTGCTGCTGCACTCGCCGGTGGCCTTCGACGCCGCCACCTTCGAGGTCTGGTCGCCGCTGCTCAACGGCGGACGCGTCGTGGTGGCCCCGCCGGGGGCGGTGGACGCGGCCCTGCTGCGGCGGCTGGCCACCGGGGGAGAGGTCACGGCACTGTGGCTGACGGCCGGACTCTTCCGGCTGCTGTCCCAGGACGCGCCGGACTGCTTCGCGGGGCTGCGCCAGGTGTGGACCGGCGGCGATGTCGTCCCGGCCGCCGCCGTGCGCCGGGTGCTGACCGCCTGCCCCGGCCTGACCGTCGTGGACGGCTACGGACCGACCGAGGCCACGACCTTCGCGACGTCCTTCGCCATGACCGACGCCGCGGCGGTCCCCGACACCGTGCCCATCGGCCCCCCGCTGGACGACATGCGCGTACATGTGCTCGACGCCCGGATGCGGCCCGTGCCGCCGGGCACCGCGGGTGAACTCTTCCTGGCGGGCGAGGGCGTGGCCCGCGGCTACCTCGGCCGCCCCGGGGCGACCGCGGACCGGTTCGTCGCGGACCCGTCCGGGCCGCCCGGCGCCCGGATGTACCGCACCGGGGACCTGGCCCGCCGAAGGCTCGACGGCACGGTGGAATTCCTCGGCCGCGCCGACGACCAGGTCAAGATCCGGGGCTTCCGTGTCGAACCCGGCGAGGTGGAGGGAGTCCTGGCCGCCCACCCCGGCGTCGCGGATGTAGCGGTGCTGGCCCGCGAGGAACGGCCCGGGACGAAGCGACTGGTCGCCTACGTGGTGGGGCACGACGGCCTCGACACCGAGGCGATGCGCGCATACGCCCGGCAGACGCTGCCCGACTACCTGGTTCCCACGGCGTTCGTGCCGCTGGCGGCGCTGCCGCTCAGCGCCAACGGCAAGGTGGACCGAGCGGCCCTGCCCGCACCCGGCAGCCCGGACCGGCCGGAGCCGGTCGCCCCGCGCACCGAGGCCGAACGCCGTACGACACAGGTCTGGGCCGAGGTGCTCGGCGTGGAACGGGTCGGAGTGGAGGACGACTTCTTCGCGCTCGGCGGCGACTCGATCCTCAGCATCCGGCTGACCTCCCGGCTGGCGGAGGCGTTCGGGACCGAACTGACCCCGCGGGCGGTGTTCACCCACCCCACCCCGGCCGCGCTCGCCGCGCTGCTCGCGCAGGGGGAGACCGCCCCCGCGGGCTGCGGCGCCATCGTCCCGGTCTCCCGGGACACCGCACTGCCACTGTCCTTCGCACAGCAACGCCTCTGGTTCCTCGACGCATTCGCGCCCGGCAGCACCGAATACCTCACCCCGCTGGCGCTGCGTCTGCACGGCCGGCTCGACACCGCCGCGCTCGGCGCCGCCCTGACGGCGCTGGCCGCCCGGCACGAGTCGCTGCGCACCACCTTCGACACCGTGGACGGCCAGGGCGTCCAGCTCATCCACCCGCCCCAGGACGTGCCGCTGCCGCTGCGCGATCTCTCGGCGCTGCCCGCCGGCGACCGCACGGCGCAGCTGGAACGACAGCTGACCGAGGACCGCACCCGCCCCTTCGACCTGCGCCACGGACCCCTGCTGCGAGCCGGACTGGTCCGGCTGGCGGACGACGACCACGTCCTGACGCTGACGCTCCATCACATCATCACCGACGGCTGGTCGACCGCGGTGCTCACCGGCGACCTGGCCCACCTCTACCGGGCGGCGCTCGGCGACACCACGGCCGAACTGCCGCCGCTGCCCGTGCAGTACGCCGACGTCGCGCACTGGCAGCGCACCGCGCACGGGGCGGCCGCCGAGGAGCAGCTGCGGTACTGGCAGGAACGCCTCGTCGGCGTCGAGCCCCTGCACCTGCCCACCGACCGGCCGCGCCCGGCCGTACAGACCAGGAACGGCGCGAGCGCCCCGCTCGTCCTCCCGCCGGAGACGGCCCGCAGGCTGGCGGAGTTCGGCCGGGCCCGGCAGACCACCCTGTTCACCACGCTGATCGCCGCGGCGCAGACCCTCTTCGCGCGGCTGTCAGGACAGCGGGACGTCGCCGTCGGAACCGTCACCTCGGGCCGCGACCGCGCCGAGACCCAGCGGCTGATCGGCTTCTTCGTCAACACGCTGGTCCTGCGCTCGACCGTCGATCCGGACGAGGCCTTCCCCGCGTTCCTGGCGCAGGTGCGGGAGACGGTTCTGGACGCCTTCGCGCACCAGGACGTGCCGTTCGAGCAGGTGGTGGACGCGGTCCAGCCGGTCCGGGACACCAGCCGCACCCCGCTCTTCCAGGCCATGGTCGTGCTCCAGAACGCGCCCGGAGCGGCGCTGGACCTGCCCGGTCTGCACGTGAGCGACATCGAGCCGGACACGCACCACGCCGGCTTCGACATCACCCTGGAGTTCGCCGAAACCGACTCCGGGGCACTGCACGGGCTGATCACCTACAACACCGATCTGTTCGACACCGTCACCGCCGAGCGGATGGCCGACCAGCTCACCACCCTGCTGACCGCCATCGCCGAGAACCCGCACCGCCCCCTCGGCGCCCTGCCGCTGGCCCCGGACGACGCACTGCGGCGACTGCTGGCCCACGGGAGCGGCACCGCTCGCCCGGTGCGCCCAACCACCCTGCCCGAGCTGTTCCAGCGGCAGGCGGCCCGGACGCCCGACGCGGTGGCGCTCGTCGACGGCGCCCGCGAGCTGACCTTCGCGGAGCTGGAGAGCGCGGCCAACCGGCTGGCATACCACCTCATCGGCCGCGGTGTCGGCCCCGAACGCGTGGTGGCGCTGGCGCTGCCCCGCTCGGCGGAGACGGTGGTGGCCCAACTGGCCGTTGCCAAGGCCGGCGGCGCCTTCCTGCCCGTGGACCCGGCGTATCCGGCCGGGCGGCGGGACTTCATGGTGCGCGACTCCGGGGCTGCCGTGGTCCTCGACGACCCGGCCGCCATCTGGCATACGGACGGCTCCGACTCCGCGCCCACCGACGAGGACCGTCGCGCCCCGCTGACGGACGCGCACCCCGCCTACGTCATCTACACCTCCGGATCGACCGGCACCCCCAAGGCCGTGGTGGTCACGCACACCGGACTCGCCGGCTTCGCCTCGGCCGCCGCCGCACGGTACGCGGTACACCAGGGCGACCGGGTCCTCCAGTTCGCCTCACCCAGCTTCGACGCCTCCGTCCTGGAGCTGTGCATCTCCCTGCTCTCCGGAGCAACGCTGGTGGCGGGCGAGGAGGGACCGCTGCTCGGCGAACGACTCGCCCAGGTGCTCACCGAACAGCGGATCACCCACACCCTGATCCCGCCCGCCGCACTGGCCACCGTGCCGCCCGAGACGGCAGACGGCCTGCCCCACCTGCGCACCCTGATCGTCGGCGCCGAGGCGTGCCCCGCCGATCTGGTGGAGCGCTGGGCCCCCGGCCGCCGCATGATCAATTCCTATGGCCCGACCGAGGCGACGGTGGTGTCCACGTGGACCGGCCCGCTGGCGCCGGGAGCGGGCGCCCCGCCCATCGGCCGCCCCATCGGCACCACCAGGGCGTACGTCCTGGACGCCGCCCTGCGACCCGTACCGGTCGGTGTGACCGGTGAGCTGTACGTGTCCGGCGCCGGACTCGCCCGCGGCTACCTGGCACGCCCGGGGCTGACCGCGGCGCGGTTCGTCGCCGACCCGTTCGGCGCTCCGGGGGAGCGGATGTACCGCACCGGCGACCTGGTGCGGTGGGGCGCCGACGGCGATCTGCGCTACGCCGGACGCGCCGACGACCAGGTCAAGGTGCGCGGATTCCGGATCGAGCCGGGCGAGATCGAGAGCGCGCTGCGGCGCAGTCCGCAGGTGCGTGACGCGGTGGTCGTCGCACGCGCCGCGGCCGCACAACGCCCGGCCGGCCCCCGCCGGTTGGTCGCCTACGTCGTCCCGGTCGACGGCACCCCGGAGCCGCTGCCCGTCCCGGAACTGCGCGACCACCTGGCCCGCCTCCTGCCGCCGCACATGGTGCCCTCGGTGTTCGTCCCCCTGCCGCGGCTGCCGCTCACCCCGAACGGCAAGACCGACCGGCTCGCCCTGCCCGATCCCGACCCGGCATCCGGTGCCACCGGCCCGCACCTCGCGCCGCGCACCGACACCGAACGCCGGATCGCGCAGATCTGGGCCGACGTCCTCGGCCTCGACACGGTCGGTGCCGACGACAACTTCTTCGACCTCGGCGGCGACTCGATCCTGAGCATGCAAGTGGTGTCGCGGCTGCGCCGCGCCGGACTGCACCTGGCCACCAAGGACCTGTTCACCCATCAGACGGTGGCGGCACTGGCCACGATCGTCACCACCGGACCGGACCGGGCCGACAGCGGGCCGGTGACCGGCGACCTGCCGCTCACCCCCATCCAGGAGTGGTTCTTCGCCACCCCCCGGGCCAACCGCCACCACTTCAACCAGTCGGCGCTGCTCGAACTGGACGCGACCCCCGACCCGGCCGCCCTCCAGGAAGCGCTGGCCGCCCTGCTGGAGCACCACGACGCGCTGCGTATGCGGTTCACCGAGGACGGCGGCCGCTGGCACCAGCACAACCCGCCGCCCTCGGAGCCGCACGGCGTCCTCATCCGGCACGACCTGACCGGACTGTCGCCCGACGAGGCCGACACCACCATGGAGAAGGCGGCCGACGACCTGCACTCCGGCTTCGACATCGGCCGAGGCCCGCTGCTCCGGGCGGCGCTGTTCACCGGCGACCCGGACCGCCCCGCCTTCCTGCTCCTGGTGGCCCACCACCTGGTCGTCGACGCGGTGTCCTGGCGCATCCTGCTGGACGACCTGGAGAACGCCTACCAACAGGCCGCAGCAGGGCAGGCCATCACACTCGACGAGCGGACCACCGCCTTCCGGGACTGGGCCAGGGACCTGGCCGCACATGTCACCGACGGCGGGCTGGACCACGAACTCCCGTACTGGGAGGAGGCAGTGGCCTCCGCACCGCTTCCGGTGGGCCACGAGGCCGACGCGCCCTCCGGCGCGTCGCGCACGGTGACCGTGATGCTCGACGAGCCGGACACCACGGCGCTGTTGCGTGCGGCCCCCACCGCCTATCGCACCCGCATCAACGACGTCCTGCTGGCCGCCCTGGCCCTGGCCCTGGCGCGCTGGACCGGTCATGACCGGGTCTGCATCGACCTCGAAGGGCACGGCCGCGAGGACGTCCTGGAGGGGGTGGACCTCTCCCGCACGGTCGGTTGGTTCACCACCGTCTACCCGGTCGGCCTCCAGGTGTCCGATCCCACGGACCTCGATCCCTCCCGGGACTGGCGGGCCCTGGTCAAATCGGTGCGGCGCCAGCTGCGCGCCGTCCCCGGCAACGGTCTCGGCTTCGGTGCCCTGCGCACCCACGGCCCCGCCGAGGTGCGCGAGCGCCTGGACCGCACCGGTCGTGGGCAGATCGTGTTCAACTACCTGGGCCAGTGGGACGCCCGGCCCGGCGGGCCCGCGGGTGGTGCACTCGTCCGTACCGAGCACGGTTCCTTCGGCCAGGACCACGACCCCCGCGACGGTGGCTCCCACCTGCTGGAAGCCGTCGGCGCGGTGCAGGACGGCCGGCTCGCCTTCACCTGGCACTACCGCCCCGACGTGCACGAGCAGACGACCGTACGGGCGGTGGCCGAGGACTTCGCCGAGGCCCTCCGCCGGATCGCCCAGCACGCCCGGGAGGACGCATGAGCGGCCTGGCGGCCGACGTGTCCACGTCCTGCACCCGAACTCCGTCCGCCGGTGCCGCCGACTACCTGCCGCGACGGATTGCCGAAGAGGCCCGCGCACTACGGCCGTTGAGGGCAGCCCGACCCGGATCGACCGCCCGCCCGCCCGGCCTCCCCGACCGCACACCCTGACCCCACCGCCCGGCCCCTGCCGCCACCCGACGAACCGCCCGATGACCCACCCGCCCGATCAACAAGAACAAGTCAACCCATGATGGGAGAGCGTGACATGGACGAGAACGCCCGCTACCAGGTGCTGCGCAACGACGAGGACCAGTACTCGCTGTGGCTGGCCGACCTGGAGGTCCCCGACGGATGGCACGCCGTGGGCAAGGAGGGCACACAGGACGAGTGCTCCGCCTACGTCGACGAGGTCTGGACCGACATGCGGCCCCGCAGCCTGCGCGAGCGCATGGACCGCGCCGGCTCCTGACCGGACCCGCCCCGCAGGCCCACGGCTGACCGCCACGCCTGCCCCTCCCGCACCACCCTCCGTGCGGGCCGCGACCACCGGCCACCGGCCGGCGCGGCCCGCACGGGGCGCCCAACTGCCTTACCACCAAACCCGGTTCCCCCCACCGCCTTGAAGGATGCCGCGCCGCGGACGAGCGGTCCGACGCGCGCAAGGCGAGCGCACACGGGCGCAGGGTAGACGAACCCGGAGGGCGCGCTTGCCCCGTCGCGCGTCCGACAGCACGACAGCACGACAGTGCGTGGGCCACACCCCACGCCCCGGCCGCCTCGCCGGCCGAACCTCTCCCTCCCCCCTCGTGTCAGCGACGAACCATGGTCGCCATGCCGCTGGAGAGCCGGAGATCCGCCGCCGCTGCCCGAAGCCCTCTTCCGGCCTCGGGACCGCCGCTCCCTTCCCTGAGGCCGGTGGCCGGTGCCCCTCGTACGACCCGCATACGACAACCGGTGTAAATGACGGAGTACGCCGTAATTACCTGTCATATCGGTTTTGGTGCCAGGTAGTGACGATAGGCGATTATTACGCTATACCAGTGACATGCACCGCACAGGCCGGATGCCTGAGTGCGGAGTTCAGGACTTTTACGGGGTGAGGGAACTGCGGATCGCGGGGGATTTTCTCAGTGGCCGGTCCATGACCTGGCGCCGTTGTGCGGGGCCGGACGGCCTGGCACCGCTCCGTTCCCTCGGCGGGCCGCCGCGTTCGACGGCCTGACCGGTAAGTCCGGCCTCATGGGCCGGAGTTCCACCGAGTTCACGTGAGATCACGCTCGCCTGTGCCTGCCCCGGAAGCCTCCGCGGGTCCACCTCGGGACCGCGCACACCCGGAAGCCGGCCCTCCTGCTCGGGACCGGCGCGGCCATTCACCCCACCGACATCACTTGGCGTTCACGATGAGAAGGGACCCTCGAATGACCCCGATCCTGCGCACCGACAGACTGATCCTGTCGCCCTACCGGCCCGAGGACGAGGATGTCTTCGTGGCTCTGCTCGGTGACGAAGAGGTCTGCCGCTGGATGGGCCAAGAGCGGTCGCCCGAAGAAGAGATCCGGGGCGTATTCAAAGCGATTCTGAATGAGATCTACACCAAAAACCTCTTCGATGTGTGGGCGGTGTGGGCCGAGGGCGTCTACGTGGGCCACGCGGAGATCAAGAAGACGGGCAACGTCGACGGCTACGAGATGGTCGCCGCACTGGTCAAGGACAGCCGGGGGAGGGGCGTGGGCAACGAGTTGGTACGTGGTCTGCTGCACTACGCCGCTCACACACTGAAGCTCAACGAGGTCTACGGAATGGTGGGCGCGGAAAATGCCGCCAGTCTGGCGCTGGGCAAAAAGCTGGGATTCGCACACGTCCGTGACGTCGTCGCGGACGACGGCACGGTAACGAAGATGCTGGTCATGTCAACCGGCAACACAGTGGAGACGGGCACCGACCCCGCCACCGTCGCAGCGCGCTGAGCGGGCCACTGCCGCGCGGCTGGTCTGCACACGGTGAACGGGGTCGCGAGGTTCCACGAGTACCTCGGTGGCGATCGCCGCGAAGCCCGGCTGCCGGTCCGCTCGTGGTGTCAGAGGCGGCGCCCGAAGAGTTCCAGCAGGTTGCGCCAATGACGCGCGTCCGCCTCGGAGTTGTACGCGGCGGTGTCGGCCTGGGTGTAGCCGTGGTGGGCGCCTTCGTACAGCTCGCTGCGGTAGCGGACGCCCGCGGTGTCCAGGGCCTGCTCAAGGCTCTTGATCTGCTCGGCGGACATCGAACGATCCTGGTCGGCATGGCCGAAGTACAGCTCCGCCGTGATGCGGTCGGCGAGCAGGTGCGGGCTGTCCAGGCTGCCGGCGTGAAAGGAGGCCGCGGCGCCGATACGGTCGGGATGGGCCGCGGCGGTGCGGATCGCGAGGATGCCGCCCATGCAGTAGCCGGTCGTGCCTACGGGGCCGTCAGTGACCAGAGGCGACGCGGCCAGCCAGTCGAGATAGGCGCCGGCATCCCGCATCGCCAGGTCGGGGGTGAGGGCCCGCATGATCGGGAAGAGCTGCTCGAAGATCTCCGGCCGCAGGGAGGGGTCGATGAAGTCGGGCAGCTCCACCACCGGGGCGCGCCCGGAGCGGTAGAGGACATTGGGCACCAGCACCGTGTAGCCGTGCCCGGCCAAGCGCCTGGCCATCTCCTCCAACGAAGGCCGCAGTCCGAAGGCGTCCATGTACAGCAGCACACCGGGGTGCGGCTCGCCGTCGTCGGGGTGGGCGAGATAGGCGTCGGCGATGCCGTCCGGGGTGGGGATGTCCACGGGGGTACCGTGCACGTTCGTCATGTCCGCACCTTTCATCGGGTTCCGGGGCGGCGCATGTGGGGCGGGCCACCCGTCCGCCGGTCAGCACGCCGACGGCTTCCCCCACAGTAGTCAGCGGCGCGAAGAGAGGCGTCCGTCAAGGCGACCTCACCGCACGCTCCGGCGAGACGCTCGTAGGCCGGGAGGGGGGTCGGCTTTCGCGTCGGCCCTGCCGTGGTCGATCTGTCAGGAGCCCACCACGGACGCCCCGTAAGACTGTGCATGCCCGTACAAGTCCCTTGCGTTTCACCTGTGTTGGAATCCAGGCATGGCCACTACCTCTCCCGGGTCCCAGCCCGTTTCCCGGAACGAGCCCTTGAGCCGGCCGCGCGCCGAGGTCGAGCGGTTACGTGACGAAGCGACGCGACAGAAGGACCTCGCTCACCGCAGGGCCGAATTCTGGGCCAAGGTCGATATCGCTCTGGGCTTTCCCGCGGCCCTCCTCGCCGGCATATCCGGAGCCGCGGGGCTGGCGTCGGCGGACGCCCGCGTTCCTGCGGCGCTGGTGGCTCTGCTCGCCGCGGGGTTCGCGGCGGGGGCGGGCTTCCTCCGGAGTGACAGCAGGCGGCTGGGCAACAAACGCGCCCGGCAGGCATGGGCGTTCGTGGAGGCCAGAGCCCGAATGAAGCTGGCGAAGGACCGAGTGGACCCCGAGGATCTCGGCGAGGTACTGGAGAGCCGCCAAGCCGCGCTGGCGGCCTACGAGGGGGAAGACCCCCAGCCCGCCCCGACACCGGTGATTCCGGGCTGATCCCACGAAGCCCTGCGCGAACCGGTACGCACCAGAGCTCAGCCCGGCCCTCGTGCCGCGATGCGCCGGTGGCCTCGCACGCGACCCATGACCCACGGGACCGGTTCCAGTGCCGCGCCGGGCAACGTTCGCCCTGTCAACGACACTTGCACAGACGTGGGTGAGCCCTCCGTGGTACCTTCTGCGTCGCTGTACGCCGCTGCGAACCGAGGAGGTGAGACCGATCAACGCTGTGACAGGTCGGGGCTCCCTCTCTCACATGGCTTAGGGAGTGCCCGCAGAAGGCATCCCGAAAGGCATGAAACGCTATGCGCTTCAGCTCTGAGACGTCGGTCGACGGCGTCTGCGAACAGCTCTTCACCCTCGGCGAGATTCCCGGCGTCCTGTGGACGCCGGCAGGTGCCGCCGGTACTAGGCCCCTCATCCTGATGGGACACGGCGGCGGCCGGCACAAGAAGGCTCCCGACATGGTGGCCCGCGCGCGCCGCTTCGTGGCCGAGTGCGGTTTCGCGGTGGCGGCGGTGGACGTGCCTGGCCATGGCGACCGACCGGTGGATGAGGAGTACAACAGGATCGCGACCGAGAACCAGGCTCGCGTGGCTGCCGGGGAGGAGCTGGCTCCGTTGGTCGCCGGTTTCCAGGCACTCGTGGCGCGCCAGACCGTCCCGGAATGGCAGGCGGTTCTGGACGGGGTCCAGGGTCTCGACTACGTCGGCGCTGGTCCGGTGGGCTATTGGGGGGTGTCGTTGGGGTGCGGACTCGGCGTTCCGTTCGTTGCCGACGAACCCCGGGTCCGTGCGGCGGTGCTGGGGTTGGGCGGGGCGTTGGCATCAGCGGAGTCCGCCGCGCGGATCACGGTCCCGGTGGAGTTCCTGGTGCAGTGGGACGATGAGCGGGTGCCGCGGGCCCACGGCTTGGCGCTGTTCGACGCCTTGGCCTCAGCCGAGAAGACCCTGCATGCCAACCCTGGCAAGCACGGGGAGATCCCGGCATGCGAACTGGACAGCACGCTACGGTTCTTCACCCGGCACTTCGGCTGACAGTTACGCCTGCAGTCCGCGACGCGCCGATCGGGATCCTCCGATCGGCGCGTTCAGCGAAGACTGGCGGCGTGGCCGACGGAGTCCGGGTTCGGGAGCACTAGGAGTCCCATGGCTGTGGCAGGGCAACGGCATCCCGCTCGGCCAGCTTCTTGAGGGTCAGGAGCTGCTTGCGCATCATGACGAGGTCGCCCCAGGCGAGCAGCCTGCGGCGCAGTCTGTCGGGGAGTGAGCCCCTGACCTCGGCAACGACCTTCACCACCAGGCGGGAGCCGTCTTCGCGCGGGCTCAGGGCGTAGCTCACCGCCATCCGTCCGTGCCGCTCGGCGAGCCGGGCCGGGAGCACGCCGGTGATGTGCGTGTCCGCCTCGAAGTCCGCGATCTCGAACACGAGGAACGGCTGCCCCAGGGCCAGTTCGGGTAGCCCCGGGACCAGCCTGCGCGGACTCTTGTGCCCGCGGAAGTCGATCCAGTCGTAGCTGTACGGCGCGATGGTCAACTGCCGTAGCCAGCGGAAGAGGAGACCGGGCGGCGCCGCCACGTCCACGGCCCGGAGCCACCCCTCGGCAGCCGCCTCCACCAAAGGATCACAGGGATAGGGCACTTCCTGCTCCGCACGGGTGGCGCCCCAGACTTTCCCGGTCACATCCATGCCGCGACCCTACGTGAACGCTCTCGCCGGCACCGCACCGCCGGTCACCTGTGCCCGGACCCGTCAACGGGCACGGTGCGGTCTTCTCGGCCAAAATTAAGTCAGTTGCTTGACTTGGTCCGGCGGGACGGGTTGCCTGAGCGTTCGGAGACGGCGGAGCGGAGGAGACGGTGAGGGAGCGGAGCGAGGGGCAGGAGCAACAGGCGCTGAGCTACCCGATTTCCGGCGCGACGGCCTTGGAGCCGCCGGCGGAGTGGGCGCGGCTGCGCCGGCAGTGCTCGGTGGCGACGGTGACACTGCCCAGCGGCGACAGCGCGTCGCTGCTGACGCGGTACGACGACGTCAAACAGGTACTGTCCGATCCCCGCTTCACCCGGCTGCTGAACGCCGACGACGCGGCCCGGATCTCGTCCGGCGACTCCGGGGGTGTGTTCAGCGACTCGCTGGCGACGGCCCTTCCCCAGGCGGGCGAAGAACATCAGCGATGGCGTCGGGCAGTGGTCAAGCGGTTCACCGCCAGGCGCATGGCCGCCCTCCGGCCCGGGATCGAAGCGATGGCCGAGCAGCTCATCGACGACATGCTCGGGCGCGGACATCCCGCGGACCTCAAGGCTGCGCTGGCCTTCCCGCTGCCCGTGTGGGTGATCTGCGACCTGCTGGGTGTCCCGGACTCGGACCGGGACTCCTTCGCGTACTGGTCCGACACCATGCTCAACCTGACCCGCTACCCGCACGAAGAAGTCGCCGCGGCGCAGGCCGAGTTCGCGGCCTACATGAGCGGCCACGTCGCCGCGAAGCGAGCCCGGCCCAGCGATGATCTGCTCAGTTCTCTGCTGGACCCGGGTGATGCCCAGGGCGGTGGGTTGTCCGATCGGGAGGTGGTGGCCACCGGGCAGGCACTGCTCGTTGCCGGGCACGAGACGACAGCCAACATGATCGGCAAAATGGTGGCGATGCTGCTGGCCGACCGGCGGCGCTGGGAGCAACTGGTGCAGGACCGGTCACTGGTACGTCCGGCGGTGGAGGAGGCGCTGCGCTTCGACGCCAACCCGGGATTCGGTATGCCGCACTATATCGGCGAAGAGGCCGCGGTGGCGGGGACCGTCCTGCCGCGCGGAACCACCGTGGTGTGCAGCATGGCTGCGGCCAACCGGGACGAGAAGGCGTTCGGCGGTGCCGAGGACATGGTGCTCGGCCGCAGTCCGAACGCGCATCTGGCGTTCGGTGCCGGGGCTCATTCCTGCCTGGGCCAAGCGCTGGCCCGCACCGAACTGCAGGCCGTTCTGGAGGTGCTGCTGCGACGGCTTCCCACACTGGAACTCGCCGTCGCGGCGGAAGAACTGCGGCGGCTGGAGGGACTGGTCGTCGGCGGATTGCGGGAAGTCCCGGTCAGGTGGTGAACATGGCAGGCAGGTCGGTGCGGGCCGAGCAGGTCGGTGAGACGAAGGAGCGGATCTTGTGTGCCGCGGAGCGGCTGTTCGCCGAGCGCGGTGTCTACGCGGTGTCCAACCGCCAGGTCAGCGAAGCGGCGGAGCAGGGCAACAACGCCGCGGTCGGCTACCACTTCGGCACCAAAGCCGACTTGGTGCGGGCGATCACCCGGAAACACACCGAGCGGATCGAGCAGACGCGCGTGCGGATGCTGGCCGGGACCCGCGACTCGGCGGACATCGGAGACTGGGTGGCCTGTCTGGTGCGGCCCACCACCGAACACCTGGCATCGGTGGGCAGCCCCTCCTGGTTCGCCCGGTTCTGTGCCCAGGTGATGACCGACCCGGCGCTGCAGGACATCGTGGCCGAGGAGTCGCTCACCTCCCCGGCGCTGCGGCAGACGCTGGAAGGCCTGAACCGGTGCCTGCCCGAGCTGCCGGCCGACGTCCATATCGAGCGGGGTGCGATGGCCCGCCAGCTGATCGTGCACACCTGCGCCGAGCGTGAACGCGCCCTTGCCGAGAACACCTCCACCCCACGCTCCAGCTGGCACGACGCCGCCACGGGCTTGATCGACGCCATCGTCGGACTGTGGCGGGCGCCGGTCACACCTTGCAGGTGACGGCCGTCGCCCGGCCCCGGCCGGTCGTGGCGGTCAGCGTTGGTGGCGCTGGGCCTGGGCGATCTGCTGTACGAGGGAGGCCGGTGAACCTCTGCGCTGGGCAGCGGCTGCCAGGGCGGGGAAGAGCCCCCCGATGGCGCTGCCCAGGCGTAGTTCGAGTGGTGCAACATTGACCTCGGCGCGATTGCGCTCGATCGCGCTGAGGGTGCCGGCCGCGACCTGTTCGGGGCTGACGGTACGTATGCCGGCCGGTGGCGTGGCACCGGTGTCGGCGAACATCCCCGCTTCACGGACGAAGCCCGGTTGCACGATGGACACGCCTACGCCCGTGCCGTGCAGATCCTGGCGCAAGGCGTGGGCGAAGCCGCGCAGCCCGAACTTCGCGGCGCTGTAGAGCGAGGTGGCGGGGGAGGACGTCCGGCCCGAGAGCGAGCCGATCATGACCAGGTGGCCGCGGCCGGCGGCCACCATGTGCGGGGCCAGGAGCCGGGACAGCAAGAGCGGGGCACGCAGGTTCACGTCCAGCGACCTGTCGATCTGGTCGGGCGTGTAGTCGAGCAGGTTGCCGCTGGCGGGCAGGGCGGCGTTGGCAACCAAGATGTCCACGGGCCCGGCTCGTTGGGCAAGATCCTCGACCGCCTCACGGTCGCTCAGATCCGCGACCAGGGCGCGGGCGCCCAAAGACGTTTCGAGTCGCTTGAGCGCATCTGCGCGTCGGCCGGTAACCACCAGATGGGCACCTCTGGCCGCGAGCGTCCGGGCCAGCGCGTTGCCGATGCCTCCGCTGGCGCCGGTCAGCAGAACGGTCGATCCCTTGATGTGCGGCAAGTCGTCCTCCGTTACTGTTCGTTCGAACGAACAGTAACGGAGGACGGCGGGATCCGCGATGCCCTGAGGGGAGTTGCACGCCTTCGCGGCGGTGGGGGAGCCGTGGCCGCGGACGCGGCGTCCACGCGTCGGCACGCCGTCAAGGCCGGCCGGCGCACCCCGATTCACGGATCATCCCGGACGCGTGCACCTGGGCCCATGTGTCCGCCGACGATGCCGACAATGCCGCTCGTGCCGACAATGCCGTTCATGCCGACAACGCCGGCGGCCCCGGCCCCCACTTGGCCGCCCGCCACCCGCCGGTGCCTCCCGCGCCCGCCTCCGCTCCTCGTCAAGACAAGGTGGATGACGCCCGGACCGGCCATGGGACGATGACGAGATGCCGAACACCTCCCAGGCCCGCGCACGCATCATTGCGGCCACGCTCCGGATCATCGGCGACGACGGGATCGCAGCGGTCACCAATCGTCGCATCGCCAAGGAGGCCGGCGTCTCTCTCGGCTCGATCACCTACCACTTCGCGACCCAACACGACCTGCTGCGCGAGAGCTTGCGCTCCTTCGTCGACCAGGAGACCCGCCGCTTCACCGACCTGGCCGCACGCTATTGCGCGGGCCGGACCTCCCCGGAGCAGGCCGCCACCCTGATCGGCCAGGTCGCCGCCGACACCGCCTTCGACAGCGAGCACATCGCACCCTTCGAGCTCTACCTCCAGGCCGGCCGAGACCCCCAGCTCCGTGCTGCAGCCGAGGAGTGCTTCGCGGCCTATGACCGCTTGGCCGCCTCTCTCCTGGGCGCGATCGGCACACCCGACGCCGAACGCCTCGCCGGTCCCACCGTCGCCCTCATCATCGGCCTGCAGCTGCGCCGCCTGGCCACCGGCACCAGTACCGACGACCTCGTCGATGCGCTGCTCCTGCTCGCGGGCGCTCCGTCACAGACGGCCGCTGTCAGTGCGCCTCCGGGACCTCCGGCCCGGGGCTGAGCAGGTCGGCCGGCCGTTTGAGCTCGCAGGCCGCGTATGCGCGACACCTGCTCACTCTCCTATGCGTGTTGCCTCGCGTTCACCAGCCCGGCAACAAGGTTCGCCCGCTCGGCCATGGCGTCGATCAGCAGGTACTCGTGGTCGGCGTGGGCACCGCCTCCGACCGCTCCAAGGCCGTCGAGTGTGGGCACCCCCAGTGCAGCCGTGAAGTTGCCGTCACTTCCGCCGCCGACCGCCTTGCCTTCGAGGTCAGGAAGCAGCCGCTGTGCCACCACGAAGAGCTCGGCCGACGCCGACTCCGGCATCGGGGGTCGGCCGACAGCTCCCTGAACCGCGATCTCCGCCTCATCGAGATGCGGAGTCAGCGCGGCGAAGGCGGATTCGATGCGCTCTTTCTCGTCGGCCGACTCGACCCGGACGTCGACGATGACCATCGCCTCTGCGGGAACGACGTTGTCCAGAGTTCCCGCGGACGCCACGGTCGGGGTGACGGTCGTGCCGAGCTCGGGTCGGCCGAGCGCTGCGATCTCCAGTACCTGGTGTGCTGCTTCGATCAGGGCGTTGACCCCGGCTGCGGGCTCAAGGCCCGCATGCGACGCCCGGCCGGCGATGGAGACTTGGAACGTGCCGCAGCCTTTACGGCCGGTCTTCAGGGCTCCGCCGTCGGCGGCGCCCTCCAGCACAAGGACAGCGCCGCAAGCAAGGGCGCGCTCTTCGATGAGCGTGCGCGAGGAGCGGGAGCCGACCTCTTCGTCGGCGGTCACCAGGATCTCGACGCCTGACCGGTCATCGAGTGTCGCCAGGCCATGAACGGCCTGTACCAGACCGCCGAGCATGTCGAAGACGCCGGGGCCGGTTGCCTGCCCGTCCTCGACCATGAACGGGCGGCGTTCAAGAGTGCCGAGCGGAAACACCGTGTCGTGGTGACCGAGGATCAGTACTTTGGGATCGCCGCCGGCTGACCAGTGGACGTGCGGCCCGGCTTCGCTTTCCACGAGGACGGCCTTCCCGCCAAGACGGCTCTCGATGACAGCGGCGACAGTCTTGGCCGATGCCGTCAAGGCGTCGAGGTCGCGCGAGGGAGACTCGATTTCGACAAGTGTCCTGAGGTCCTCCACCATCGCGCCAACACTCACAGGGACGGGCTTGTGCATCGTCATGTGGCAAAGGTAACCGGCACGCCGCGCCGGAAGGGACTGCCCCCGGTTCGGTCGGCTCCCGCTGCCTGGCCGGTCACAAGGACGCCCCGCCGGCGGACGTGGAGAAGTCCTGACGGGCGGCGTCACGGCCGATCACCGAGGCGGGCGACCACCGAGCCGGCCCCCGCGCCCAGCTCATGGCGCTCGGCCGCAGCTACCTCGACTTCGCACTGAACCACCGGGGCATACATGCTGCGCGCCCCTCACCCCCGGGACCAGCTCGGTATGCCGATCGCCCTGCGCACCAGCGCCATCGGGCTGTCCGCCGCCGCCGGCCCCGTCATCCGCGGGGCACTCGTCGCCGACCTGGGCTGGCGAGCCGTCTTCTTCCTCACGGTGCATCCCGCGCTCGTGACCGGCGTACTCCCATTGCGGGCGAGATCGCCAGGTGAAGCGCCGGCATGACCGAGGCAGTAACCGGTGATCGCTGGTCCTCGATGACGCCGTTGATCACCGGCGTGGAGTGGAGGAGCTCCAGCAGTGCGTCCTGCTGCTCTCGATCGGCCGCCATTGCGGTCGGCGGACGCCCGATCGGACTCGGGGCGGGCGGCTGCGGTGGCTCAGGACCGTTCGCGGACGGAGGCTTGAGGCAGGCCGACCGCCTGCTGCCCGGCACGGTGACGCCGCCCCGAATCCCTTCGCCCGCTAACCACTAAAAATATCTTGACAGGTTAGGTTGGCTGTGTTCGACTGGCCATATAACCACTCAGGCTCAAAAGGAGGGTTAGAGGCATGATCCCCGAAGTCCACCACCGCACCGCCACCGTCAACGGCCTCGACGTCTTCTACCGGGAGGCCGGCGACCCCCAGGCGCCCGCCGTCGTGCTCCTCCACGGCTTCCCGACCAGCTCGCACATGTTCCGCCACCTGATCCCGGCGCTCGCCGACCGCTACCACGTGATCGCCCCCGACCACATCGGGTTCGGCCAGTCGGCGATGCCGACCCTGCAGGACTTCCCCTACACCTTCGATGCCCTCACCGAGGTCACCTCCGGCCTGCTCCAGCAGTTGGGCATCGACCGCTTCGCGATGTATGTGCACGACTACGGAGCGCCCATCGGCTGGCGGCTCGCGCTCCAGGCCCCGGACCGCATCACGGCGATCATCACCCAGAACGGCAACGCCTACGAAGAGGGCTTCGTCAAGCCCTTCTGGGACGGCGTGTTCGCCTACGCCCAGGCCCCTGGACCGGACACCGAAGCCCCCCTGCGTGGCGCCCTGACCGCCGAGATCACCCGCTGGCAGTACGTCAACGGAGTCGCCGATCCCAGCCTCGTCAGCCCCGACAACTGGGTCCACGACCAGGCCCTGCTGGACCGGCCCGGCAACGACGAGATCCAGCTCAAGCTCTTCCGCGACTACCCCACCAACGTGGACCTCTATCCGCAGGTCCACCAGTACTTCCGGGACTCCCAGGTCCCGCTGCTGGCGGTCTGGGGCGCAGGCGACGAGATCTTCGGCCCCGCGGGCGCGGAGGCGTTCAGCGAGGACCTGCCAGGTGCCGAGATCCATCTGCTCGAGTCCGGGCACTTCGCCCTGGAGAGCCACCTCGGCACCATCACCGAGCACATCCGCGACTTCCTCGGCCGCGTCCTGGCCTGATGCCGTCCGGCACGGAACCCGGGACGGCCGGAACTGCCTGGTCCGTCTCGTCCGGCACGCCTACCTTCTCCACCTCGAAGCCCACGACAGCGCGCGCCGGTCCTACGGCCGTCTCCCGGCTCCCTCCGCGAGCGGGGAGTCAGGACGCGGCATCCCCACACCCCGGGGTGCCGCCTCCCGCCCACCCCGCACCCGGAAGGAACACGTCATGGGACTGTCCTGGCAGCAAGGGCCCCTTTCCGCAGGCGCCATCGGACACTTCCTCACCCCCGAACCCCTGCCGCAGCGCCTGCTGTTCGCTGAGCGGCTGCGCCGACGCATGCGCGTGAAGTTCAACGACACCTGGATCGCGGACAGCGAGGACGTGATCGTGCTGCACGAGCCGGGCCGCTACCCCGTCGCCTACTTCCCCCGCGCGGACATCGACGAACAGGTGCTGGTCGCGAGCGGCAAGGTCACCCGGCACAAGGACCTCGGCGACACCGCCTGGTACACGGTGCGGGCCGGCGACCGCAGCACCGAACGCGCCGCCTGGGAGTTCACCGCGCTCCCCGAGCACGCCGCCGGACTCCAGGGCCGCATCGCCTTCGCGTGGCGCGCGATGGACGCCTTCTACGAGGAGGACGAGCGCATCCTGGGACACGCCGCGGACCCCTACCACCGCATCGACATCCGCAACACCTCTCGCACCCTGGAAGTCCGCCTGGGCGACACCGTGGTGGCCCGCTCCGAGCACCCCGTCGTGCTGTTCGAGTCCGGATTCGCCCCGCGCTGGTACGTCCCGCGCGCCGACATCGACGAGACGCAACTGCGCCCCGTCGAAGGCCAGACCTTCTGCCCCTACAAGGGTCTGTGCGACTACTTCGACATCGGCGACGCGCGCCGTGCCGCCTGGTCGTACGGCAACGCCTACCGGGAGGTGGACCGGATCGGCGACATGGTGTCGTTCGAGCCGGACCAAGTCGAGGTCACTCTCGACGGCAAGCGCCTGGAACCCGAGCCCGGACAGAGGGTCATGCCCACGGCGTCGACCGCGGTCTGGACGTCGACGAGCTCAGGACCCGCTGACCGTGCACGGCCGGAGGCATCGAGGAGGGGCGGGGCCGTGATGAAGTCCCTGCATGGTTCTGTCGCCGGTCGCTTTTCGTCAACCAGCCATTGCGCACGGGTCGAGGAGAGCGTGACGAAGACCCACTGACCCCGTGACGGGCGCCCGGCTGAACGGGTGAATATCCGTCAGCCTTCCTTGTGCGCAGGTCACTCGGGTGGGTTACTGGCTGTACTTACCAGGTGGGCCGCCCATCCCTCCGCTGGGAGATGCGGTGGTCGGCTCATAGGTGCTCGGTGCATCGGCTCGGCTTCCATAGACATGGCGTCGCCTGACGGAGGGTTCTACCAGCTGTCGCCCTGAGGGGCGTTGGCCGGCGGAGCTGGCTCAACCACGTCCTAGGAGGCGTCTTGCGAGCCCTTCATGTTCTGCGAACGCTGGTGGCGGCGGGTGTGGTTCCGCTGGCATTGGTCTCCGCCCCCGACGCCCACGCAGCGTTGCCGATTTCGGTGACGTGCGGTGAATCGGCGTTGGTCGATGCGGTCAACACGGCCAACGCCGCCGGGGGCGGCAGCTTGGCTCTCGCTCCCCTGTGTACGTACACCCTCACCAGCGCCCACAGTTCGGGTGGAGCCGGGCAACCGGCGGGGTTGCCGAACATCACCACTGCAATCTTCATGTCCGGCCTGGGCACGCAGATCACCCGGGCCCCGGGAGCACCGGCTTTCCGGATCTTCGAGGTCGACGGGCCGTCACAAGTCCCGGGCGCCAGCGGTCAGTTGTCCCTGTCCGCAGTGACTGTCAGCGGTGGTGACGCCGGTTTCGGCGTGGGAGGCGGTATCGCCAACCTCGGCGGCGCGGTAGTCCTCAGCGGCAGCACCGTCCGCGACAGCAAGGCGTCATACGGCGGCGGTATCTACACCGACGGTGCATTGACGCTCACCGGCAGCAGGGTCACCGCGAACACCGCCGGCGTCAACGGCGGCGGCATCTTCACCAACGCCGGTGGGGTGGCCTTGATCGGCAGTCTGGTGGTCGGCAACACCCCGAGCAATTGCGGTGCCCTGCCTCCCGTTTCCCCCGCCTGCTGAAGACGGCATACCCGGGCACCGACGCCACGACGAACCGGGCCGCCCGCCCCCGCGCCCCCACCGCGGAGCGAACGGCGGCCCGTCCGCGCCCTGACCGACGACCCGTCAGCGGGGCGCGGTCGATTCAACGGCAGGAGAACCAGTGGGGCGCGGTCGAACAACGGCAGGAGAAGGAGAGCATCATGGCTCCGGCAGGGACCAGCGCCGGCCCCACCCAAGACGTTCCGGCGGGGGCACTTCCGTCACCCGTCCAAACTGGCGATATCCCGGGTCGGGTGGAAGTCGTGGACACCGTTGAGCCGCGGGTGGTGAACGAGATCCCGGTGGGGCACGCCCCCATCTGGGCGGCGATCACCCCGGACGGCCGGCACGTCTATGTGACCAACTTCGGGGCCAGCAGCATCAGCGTCATCGACACCTCCACCCGGAACGTCGTCACCACGATCGGTGTGACCAGCGGACCGTGGGAGATCGAGGTCACCCCGGACGGGCTGCGCGCCTACGCGGCCTGCTTCGGGACCGACAGTGTGGCGGTCATCGACACCGCCACCAACACCGTCACCGCCACCATCCCGGGGCTGGACAAGCCCCTCGGCCTCGCGGTGACACCCGACGGCTCCCGGCTCTACGTGGCCAGCCTGGGCGGGAACCGGGTGGATGTGATCAGCACGGCCACCGATACCCTCATCGCCTCGGTTCCGGTGAGCAGCGGGCCACGCGGTGTGGCGGTCACTCCCGACGGGGCGCAGGTCTACGTCACCGAAGAGGGCGCGAACGCGGTCGAGGTCATCGACACCGCCACCGACACCGTCATCGAGACCATCACCGGGTTCCTCTTCCCCCGGGGAGTGGCGGTTTCGCCCGACGGACAGCGTGCCTATGTGTCGGAGTACGGCGGCAACCGGCTGGGCGTCATCGACACGGTCACGCATTCCGTGGTGTCCACCCTCACCGGGCTGCCCATCCCCTTCGGCGTGGCGGTCAGCCACGACGGGCTGCTCGCGTACGTCACCTGCGACGGAAATGACAGCGTCGCCGTCATCGACCTCGTCAGCAACACGGTCATCGATACGGTGCCTGGCTTCCACGCGCCGTCCTGGCTGGTGATCGCGCCGGACGACCTCGAGGTCTACGTGGTCAACAACGGCAATGAGACGGTGAGTGTGCTGCGCGCGCCGGAGGGTGGGTACCCCAACGTGGGGCCCATGTCGGGCGGAACGCCGGTGACCATCTTCGGGGAGGGGCTGAGCAACACCACCGCTGTCCGCTTCGGATGCTATCCGGCCGCCTCGTTCACGATCGTCAACGACCGTGAGATCCGGGCCGTTTCGCCGCTCCTCGTCAGCGATGTCAAGGTCGGCGTCACCCTCGGGCAGCAAACCACCCGGACCGTCGGCCGGTTCTACTACCTCCCGGACTCGGTGCTGACCCTGATCAGCCCGAAGTCGGGCCCGCTGGGCGGGGGCGGCACGCTGACCGTGACCGGCCGGGGCCTGATCACCACCGTCTCGGTGCACTTCGGCGACGTGGCCGTCACCCCGTCGTCCGTCCTGGACGACCAGGTCATCGTGGCGGTGCCGCCCGCGCGGACGGCCGGCCCCGTGCCGCTTACCGTGGTCACGCGGAGCAACTCGTATGGGCGGGCCACCTACACCTACGTGGGGCCGCCGCACATCACCTCGGTGGCCCCCTCCACCGGCTCGACGGCGGGCGGCAGTCCCGTCCTGATCGAGGGCGCCGAGCTCGCGTTCACCCAGACGGTGACGATCGGCGGGGCCGCGTCCGCCTTCGGGATCATCTCCAACACCCGGATCGCCGCCGTCACTCCTCCCGCGGGCGCCCCGGGTCCGGCGAATGTCGTGGTGGCGACGACAGGCGGCACCGCCACCGCGGTCGGGGCCTTCGTCTACATCTGACCGCCGGGCCCGGCCGCCGGGCCCCACCGGGTCGTGCGCGAAATGCTCAACACCTGAGCCGTGATCGCCTCATGACCCGCTGCCTCACCCGGAACCGCCACCCAAGGCCGCTTGCGGCGTCCTCGTGCGCGCAGACGGTGTGAATTGCCGGGCCGTCGACCGGCGCTCTTTCTCACGCCTCAGCGCGCGGCGCACAACCAGCACTTGACCTTCGCGGCCGGCGCCGAACCTCGCAGACCGTCCCCGCAGGGAAACGTGCGACGGACCGGAATCAGAAACACCTTCTGACGAGCGCGCATACCGCCGGCCGATGCACGGCTGAAGCCATCTGCCCGTTTTTTCAAGCTCCTTGGCGCTGGATCGAACCGCATCCGCCGGGGCGCGCAACGGCGGAAAGAGTCGAATGGCGAGCTCTTAACCGATTTACATATGGACCCCTCGATGCCCCAATTCCACCTATCGCCTCCTTCACCCCTTGGCTTTAATCAATGCAAGCGAGATTGACGGCGCCCGTGATGCGGCGCCGCGTCGCTTCACATAGGACGGCCCGCCCAGGCGCCCTGAGGCAACGGTCTCCACCATCCCCTTCCCGCCCCACGGGGGACATCCCATGCGGTTGCGGGCCGCGTCAGCTCACCGCCTGCTCCTGCGCACCCCGGCAGAGCGGCACGTTCGAAGGAGAAAGATCATGGCAACCATCACGTCATTGGTGGACACAACAACCACTACCAACCAGGGCAAGCCAGGCGACACCGTCCAAATCAATGGAACCGCTCTGGGTACCACGACGAGGGTGAACTTCGGTTCGGCGGCGGTCACCCCGGTCAGCGTCACCGCCACCCTGGTCACCTTCGTGGTGCCCAATACAGCGCCGTGCTCCGGTCAGGTCTCGGTCAGCGTCACCAGCAGTGCCGGCGCCACCAGCAACGCGCTGCCGTTTTTCGTCATCGCCACACCGACCACCACAGGACTGAGCGTCACCTGTGTAGCGGCCGCCACAGGTGGCTCGGTGACGCTGTTCGGCACCAACTTCCTCTCCGGAACCCAGGTCGGAGTGGGCACCGTCGGCAACGTGGCGGTCACCCCCACCCAGCCGAGCCAGGTCACCTTCACCGCGCCGGCCAACCCGGGTCAGGTCGGTACGGTGTCGACCCAGTCGGTGAGCATCACCACCGCCGGCGGGACCAGCGCCGCGGGCACCACCCTGATCGACTACTACCTCGCGCCGGCCATCACCTCGGTGTTCCCCACGTCGGGTACGGCGGGGGACCAGATCACCGTCAACGGAACCGGTTTCGTCGGCGTCGACACCGTCACCTTCACCGACATCGGCGCCGGCACCGCCACCGCGGTCTTCACCCCCGTGAGCGACACCCAGCTCGTCGCCACCGTGCCCGGCGGACTCGCCACCGGCGCCGGGACCATCACGGTCCACACCTGCGGCGGCAACTCCAACGCCCAGGCCTTCACCGTCACCTGATCGTCGGCACGACCGGGGACCAATGGCACGACCACCGAGTCGCCGCCCGTCCGCAGCGCGTGGCGCGGGCGGGCGGCGACGCCCCGCGCCCTGGCCGACAACCGCCGGCCGGGGCGCGACTGCCCAGGCGGTACGAGAAGGAGACGAGGATCATGGCCCCCGTAGTGACCAGTGTCAGCCCCACCCAAGGTGCTCCAGCGGGGGGTACCAACGTCATCATCACCGGCTCCGGCTTCACCGGCGCCACCATGGTCAGGTTCGGCCCCAACGGCACCAATTTTCTCATCGTGAGCGATACGCAGATCACGGCCAAGACACCCGCAGGGACCGGCACGGTCCAGGTCACGGTCACGGCACCGACGGGGACCAGCACCCAGAACGTGTTCTTCACCTACGCCCCGGCCCCCGTACTCACCACACTCGGCCCGACCTCGGGCCCCACCTCGGGCGGCAATGTGGTCATCATCAACGGCACCAATCTGTCCGGTGCGACCTTGGTGAAGTTCGGGAGTAATTCGGCGGTCATTCTGACCAATACGGCTACTCAGCTCACGGTCATTGCGCCTGCGGGTGTGGGTACGGTCAATGTCACGGTCACTACGGCGGGTGGCGTGAGCAATGCTCTTGCCTACACCTATGCCGCTGTTCCCGTTCCGGCTATCAGCAGCCTCAGTCCGACGTCGGGACCTACGGCGGGTGGCAATGTGGTGACCATCAACGGCACCAACCTCGCCGGTGCGACCTCGGTGTTCTTCGGTGTCGGCGCCGCCACCATCCTCACCAATAGCGCCACCCAGATCACCGTGAGCGCCCCGGCAGGCACCGGCACCGTCAATGTCACGGTCACCACGGCGGGCGGCACGAGCAACGCCCTCCCCTACACCTATGCCGCCGCTCCCGTCCCGGTCATCAGCAGCCTCAGTCCGACGTCGGGTCCGACCTCGGGCGGCAATGTGGTCACGGTCAACGGCACCAACCTCGCCGGTGCGACCTCGGTGAAGTTCGGGAGCAACTCGGCAACCATCCTCACCAACACCGCCGGCCAGATCACCGTCATCGCGCCCGCCGGGCCGCCTTCCTCGGTCAATGTCACGGTCACCACGGCCGGCGGCACCAGTAACCCTCTGCCGTACTTCTATCTCGCCGCGCCCACCCTCAGCGATCTGTCCCCGCACCTCGGCCCGGACACCGGAGGCAACACCGTCACCGTCTTCGGCACCAGTCTGACGCTCACCAACGCCGTGAACTTCGGGGGGAATCCGGCCACCGCCATCAATGTGGTCTCCGACAACCAACTGACCGTGACCGCACCGGCCGGGTCCGGCACGGTCGTCGTCACCGTCACCACACCGGGCGGAACCAGCACGGCAGCCACCGGGAATCCCTACTACACGTATCTCGGGGCGCCTGTCCTGACCAGCCTCAACCCCTCCGATGGCGCTGATCTCGGGGGCGACGCGATCGTGCTGGGCGGCAGCAACCTCACCTACACCGACGCGGTGTCCTTCGGCGGTGTCCCCGCCTCGTTCTCGGCGATCTCCGACACCCAGGTCGTCGCGACCTCCCCGGGCGGAGCGCCCGGCACGGTGAATGTCATGGTGCACACCCCGGCCGGTAACAGCAACGCCCTGCCTTATGTCTACGACCCGTCGTAGGGCGTGGGATGCCGAGGCTCGTCGCTCGGCCGGCGTCCGGCGTCCGGCGTCCGGCGAGGTTGGGCCCGGGAGCACGCAGTCCCGGGCCGGACAGGACGCCTGGCCCGTTCGTGTCCTGTCCGGCCTCAGGCTTCCCTGCCGGCGAGTGCGTACGTCGTGATTCGGGGGGTAGGCGGAGCACAGACATCACAGGTGCAACAAGGCGGGTCGTATGGATCAAACAGTGGGGGGCGAGGATCAGCAGTCGCTGGTCAACGATCCAATTTCGGCATGTACCGCCTATGACGGCTCCGCAGGAAGCATCGGGGACGCTCGCGCCTTTGCCCGTGATTTCCTGGCCCAGCTGCAGGCCCTGCACGGTCTTCCGGTCTCCGGTCGGGCCATGGACACGGTCCAGCTGGTGGTCAGCGAGCTGGTGACGAACACCTGCAAGTACGCCCCTGGCCCGTGTCTCCTGGACCTGCAGCTCAACGGGGACTACATCGAGGTGACCGTCTGGGACAGCGAACCGGTGCTGCCGGTGGCCCGGTCGGTCGACCCGGGCAGGGTCGGCCAGCACGGGCTGGAGATCATCGTGGCCGTCTGCGAGGGCTTCGAGGTCCGGCGGGAGCCCGTCGGTAAACGGACCAGAGCGACGATCGCCCTCGCCGACGCGGCCGGCCGCCTCCTCTGATGCCCACCGCAGGCTGACAGCAGTCATGCGGCGGCACACCGTGCTCGCGTAACTCCTTTGCCCGTAAGGTCGTTGAGCCGGTATCGCGTGCATGACCGTCTCCCTGCCGGAGCGCGAATGAGGGACCTGAGATCGTCGGCTCGGGTCCCTCACCCCTGCGCGGACCGAAGGCCCCGCCCCTTGGCTCAGCTCGGCTGAATCGCGCGCAGCATGTTCAGGCGGGCCGCCCGGCGAGCCGGCCAGATCGCGGCCAGCACCCCGATCGTCGGCGCCAGAGCCAGGAAGATCCCCAGCCTCCCCCAGGGCAGGACCAGTTCGTACTCCTGCATCGAGGACGTGGTCAGGCTGCCTCCGGCCCAGGCCAGGAAGATGCCCGTGCCGATCCCGAGCACCGCACCGAACAGCGAGATCACCACCGACTCCAGCCGGACCATCCGCTTGACCCCGGAGCGGTCGAGGCCGACGGCCCGCAGCATCCCGATCTCCCGGGTGCGCTCGAAGACCGACATGGCCAAGGTGTTGACGACGCCGAGCACCGCGATGATGACGGCCATGCCGAGCAGCCCGTACATCATGTTGAGGACCGTGGTGATGGACCCGTTGTTCTCCTCGATGAGCTGCTCCTGGCTTCGGACCCTCAGCAGCGGGCTGTCGCCGAGCGCGGCGCGGATCTTCCGCTCAAGGCCGGCGGCCCTGCCGGGCTCGGCCTTGACCAGCACGTTTTCGAGCTCCTTGGAGCCGGAGTACGGGAGCACGTCGGTCAGGGTGCCCAGCGCGTCGTCGGCGGCGCGGATCTTGGCGTAGACGGCGACGACCGCCAGCTTCTTCTTCCGAGCCTTGCCGGTGTCCACGCCGGTGCCCATCGCTGCGTCGATGGTGTCGCCGACTTCGAGGCCGGCCTTCCGGGCGAACTCGTCGGAGACCGCGATTTTTCCGCGGCCGAGGTCGTGCAGCGAGCCGGACTGGACGTCGAGCTGCGCGGTCTTGACGAACGCCTCCGGGTCCGTGCCGGTGATGACGGCGTATTGGCCCTGGGTGTCGAGCTCTGCCGAGGTGACAGGGGTGGCAGCGGCGACTCCGGGCACCCGGGCGGCCTTCCCGGCCGCATCCGGGTCGAGTCCGCGTGCGGTGCTGTTGGTGACCTTGTAGTCGGCGGTCAGGCCCTGGGTGGCCTCCTTGGCCATGGCGTGCTGCGCAGAGTGCGCGCCGACGGTCAGACCGGTGATCAGGGCGAGCCCGATCATCAGGGCGGATGCCGTGGCGGCGGTGCGGCGCGGGTTGCGCAGCGCGTTCTCGTGGGCGAGCTTGCCGCTGATGCCGAAGAGGCGGGTGGTGACGTTACCGGCCAGGGTGATCAGCGGCCGGGAGAGCAGCGGGGCCAGCACGATCACGCCACCGAGGGTCAGTACGGAGCCGAGCATCGCGATCATCAGGTTCGACTCCTTGCTCGTCGTGAGCGTGGAGACATACAGCATCACCAGTACCCCGGCACCGGTGAGCAGGGTGCCGAGCACATTGCGGACTCTCAGGGCGCGGGCGGGCGGCGCCTGGTCGACGCTGCTGAGCGCCGCCACGGGGGCGATCTTCGCGGCCTTGCGGGACGGCAGCCAGGCGGCCAGGACGGTGACGACGACGCCGACCGCGAGCGCGGACAGCGGGGACGCGGGAGTGATGACCAGCGGTCCGTCGGGCAGTCCGGCACCAGTCGTGTTGAGCAGCGGGCGCATGGCAGTGGCGATGCCGAGGCCGAGCGCGAATCCGGCGGCGGAGGCAATGAGGCCGACGAGGGCGGCCTCGATGAGGACGGAGCGGACGACCTGGCGGCGCGAGGCGCCCACGGCCCGCATCAGTGCGATGTCGCGGCTGCGCTGGGCGATGAGCATGGTGAAGGTGTTGGCGATGATGAACGCGCCGACGAACAGGGCGATTCCGGCGAAGACCAGCAGCGTCTTGGTGAGGGACTGGGTGTTCTTGGTGATCTGGGCGGACTGCTCGACGGCCAGGTCGGCGCCGCTGGTGGCCTGGGCGCCCTTCTCCGGGAGCAGCGCCCGCACCTGTTCGGTCAGCGCGCGCTCGTCGGTACCGTCTTTGGCCGCGACGGCGATTTCGTCGAACTGGCCGGGGTGGAGGAACAGCTTCTGTGCGGTCGGGGTGTCGAAGAGCGTGAGGGTGCCGCCGGCGGTGACCCGCGGATCGTCGGTGGAGACGATGCCGACCAGCTTCTTGGTCAGCGCGGGCCCGTCGGTGGCGAAGCGGACCGTGTCACCGATCCGGTAGCCGGCCCTCTCGGCGGTCTTGGCGTCCACCGCCAGTTCGCCCTCGGCAGCCGGGCCGCGGCCTTCCTTCAGCGGGAAGTGGCTGTCCTTGCCGTCCTTGCCCGGCAGGTAGTTGGTGGCGAGGTTCTGCCAGGTGTTGCCCGCGTTGACCGGGCGGCCGTCCTTGCCGGCCAGGGTGCTCTCGCCGTTGACGGCGGGACGTACCGAGGCGACGTCGGGCAGTCGGCCGATCTTCCGCGCCAGCGCGGTGTCGGGGGCGGTGGTCCGTTTGCCGTCCGCGCTGCCTGACGTATCGGTGGCAGCGGCTTCCGCGCCGCCTCCCGCATCGGTGGCGGTGCCGGCCCCCGACGCCCGTACGGAGACGGCCACTCCCTTGAGGCTTTCGGCGGAGGCCTCGCGGAAGGAGTGGGCGACGGTGTCGCCGAAGACGAGGGTGCCGGAGACGAAGGCGACACCGAGCAGGACCGCGAGGGCGGTCATGATCAAGCGGGCTTTGTGCGCAAGGACGTTGCGCAGAGCGGTACGCAGCATGGTCGAAGTCAGTCCTGGAGGTACGAGGGGGCGGTGTGCGGATGCGGGATACGGGGCGCTGGATGGCGGCCCCGGGCGCGTCAGCTCGTCCGTCCCCTGGTGTCGAAGAGCCGCACACGGTCGAGCACGGCCTCGGGGGTGGGGGCGGGCAGATCGTCGGTGAGCCGCCCGTCGGCGAGGAAGACCACCCGGTCCGCGTAGGAGGCGGCCACCGGGTCGTGGGTGACCATCACGACCGTCTGTCCCAGCTCGCGTACGGAATCCCGCAGAAAGCCCAGGACCTCCGCGCCGGAACGGGAGTCGAGGTTGCCGGTCGGCTCGTCCGCGAAGATGATCTCCGGTCGCCCGGCCAGCGCCCGGGCCACGGCGACGCGTTGCTGCTGGCCGCCGGAGAGCTGCGAGGGGCGGTGCCGCAGCCGCCCGGAGAGGCCGAGGGTCCCCACGATCAGCTCCAGCCACTCCTGGTCGGGCCTGCGGCCGGCGATATCCATGGGGAGCGTGATGTTCTCGACGGCGTTCAGCGTGGGCAGCAGGTTGAAGCTCTGGAAGACGAAGCCGATCTTCTCCCTGCGGAGCCTGGTGAGCTGCCGGTCGCCCAGGCGGGAGAGCTCGGTGTCAGCGATGCAGGACGAGCCCGCGGAGAGGGTGTCGAGCCCCGCCATGCAGTGCATCAGCGTCGACTTACCGGAGCCGGACGGCCCCATGATCGCGGTGAACCGGCCGCGCCCGAACTCCACGGAGACCGAGTCGAGGGCGACGACGCGGGTATCGCCCTCGCCGTAGACCTTGGTCAGCTCCGTCGCGCGGGCGGCGATTCCGGAAGGGGCCCGGAGGCCGGTGGTCAGGGTTGCGGGCTGCGACATGGGTACTCCTGGAAGGGGTCCGAAACTCCCGACCATCGTGGCCGCGACGCACCCCCGAATCCGTCGCACTCAGGTCGGGGATGCGCCACCTGCCCAAGGGCAGAACCGCCACCGCCACCTCGCCCTCACGGACCACGACTCCTCTGTCCGAAGAGAGAGCCGGACGGCCCGGCCCCGAGCTCAGCGCATGAGCCCGGCCTGGTGCGCCAGCAGCGCCGCGTGCACCCGGCTGCCGCACCCTGTCTTCCCCAGGATCGAGCCGACGTGGGTCTTGACCGTCCCCACACCGATGTGGAGCCGACTGCCGATCTCCAGGTTCGAGAGCCCCTCACCCAGCATGACCAGCACCTCCCGCTCCCGGCCCGTCAGCCCCGCCACCCTCAGGTCGGCTGCGGTGGCACCGGCGCCGGCCCCACCGCAGCTCAGCATCCGACGGACGACGGTCCCGGTGACGCCGGGCGAGAGCACCGCGTCCCCCGCGGCAGCGGCCCGTACCGCGCTGATCAGCTCCTGCGGCCCGTCGTCCTTGAGCAGGAAGCCGGTGGCACCTGCCCGCAGGGCCCGGACGACGTTCTCCTCGTCGCCGAAAGTGGTGAGCATGACCACCTGCGGAGCGGGCTCGAGGGCGACCAGTGATTCGACGGCCGCGAGCCCGTCGACCACGGGCATGCGGACGTCGAGGAGCACCACATCGGGCCGCTGCTCGGCGCCGAGCCGGACGGCCTCGACGCCGTTGGCTGCCTCGCCCACCACCTCGATGCCGTCGGCGTGCCGGAGGATCAGCCGGACGCCGTGCCGGACCATCTCCTCGTCGTCGGCGAGCAGCACCCGGATCGCGGAACTCGCCCGGGAGCCCGTGGAGTTGGCCTGGTCAGTCATGCGTCCTGCTCCCACCGTGCGGTTCGGTCACCATCGGAACGGTAAAACGGTCGATCGCGATCAACGTGTCGGAGCGGAAGCAGTAGCGGACGATCTCCAGCCGCCCGCCCTCGGGCTTCCCGCCGGCGTACGGATACAGGCAGTCCGTGGCGGACCCCGGCCGCGGTGGTTCGTGCCCGGCGGCTGCCGCGCGCGACGCATCGTCGTCCGGTGCCACGGCCCGCATCACCTGCTCCCTGGTCATCCCCACCCGGGGCTGTTCCGGGCTCCGGTACGCGAGGTCATATCGTGAATGGTCCACCAGCAAGACCCCGAACAGCATCATCGCGCCCACCCCCACCAGGCCGAGCAGCCCGGTGACGGCGCCGGCAACGCGCCGCTGGAGGACGGAGAGCCAACTGCCGGGCTCGTCGAGGGCGACCGATCCACTGTCGTCCGGTACCGCGTCCACCGTCTCTGCGCCGGACCCGGGGGCGGTGGGGATCTCGGCCGCAACGGCGAAGCCGCCACCGGGCGTCCGCCCGGCCTCCAGGCCGCCACCGAGCAGTGCCACCCGCTCCCGCAGCCCGGTCAGCCCGCGCCCGGAGCCCAGCCCGGTCACGACAGCGGACCGGATGGGCGGAACGCCGTTGCACACCCGCACCTCCACCCGCTCGCCGGTGTGGCGGACGGTGACGGTCACATGTGCTCCGGCCGCGTACCGGTGCACGTTGGTGAGCGACTCGCGCACCACCCGGTGCACCGCCCGCCGCACCCGGGACGGCCGAGTGTCGAGATCCGGCCCCTCCCAGAGCAGTTCCACGGGAATGCCGCCGCCGCGCGACTCCTCGACCAGCGCCTCGACGTCCGCTCGGGTGCCCGTGGCGTCGGTCAGCGCGCCGGTGCCGGTGTCCTGCCCCAACGGCCCGAGGACCCCCAGCGCCTCCCGCAGTTCCTGCATCGCATTACGGGTGGCACGGCGCACCACGGCGGCTTCGTCCCGCAGTTCGGGCGCCTCCTTCCGCAGCGCCATCTCCAGCCCGCCCGCGTGCAGAGAGACCAGGCTCAGCCGGTGCCCGACCAGATCGTGCATCTCCGCAGCGATACGCGACCGCTCGCGCATACGAGACTCGCTGTCCGCCAGCCGCCGCACCTCCTCGGCGGCGACGGCGCGCTCTCGCAACGCCCGTAGCAGCCGGCCTTGCTGCCCCGCGGCGGTACCGACCAATCCAGGAACCACGATCGTGGTAACGGCGAGCACCGCACCCAGCGCAAGGCCGAACAGACTGCTGCCCACCTCCAGAGCGGGCGCGAACGCCGCGCAGGTCAGCATCGCCGAGGCGGCCGCCCCGAGCAGCACCCCGACGCGCCGCCGTGGCGTCCTCATCCGCCGGGTCGCGGTGTAGGCGGCCACCGCGGTCAGCAGCGCCACGGAGGGCACCACCCCCATCAGCGCGGCCAGCCCGACCACACTGGCCACCGGAAACCGGCGCCGCACCAGCACCAGCGCGACACCGATGGCTCCCAGAGCCGCTGCCCCATTCACCAGCCTGGCGTCGATCTCCGACTCACCCAGGTAGATGAGCAGCACAAGCGCCCCGGCCAGAACCGCCTCGCCCGCCGCTCGCCACAGCTGCCGCCCCCGCTCCCCAGGCCCCGCAAACGGGCTTCGGGTAGCGCGATTCTCGGTCACAGGCGGGGCGCTGGATGACATAACGACGATTATCAGGGGACACGTACGGCGTTCCCGTGCTTCTTGAGGGCGACCCGCCTCTACCCAAAGACAGAGGCCTCCGATACCCAAAGACCGAGGCCTCCGATACCCAAAGACCGAGGCCCCCGATACCCAAAGACCGAGGCCCCCGAAAAGCAGGAACGGGTACGGGCAAGATGCGGGCCAGAGCGGCCCGCCGCGGCAGCAGGACCCTTCGGAGGACCACCGGAGCGTGGTCGGGCTGAACCCAAGGAGTATCTAAGGCGGTACGGAAGGCCGTGAGATGAGTTTCCGCACCGCCTCACACAGACGCCGGCTCACGCACCATGAACACGTCCACCGGATCCTCGGTCTCGAGTGTGAATCCGTGCCGCTCATACAGCCGCCGGGCCGGACTGCCCTGCAGCACGTTCAGCCGGAGCAGGGTGCCCTCGCGGTCGCACTGCTCCAGCAGCCCGCGCAGCACGGCCGCACCGATGCCGCTGCCCTGCAGGTGCGGGGCCAGGTAAAAGTGCTCCAGCCAGTGGGCTTCCTCGGCCGGCCGCAGTGACACGCAGCCGGCGAACGCACCGCCCACCTCGATCACCCAGGTGTGCGCCGGCGCGAACCCGTCCCGCAGCCGCTGGCGCACCCGCTGCTCCTCGTACCGCCCGAGCCGCTCCAGATCCGCCCGCAGCACCACGGCCCGCAACTCGGCCACGGCCTCGACGTCCGCCACCAGAGCCGGCCGAATCTTCCAGTCCGCCATGATCGGCAGGCTAGCGCGCCAAGCTCCTCCCGCCCTAGTTGATCCTCTGGCTCAGCGCACCGACCAGGTGATCATTTGTCAACCAGGCCCTGAGTTCTGTCTCTTTGGTCAGTGTCGGGTCCAGATGAGGATGGCGGTGAGTGGAGGAGCGCGGCGGCTTGGTGGGCAATGGCGGGTTTGTCGGTTCGCCTGGCCAGGCTGTGCCACTGCTTGAGTCGGTTGATGCAGCGTTCAACGGTGTTCGTTGCTTGCGGGTCTGCGGGTCTGCGGGTCTGCGGGTCTGCGGGTCTGCGGGGCGAAGCCGGCCGGCCGGCCGCCGTTGCGGCTGCGCCGCAGGCGGTGGCCGGCTCGATCGGAGGGCTACCCCTTGGCCGGGTCGGCGCCCGGCTGCTTGACGATCCGGTCGCCGACCGCGAGCGACTTCCAGAGCTGGCGGCCGATCCGGACCTTCACGGATTCGCCGTCGGCAAGGCGAACTTCGACGAAGTGGTACATGTTCGAGCCGTCGAGCATGCCTCGGGACTTATCGATGACGACGCCTTCCCAGGAGTCATCTCGTCCGGCTTTGAGTGATTTCACCATGATATGGAGTCTACGAGGATCGGCAGCCGGCCATGCAGGGCCGTGAGTCACCTTCTGAGGATGACTTATGTCATGAGAGGGTCAGCCGGGCATGACGGTGGACCGACCACCAATACCTCGTGCGGTGAAGCGTACAAACCCCCACTGAGGCCTTCGCCATTGGCCAAACCGAGACGCCGTCAACCACGCTCCGGGGCAATACGCCGGTTCTGTCTCTTTGGTCAGCGTCAGGTCCAGATGAGGATGGCGGCCAGGTGGAGTGCGACCTGGTAGGCATGGCGAGTTTGCCCGTTCGTATGGCCAGTCCGCGCCACTGTTGAGAGTGGCTCCGTCTCGGGGGCAGCTGATCTGGGGCGTGCGACGACCGTTGACCAGCCCGGGGGTGTGGTGATGGGCGGTGCCCGGTCGGGATATTCGATGGTCGCCGCTTGTTCATGGTGGTCATACTGCCGCGATGGATCCAGTGACGCTTGAGACCGACCGTCTGGTGCTGCGGGCCTTCACACCTGCCGACGTGGATGCGGTGTACGAAGCCTGCCAGGACGAGGACATCCAGTTCTACACGCCGGTGCCGGTGCCGTACCGGCGTGCGGACGCGGAGAAGCTGGTCGGCGAGAAGCTGCCCGCTCAGTGGGCCGAGGACAGGGACTACACCCTCGGCGCGTTCCGCAAGGACACCGGCGCCCTGGTCGGCTCGTACTGCCTGACCCTCGTCAGCCGCGGCGTCTGGGAGCTCGGTTACTGGGCGAACAAGGAACAGCGCGGACGCGGGTACTCGGTGGAGGCCGGTCGGGCCCTGTGTGACTGGGGCTGGGACACCCTCGACGTCCACCGCATCGAGTGGTGGGCCATGGCCGGGAACACCGGCTCGCGCGCCGTCGCCGAGAAACTCGGCTTCACCGTCGAAGGGACACTGCGCAATCGCGGCATCGCCAACGATGGCAAGCCGCACGACTGGTGGGTGGGCGGACTGCTGAGGCCCTGATGCTCGGGGGAGATTCGCCCGTTGCTGGCCGTGCGTGGCTTCGCCAGGGCCGCCTGCTGTGGTCGGGTGCGGACCGTCCGGGCCGTATACACGACCAGACCGCGATGCGCACCGAGGGAATCGCCGAGCAGTTCCGGCTCCACCCGAAGGTGACGGCTGAGATCGACGAGGGCTACGGAGGGCCGGCCAACGAGTTCCCCGACCAGATCAGCGCCCCGCCACGTCAGCCGGCCCGGCCGGCCGCCCGCAGTGGGCATCCGGTGCCGACGCGCGCGTTGAGGTCGGCCCGCAGGTCGGCAAGCTCGGCCATACGCGCGTCAATGACCCGGATCTTGTCCTCGAACAGCGCGGACAACGCCTCAGCGGAGTCCGGCGCGTCGCGTAGTTCCTCGCCGTGCTGTGCGATCTCGGCCAGTGAGAAGCCGAGCGTTTGCGCGGTGCGGACGTAATGCAGCCAGGTCACCGTCTCCGGCGGGAAATCGCGATAACCATTGGTCAGCCGTCGACCTGTGACGAGGCCGATCTTCTCGTAGAAGCGAATGGTGTCCCTGGACATCGCCGCTTGCGCGGCCAGCTCGCCGATACGCATGACCCTCCGCCGGACCGTGGACTTGACCTTGGAGCGTACTCCACTGTTTACCGTGAGGCGTCGCTGCCAAGAGACCCACAGGAGCCTCGCCGTGATCCGTCTTATCGCCCCTTCCCGCCCCGACTATCTTCGCGTCATACGTGCCGGCGCCTGGTACGACCTCGTCGTCACAGCGGGATTTGCGACGCCGTGGACCTATGCGCTGGTGCACGGCGCGCTGTCGTCACTGGGGGGCACGCTCGGGCTGGGCGTCTTTCCTCCCCTCGACCCGATACAGACCTTGTACGCGAATCTGATGGGTTCGGTTGTGCTGGTCTGGGCACTCCTGCGGATCGTCAAGCCGCTGCCGGTACACGGACTGTTCGACGGTGTCGGGCGCACGCTGTTCGCCATGTGGCAGGCGTACGCACTGGCCCAAGGTGCCACGCGGCTGCTGTGGGTCTTCTTCGTTCTGGAGGTGTCGTTCGGTGTCGTTCAGCTTCTGCCGTGGTGGCGGGCTCGCGCCAACCTCATGGACGCCCCCGCGGGCCGGGCCGACGGACGCCCGCTCAGCGTCCAGAGTCAGTGATGCCCCGATCGGCGCAGGGGCGGAATGCGGGGCGGTCCCCGTGGATAAGGGGTTGTCCGGTGGGGCCGCGGTGGGCCACCGGACACGCCCTACCGGATTGTCAGGCCAAGGCGCTCCGTCAGTGCCTTCGCCTGCTCGGGCGTGGCGAGGACCATGATGCTGTCGTAGCCGTGGTTCGTCTTGCGTGCGAAGTCGACGTCGCGGAATTCGCGTGGGTCGTTCTCGGGGGAGAGTGCGGCGATGGCCTCGCAGGCTGCCCCTTGGTCGAAGTAGTCATAGCCATCCCCGAAGTGTTCGGCCGAGATGGAGACGAGCCGGCCGTTGCGCTCGAACTCCAGGATGTCGTCGCGAGATCCGCCTATTTCTTCGCCCTCGCGCAGCCTGACGTTGGTGAGGGTGACCGCGCCGTCGGTGAGTGCGGCCGCGTGGTCAAGGAGGCTTGCGTAGTCCTGCTCCAGGAAGTCGATGTCGTCGGCGTGAACCGAGACCGCCACGCCGAACTCTTCGAGGGCGCGGGCGACCTCGTAGGAGTTCAGTACGTCGTGCGCATAGTTGGCACATTCCTCAAGGACGCTCTGCACCTTCTCGGGCGGCACCATGCCGATCTCCTGAAGGACCGCTCCGACACCTACGTATGTAATCGATGAAACGTTCGGCATGGGGGGCATCTTGCCAGCCGAGCGGCTCTCACATGGCCGTATCCGAGGGATCACCACCCGCCCACATGGACCGGAATGCTTCGGGCGCGCCCCAGCCACGAAGCCCTCGGGAACTGCCGAGGGGACCGTCCCATGGACCATCACCGCATGAGGTAATTGGCCGTATGAGTTACTTCATGCGCGACGTCATGGGCGGGACGCTCGACGACCCTGATACGGCGACGATGGCGCAAGTCCTGGAGGGTCTTGCGGATGCTGATGACGAGCATCCCGACGTGTCGTTGTCCCATGAGAGCGGGTGGTGCCTCAGCGTATTCGCCGGCGGCTTGGTGCTCTGGGAGAACACTGAGGACGACTCGGTGGTCCCCGGCGAGATGCGTGTGAGTGGGCGCGAGGAGGCCTTGCGGCTGTTCGGCCTTCTCGCGGCCGGCGACGTCACCGCGCTCGAAGAACTGCCCTGGCGCAGATAACCGGCTTCGTAGTGCGGGTGTTTGGACCGTTTCGGCAAGGGCAGGCGATCTTGCGTCAGGGAAACACACCAACGCAAGAAGGAGTGCGACCATGACCGCCACCGACAAGATGACGGCCAAGACCAAGCAGGCCAAGGGTGCCGCCAAGGAAACCCTGGGCCGTGCCGTGGGCAACGAGCGGATGACCGCCGAAGGCCGCGCCGAGCGAGCCACGAGCGATCTGCGCCAGGCCGCCTCAAAGGCCAACGAGGCGCTTCACCGGTGACGACGCCACACAGTCCCCCGGACAGAGGTGGCCCTGCCATCAGAGACTCAGGCGGGGGGCCCGCACAGTTGACGACGGCCCCCCCCCCCCTTTTTGGGGCCCGTTTAACTCACAACACGGCGCGAAAAAAGGCACATTGTCCCCCACCCGGCGCAAACGCAAACGCTGGGACACCAACG